>JBEKMU010000074.1:0-15940 GCA_049523555.1 Verrucomicrobiota bacterium | reverse complement strand
GTCAAAGGTGTAAACAGCTGCGTCTTCGACAATACCAGCAAGACGCCGGGGACAATTGAGTGGGAGTAATTTGGCTTAATTTTTTGCTGGTTTTTGTCGCGAGGCGCCACTAATCTGATCGCATCACCAAACCATTGCGGCTTATGGAAATCATCTTCAACTGCCCAAATTGCGAACAAGAACTGTCGGTGGACGGCGAGGGCGCCGGCTCGGAAATCAAATGCCCCACGTGTGACGCGAAAATCACGATCCCGAATAAACCACCCGAAGCGGCGTTGGCCCCACCGCCGGATGCCGGCTTGCATCCCCTCAATCCCATCGCCTCGTCCGCCGCCGCCAAAATCGAAATGCATCTCAAAGTGCCCGTGCGCGACAAGCCGGCCGAATCCCTGCTTAAAAAACCGAAACTGCCGTTGGAAGCCGTGGCCAAGGGTTTGGACAAAAAAATCCGTACTCGCTCGATTCGTCACGCGCACTGCGTCGAAGCCGGCCACGACAAGTTTGACGAAAAATTCACGGAACTTTTGAGCGAGATCGGCGAGGCCAACATCGTCGGCGTTCACACCTTCAATTACGAGCACCTTGACGTCGGCACACAAAAGATATTGATGGATTTTGGCGTGCTGGTGATTTATCGAGTGTGATTCCACTTGTGCGTGGCTTGACTTGCCGATTGGGGGTCGTTACTGTCGCCGCATGAATCGCCGGTTTGTCTTCTGGATTTTGCTGGTCGCGGGCGTCGCATTGCTTCCATTCCGCTCGCCCGCGCCGCTGATTTATGTGCCGGGCGAGGGCTGGTATTACGAACCTTACGGCGAGAACGCGAAGTGGCAGCGCAGCCGCGCCAAGGATCAGTTGGAGGTGGCGGAAAAGGCCTTCAACAACGCCAATTACAACATCTCGTTGCGGGCGGCGCATCGCGTCCTGCGCGTGTGGCCGCTGTCCGATTACGCGCCGCACGCCGCATATCTCATCGGGCGCTGCCTCGAAGCCACCGGCAAGGACGAAGCGGCCTTCAACGCCTACCAGAACATCATTCAAAAATATCCCAAGAGCGCGGAATACGAAGACGTGCTTTGGCGGCAATACGCAATTGCCAACCGTTTTCTCCACGGCCAATGGTTCAAGTTGTGGGGCTACCTCCCGCTTTACACCTCGATGGGTCAAACGGCGAAGATGTTTGACAAAATTGTGAACAACGGCCCTTACAGCGATGTGGCCGCGCACGCGCAATTGCGCATCGGCGCCGCGCGCGAAAAGCAGAAAGATTACGCCGAGGCGGTCAAGGCTTACGAAACCGCCGCCGACCGCTATCACAACCAGCCGGTGATTGCCGCCGATGCGCTCTATCGCGAAGGCATCGCGTATCAAAAACAGGCCGCCACCGCCGAATACGACCAAAGCACCGCCAGCCAAGCCATCGCGGCTTATACGGATTTCATCACGCTTTTCCCTGATGACAGGCGCGTGCCCCGAGTACAAAGGGCCATCGCCGTGCTCAAGGCCGAGCAGGTGCGCGGCAATTTTGAAATCGCGCAATTCTACGAGAAGAGCAGGAAGTGGGCGGGCGCGGTGGTTTATTACAACGAAGTGCTGCAGCTTGATCCAAACTCGCGCTACGCCGCGCAGGCGCGCCAGCGCATTGAGTCGCTCAAACCGCGTCTTCAAACCCCGGCCGGTTGAAATGCGCGCGCTTAATTTTTTTTTGACCTGCACGACAGCGGTGCTGCTGGCCGGTTGTGCTAGGTATCACCTCGGCCCCGTCAACCCCGACACCCGTGCCGGGGGCGAAGAATCCATTGAAGTCCTACCGTTCAACAATCAGACGCTGCAGCCGCGGCTGGGCGACGCCGTGACCCAGGCGTTGCGCGAACAGCTCCAGACCGACGGCACTTATCATCTCGCCACGCATGAGGGGGGCGACGTCGTCGTCACCGGCGTCATCACGCGTTACCATCGCGAGGGCTTGAGTTATTTGAACACCGACGTTGCGACCGTGGAAAATTATCGTGTCGGCGTCACCGCACACGTCACCGCGCGCGAACGCCGCACCGGCAAACTCCTGCTCGACAAGGACGTGAACGGTTACACGCTCGTCCACGTCGGCACGGATTTGGCCAGTGCCGAACGCCAGTCCCTGCCGCTGCTCGCGGAAGATTTGGCGCACAACACCGTGGAATTGCTGACCGAAGGCGCCTGGTGAATTGTCTTGCTTTCGCCGGGACTGGTGCTCATTCTGCCTCGTTTTATGCGTACCAACAACCAATCATCAACCTTATGAAAAAGCAAATTGTCAAACTTACCTTGAGTCTCTTTGCCGCCGCTATCGTCACGGCACCCGTGCTTTCCCGGGCGCAAGACAATGGTACCAACCCTCCGGCAGCGCCCGGTCAAACCGAGCCCGCCAAGCCCAAAAAACACGAAGGCTCGGTCTTCCGCGGCTCGGTCAGCGCCGTGGACGCCAAAGCAATGACGTTGACGATCGGCAAGCGCACCTTCGAAGTCACGTCCGAAACCAAAATCACCAAAAACGGCCAGCCCGCGATTCTGAGCGACATCGCCGTGGGCGACAAGGTCGGCGGCGCCTATAAGAAAACCGACGACGGCAAGCTCGCTGCCACGACGATCAATGACGGCAAGAAGCCGGGTGATGAACCGAAGCCATAACCTGAAATCACGGATATTTTTCACGGCGGGCGGCAACGCCCGCCTTCTTTTTTATCCCCGCTTCCACCAACTGGTCAGGCTCTTGGGCTTGGCCTGCGGCGCTTGATATTGTTGCACCAGCAGCTCGCTGCGTGACTTCGTCAACTCCATGATGAATTCGTCGTAGCTGAGGAAACGGTCCGCCGGATTTTTCGCCAGCGCGCGCACCAGCGCATCGCTGGTGGCCTGCGTGATTTCCGGCACGACGAGGTTCGGCGGCGTGAGCGCCGCCGTCACCTGGGCCACAACCACCTCATCCACCGTGGGCGCGTCAAACGGCACGTGGCCGGTCATGGCGTGATATAACGTCCCGCCGAGGCTGTACATGTCGGACAAAAAAGTTTCCGGCTCGCGCTTGATTTTTTCCGGCGCGACGTAATACGGCGTGCCCCATGTGATGTCATCGCCCTCCTGTTCCGCACCGGTCTTGCGCGCAAGGCCGAAGTCAATGAGCTTCGGCTCGTGGTCGGCGTTGAACAGAATGTTACCTGGCTTGATGTCGCGATGGAGCAAATCGTATTTGAGCGCCATGTCGAGCGCGGAGGCGATTTTGATGCCGATGTCGAGCACGTCCAGTTCCGGCAGCACGTGCAATTTTTCGATGCGCGCATCCAGACTGCCGCGGTCGGCAAGTTCCATGACGAGATAACGCTGGTCCTCCATGGCGTCGAACGTGTAAATGTGAACGATGTTCGTGTGATTGAGCCGGGCGCACGCGCGCGCTTCGCGGTAAAAACTTTCCAGCGCCTTCGGGTCTTGCGCCAAGTCCTTCTTCATCAATTTCACCGCCACCATCCGCTCCAGCGTCGTGTCCCAGGCGCGATACACCGTTCCCATGCCGCCCGACCCGATTTTGCTGCGCAGCTCGAATTGCCGCAGTTGCATCGGCATCATGATCGCGTGCCCGCACTTCTTGCACGGTTCGGTGGCCAGCGGCGGAAGGTCGCCCGGAATGAACACCTTCGCGTCGCACCCCGGACACGTGACCATGCGTAATGGTGTGTCGCTCATACTTGGCTCAATTTACCATCCCACGCCCGGCGGACAAGTCTTGAAAAGGGCTGTTTTTCAAGGCAGAAAACTCTTTGACAAACGCGGGAAAATGGTGTTTCTTTCTGCCGGTAGAACATGAAAACCACGTTTGTGAAAACACTGAAGCACGCGCCAGTAGCCGGTTGCATGGCCATTTGGCAGCGCGACTCCCGTCTTTTGGGCAGCGTGGGAACGAAATTGTAATACCAGCCGACAGATTTCAGAAACCCGCGATTGCCCGTCAATCGCGGGTTTTCTGTTTGTTAAACCGAAACCAAAAAACGAAAGGCAAAACATGAACCAAAACCAAAAACGGGTGCCGACCAATTTCGACCCCGAGACGCGCTTCGAGCTGCGGCCAACGCCGCCCGCTCCGTTCCGCGCGACTCAGGAAACCGAACTCGAGCGGCTGAAAAACCGGCTGCTGGCGGCGCAATTGGCGCGCGCAACCGAACCGGAGTTGAACGCTCCGCTGCGGCATGCGGCCAACGAGGCGGCGGCACTGGCCTGGGTGACACTTTATCCCTTGCTGGTGTTTCCGGTGTTGTTTGAGGAAAAAACCCGGGCTGCCATCCGCCAGGCCGAACGCCAGGCGCGTATCTTCGCAAGCAGCCGTGAACTGATCGCCGCATGAACTCGTCACGACATGGCAAAGCGATGGCGGGACCGCGCCAGCTTGAAGTGGGGACACAGACGGTGCGGGCTTGCCGCGCCGACTTGTCGCGCCGAAGCGAAGCGAAGGCGGAAGCGCAAAGCGCGAAGGCGGGGAGCCGTTTGCACGGGCGAAAGAATTCTTGCGCCCGCGCCAACGGCTTCTCGCCACGCCTTTTTACTTTGTGGGGAAACTGAATCGGTAGGGACGCCGCGCTGTGGGGTCTGATATCGGTGGGCCCGCGACCTGCCCCGACATCGGATGTCGGGGTGACCTGCGCGGCCTCGGACAACCAGCAGGTCGTCCCTACCAGGTTCAAATCACGTTTCCTCGACCCGCTGAATTCGCGCGCCGAGTTTCCGCAGCTTCACGTCCATGTTCTCGTAGCCGCGGTCGAGGTGATAAATCCGGTTTACCTGCGTTGTGCCTTTCGCCGCGAGACCGGCTATCACCAGCGCCGCCGACGCGCGCAAATCGCTCGCCATCACCGGCGCGCCGCTCAAGGGCCGTCCGCCTTTCACAATCGCGCTCGGCCCTTCGATTTCAATGTCCGCGCCGAGCCGCGTCAGTTCGCTCACGTGCATGAAGCGCGATTCAAAAATCCGCTCCGTGATGATGCTGATGCCCGGTGCCAGCGTGAGCAGCGACATCATCTGCGCCTGCACGTCCGTCGGGAAACCCGGATATGGCAACGTGGTCGCGTCCACCGCTTTGAGCCGTCCGTGGCGGCGAACGACCAGATCCTTCCCGCGTCGTTCCACCGTCACACCCGTCTCATTCAATTTGTCAAATACCGCGCGCAGATGGTCGGCGCGCGCGCCTTTCAGCGTGACTTCGCCGTTCGTCGCGGCGGCGGCAATCGTGTAAGTCGCCGCTTCAATCCGGTCGGGAATGACTTCGTGCTCCGTGCCGCGCAATTTTTCGACGCCGGTAATGGTGATGGTCGGACTGCCCGCGCCGGAAATTTTCGCCCCCATCGCGTTCAAAAAATTCGCCAGATCCACCACCTCCGGCTCGCACGCGGCGCTTTCGATGACCGTCACGCCGTCGGCCAGCGTCGCTGCCATCATCACGTTTTCCGTCCCGAGCACGGTCGAACCGGCGCGCCCGCCCAGAAACATGGTCGCGCCGTTCAACTTCTTTGCCGTGGCGTCAACGTAGCCGCCTTCAATTCCAATTTTTGCGCCGAGCGCTTCAAAACCTTTCAAGTGGAGATTGATGGGCCGCGCGCCGATGACGCAGCCGCCCGGCAGTGACACGCGCGCTTTTTTCAACCGCGCCAGCAGCGGCCCTGTGATGCAAATCGAGCCGCGCATCTGGCGGACGAGCTCGTAATCGGCGTAGCCGCGGATCTTTTGCGCCCGGACCGTCAGCGTCCCGTGCTCAAATTTCACCTGTGCGCCGAGCGATTCGAGAATCCGCGCCATGAACCGCGTGTCGCTCAGGTCCGGCACACGGCGGATGACACAGGTCTCGCCGGTGAGCAATGTCGCCGCCATGATGGGCAGCGCGGCGTTTTTGCTGCCGCTGATAGTCACTTCGCCGTGCAACGGCACGCCGCCTTTGATTAAAAAACTTTCCATTAAAATGTTTTGGTAGGGACGCGCTGCTGCGCGTCCTTGATTTCATGGCGGCGCGGCAGCGCCGCCCTACCGGAATTCAAACCCGCCGCACAATCAAAATTCTTGGCCGGTGACTGTAATCTTCCTTTACCGCTTCGACAATCCACTTTTCATTTTCAAAAATCTGCCGGATCGTCCCGGCTTGACTGTCGCCGAATTCCAGCATGACTTTCCCATCCGGTTTCAGAAACGCCGCCGCTTGTGACGCAATCAGACGATAAAAATCCAGACCGTCCGCCCCGCCGTCCAATGCACCGCGAGGATCAAAGTCACGCACCTCGGGCTGGAGCGTCGCAATTTCCGCGGACGAAATGTAGGGTGGGTTGCTGATGATGAGGTCGAAGGAGCGCGGACAGCTTGTCCGCGTGTCCGCACCGTTAGACTCGCGGGCGAGCCGCCCGCGCTCCGATGCGTCGCGCAACGCCGCAAATCCATCGCCCTGCAAAAATTCAATCCGTTCCGCGACGGTGTGGCGCGCGGCGTTTTCTTTTGCCAGCGCAAGCGCGTCCGTTGAGACATCCGTCGCCGTGATTTTTGCCGTTGGACATTTCAAGGCGAGCGCAATGGCGATGCAGCCGGTGCCGGTGCCTAGGTCCAGTACCCGGAGGGCGGAGCTCTGCAACGCCCCATCTTCTTTGCGCATTGAATTTGGGTCTCGTGGAACTCGACCCTCCGAAAGTTGATTGAGAAATTGCCACCCCAGTTCAGCAAGGGACTCGGTTTCGGGGCGCGGCACGAGCGCGTGGCGGTTCACGGCGATTTCCAGTCCGCAAAACGAAGTCGAGCCGGTGATGTGCTGGAGCGGTTCACGCTGGCCCCGGCGTCTGACGAGTTCGCGCAGCGCGTCCACCTCCGCCGGTGTGAGCGCGCGCTCGAAATTCAGATACAATTTCATGCGCGGCAGCTTGAGCAGTTGCGCGAGCAGCAGCTCCGTTTGCAGGCGCGGCGATTCGACGCCTTTTTTTGCCAAGAAATCCGCGCTCTTCTGAATCGCTTCAAGCACCGTCACCCAACCAATCTAAACCCCCGACGCAGAGTTCAAAGCTTAAAGTGCCGCCGGTTTTTCAAACGCCGCCCGTCCGTTGGTAGAGGGCTACTTTGAGTTTCGTAATCGTAGTTTGAATGGTAGGGCCGCGCTGCTGCGCGGCCTCGGACGACCAGCAGGTCGTCCCTACCAACTAAAACAGCCCACTACCCGTCTCTTTGCGGCGTTGCAAACCGTACCCGGTCGTCTTAGAATTTTTCATCGGCTGACGCGCATGGCGGAATACAAAGTTCAATTCGAGGTCTTTGAAGGCCCGCTCGATTTGCTCCTTTATCTCATCAAGAAGGAGGAGGTGGACATCTACGAAGTCAACCTCACCAAGCTGGCCACGCAGTTCATCGAATACATTGACCTCATGCGCGAATTCGACCTCGAGGTCGCCGGCGAATTTCTCGTCATGGCCTCGACGCTCATGTACATCAAGAGCCGCGAACTGCTGCCCGCCGACCAGCAGGTCGCCGTCGAAGGCGAGGACGAAAGCGAAGACCCGCGCTGGGAACTCATCCGCCAGCTCGTCGAATACAAGAAATTCAAGGACGCCGCCGCGCAATTGCAAACTCTCGAAGCCCGTCAGGAAAATATTTTCCCGCGCCTGCCCGGCAAACTGGAACTGGAGAGCACCACGCCACTGCCGAAACCGGACGTTTCGATTTTTGATTTGCTCAACGCCGTCAATTCCGTCCTCAAACGTTTCGGTCAACGCGACACCGGCGGCGCCATATTCGAGGACAAATGGACGGTCAGCGAAAAAATCGAATTCATCCTGCGCGTGGTTGCCGAACGCGGCGGCGTGCGCTTCTCGGAATTGTTCGAAACCGCCGCGAGCCGGTCCGAAGTCGTCTGCACCTTTCTCGCCTTGCTCGAATTGATCCGCCTCAAACAGATCCTCTGCGCGCAGCCCGAGCCGTTTGCGGAAATTGAGATTCGCCGCGCAGAAGCAATTGCTCCTTAATGAGCGATTCCTATAAACCCATACTTGACCGGGAATATAGTGCTGAAATGGTTCAGCATTTTAAGGACATTCTTGATTTGTTGGATGAAGTGCTCGATTACGGATCGTTTCTTCTTCCTCGCGCTTACGGCAGCAGTCCCAAAGACATTAAGGCCAATTGCCTTGTTTTCGCTCTGTTCGGTGAAATAACTTCGCCCAATCCTCTTCGTGAGCCAGAAGACATTGCTAAATTAGCTAAATTCGCTATCCCAATTGCTTGGCGTGTTTATGAGTTGATTCTCAAACAATATCGTTCAGGTGAAGCGAATGATAATTTCCCAAGAAAAGTTGCTGAATGGCAGCCACGCTTTCGCAAAGAGTATTCCGTGGAGTTGTCTCCAAAGTATACAATCATTTGAACATGGAACTGAAATTCATTCTCGAACCACTTCGGTTCTCGCCGCCTCCGGTGAATTTTCTTCGATAGGGTTTAGCCGCACACCCGGCGGTAAAGCGCTTCGTAACGTGGCACGATGACCTCGGCGGAAAAATGTTCGCGTGCCCGGCGTTGCGCGGCCTCACCCATCGCCATCCGGCGTTTCGGTTCCTGAATCAAACTTTCAATCGCCCGCGCCAGGGCGTCCGGATCGTCGGACGGCACCAAAAGCCCGCTCACGTTGTCTTCCACCACCTCCGGAATTCCACCCGCGCGCCGGGCAACGCTCGGACAACCAAAATACATGGCCTCGAGTATGCTCAGGCAAAAGCTCTCCGTCTCGGACGTGAACAGTCCAAGATCGGCGGCCTGCAGGTAATCTTCGATTTCATTCACGTTCTCGCGCACAAGCACACGGTCTTTCAGATCCAGCCGCTGCACGTCCTTGATGTACGGCTCGAAACTTCCGCCCGCCAGAATAACGAGCTTGAAGGCGTCGCGCGGGCGGACGCGCGCGATGGTTTCGAGCAGGAGATCAATGCGTTTCACCGGGCGAAGATTCGAGGAGTGGAGGATCATCACTTCATTGTCCGCCACGCCAAGCTCATAGCGCACTTCCTCGCGCGAACGGCGCGGCGGTCGCGGCGCAAAAAAATTGTGAATGACCTCCAGCGGCCCGTTGAATCCAAGCACCCGCTGGGTTTCCGCTTTCAAGTAAGCTGAAACCGCCGTGACTGCATCCGAACAGGTGAGGGCATGGTGGATGGCGGGGCCATAGCCCGGATCGCAGCCGAGCAGCGTGGTGTCGGTGCCGTGCAACGTCGTGACCACGCGCGGCTGCTGCCCGGGCGAAAGCATCGAACGCGCAAGAATTGCCGCCGTCGCGTGCGGCACGGCGTAGTGGACGTGCAGAACATCCAGTCCGTGGTCACGGCTCACCTCGGCCATTCTGACCGAGAGCGGCAGCGTATAGTCCGGATACTTGAACAATTGATATTCGTTGACGACCACCGGATGGAAATGCAGTCGCGGCATATTTTCCGGCAACCGGAACGGGCGTTCGTAACTGAGGAAATGCACCTCATGACCGCGCCGCGCCAATTCCTCGCCCAGGCAGGTGGCGAGAATGCCGCTCCCGCCCACCGAAGGATAACAGGCGATGCCGATTTTCATTTTATTTTAGCTCGATTCCAAAGCATTGGTACATCGCTATCGCAGCTTAATCTCAAGCACCCGCTGGGCGAGTCCGGTTATCCGTTGCGACTCTGCGTCTTTGCGTCTTGGCGTTAAATTCAAAATCTTCCGGCAAACCATTGACCACCCGATGAATGCCAGCCTTCAGAATCTGTTCGCCAAAGTTAATGACCAGACCCAATTTGAGCTTGGTCAGCCGGAGATAAGTGAGCATTTGCGCCTCGAAGATCGGATTCCATTCCGTAACAGCCTTGTTATCCACCAAAACCAGTTTTTCTATCTTCATGTCCAAGCGAAGCGGTTTGCGCAACACCCGGCCTTTATACACGATCCTTACGGGTAGCTGACGTTCAACCAAAACACCTCTCAAGTGGAGTTCCTCTTCCAGCGCCTCTTCATAAACGTCCTCGACCAACCCCGGACCACCCACTTCCCGATGCACTTCGATAGCCGCATCAACGATGACTTTGCTGATTTCATTCTCGTTCATAATAGTATCCCCTGCTTTTAACGCAAAGTCGCCAAGGCGCAAGGACGCAAGAAGTATTTTGCGTTTTCATTGCCACCATGAGGTTCTTCTTTCCGTTAAGTTCGGTAATTTGCGTCTCTGCGTTAAATTTAAAAGCGCCGCGCGCCGCGGCTCATGGCTGCCAGCGTGTCGAGAACGAGTGGATCATTCGGAAACAGGGCAATGGCATGGCCCGCCCCCATGCGCAGCCCACGCAAACGCGCCCGCGTGAGTTGCAGTTCGACGTAGTTGCGTGCGGCAGCTTGCGAAGCATGCGCTTCCATCGCGGCGGTCCAGGCCTTGAGAATGGCCGGCGCGGAGACGTCAATGAGCACCGGAGTAATGTTGGCCGGCTCGGCTTCGGCTGTTACCGCGTAATAAAACAGTTGCCCAATCGCATGGGGCGGCGAGTTACGCAGTTCCTTGACGCCGCCGTAACGGGCGAGCCGGCAGGCATCGCGCACCAGTTGTCCCAGCCGTGGATGATCGGGATGCTGATTTTCAACCAGGCTCGGCGCGAGCACGATGCCTGGCCGCACATGGCGGATGATGCCTGCCAGTTTAATTGTGTGAGCAGCGCGAATTTCAAGGTGTGCATCACCGTCCAGTTCGACAAATTCAATCGTTGCACCGAGGAGTGCGGCGGATTTTTTTACCTCGGCAACCCGTTGTCCAGGAGTGCCATGGGATGCGGCTTCCCCGCGCGAGCAAATGACAAAGTGTACCCTGCGACCGGCGCGGGTTTCTTTTGCAATGACGCCGCCGCACCCGAATTCGATGTCGTCAGGGTGCGCGCCGAAGGCCAGCAACGGTGTGGCGTCAGGACGGGATTTCGGTGTAGGCTTCATCGGAACGCTCAATCGTTTCACGATTCACAAAGGTGATTTCCGGCGCTTCTTCCGGGCGAAGATAGGCCCTTTCACCGGCTCCGGCAATGTAATGCGTGCAATGCACGACCGACTGCATCCAACGCAGCCGGCTGTCGCGCGCCGGACTTATTTGCTCCTTGTTGAAAACCACCGCCCGCAACCGGACGTAGGAATCTCCGCCCTCGTGCAGCTTCAATGTGGCTTTGAACTCGGTAGGGACGCGCTGCCGCGCGTCCAGGCCGACCGGCAGGTCGGCCCTACCATCTTCATGGGCCAAACGGGCGCGAACAATTTCGCCTTCATGCGGAACGTCCACGAAAAATTCCGGGATGTCACAGGCCGTGCGGCGGATGGCCGGGTCGCTCGAACGCACCACCCGGATGCCCTCGAGCAAATTCATGGCGCGATACATCTCCAGACAGAAATCGGCGATGTTGGAGGTGGAAATGTTTCGGAAAATTTCAATCAACCGGTTGTCCATGTAATTCGGCAACTGGAGCAACGTTTTGCCCTGCCAGTCGGCGGGGATGCGTTTGAGGTATTGCGGCGAAAATTTCCGTTGGAGCCGGTTTTCGAAAGCGAAGTTGAGCTGGGCCGGTTCATTGGTCTTGCGATGACGCAGGATGGTTTTGGTTTCGCGCGGATCGTGGTCGCTGTCGTGGTAGAAGAAAACGATTTCTCCGCCCAGCTCCGCGTGCAAGCGCCGGGCCGTCTGGATTTTGGCAAACAGGAAACGCCGCGGGAAGAACCCGCACGGCTGCTGGCCGAAACAAATGACAGGAGCGGCAGTCATCCTCGTTTTTGTAGCGTAGAGCATAGGAAACCAACGCCGCGCCCGTCAATGAATACGCGAGCGCCCACCCTCTCCGCCAACGGAGTTGGGGGAGAGGGCCGGGGTGAGGTGGTTTGTTGTATCCAAAATTAAAATGAGTCTTGTGGATAACCGGGACAAACGGGATTTAACGCCAAGACGCTAAGGTGCAAAGGCGCGCAAAGCCCTTCATGCCGTCTGGACCACGGAGAAATGATTGCCCATTACGCGCGAGGCGTAATCCAGGCACGCCTGCACGTCGGCGCGGGTGAGCCGCGGATATTCCGCCAGCACGTCCTCGACCGAATCGCCGGCGGCGAGAAATTCCAACACCGTCTGTACTGTGATGCGCGTGCCGCGAACCACCGGCCGCCCGTTGCAAACATCCGGTTTGATTGAGATGCGTTCCGACATGCCTTTACGCTAACACAACCACACGGGATTCCAAGGAGAAATCATTTTGGGATGGACGATTGGGGCAATTGGCGTTTGACAACCGACTTGAGTTGTGGTTCTGTTGTGTTGCTTCGACTGGCCATCGGGGCTGAAAGAATCATGGCCGATTATAGACAAATTATTACAGCAGAAATATGAAACTTCGTTTTGAAGTGAATCAAGCCGAGGCATTCCGCCAAGGAATTGATGTTCCCAAATCAATCGTAACCATTGAAGTAAATCCAGCCGAGATTTCTCAAGAACAGCGAAACCTGATAGCCGATAGGCTCGACGGAATTGATGTTTGCCAACTCGCGGGCGTTCTCGACGGCGTATTGGATGGAAAACCAGCCAGGGATCGTGATGAAAAACCATTCCGAATCATGGCAAAGCTCCCGACGTTTGAATCGTTGATGGAAGCTATAGCTGAAGACGAAGGGGATGCTGAAATGTCGAGAGAAAAAAGAGTGGCTGAGTTTAAGGCTGCGAAATTGGCCAAGGAAGAAAGGGAAGCGGTGCTGGATAAATATTTCGGCACGCCAAAGCCGCCCACCGCATAGGAAATTGCCAGCGGCCATGAAGAGTCAACATTACAATTCGCAGGTTTATCTACGGCAGTTCACGAACCCAAAGGCTAAAAATGAGCTTTGGGAATACAACTTAACGAACGCCGCTGTGAAAAAATCTTCGCCGCAGGATTGCGGATGTGAAGATTATTTCAACTCGGTTGAATTGCAGGGTGGAGGACATGATGATGAAACGATCGAAAAGGCATTTTTCCCGCTTGAGAACGACCTGCAAAAACTTTTTAAGACAGTCCGGAACCCGCAAAAGCATCCGATGAATGAGAAATTGTGGGGTCTGCTTTACGCCTTCGCAGCGATTCAATACGCACGCTCGCCTGCAACTGTTTGCCGGATTGAGAATTCATTAGACGAAATATTTCAGGCTGGGTTTGAAATGCTGTGCAAGGCGAAGCTCGGCATCGAATCATCGAAAGTATCTGACAATTTAGGAATGCAGACGGGTCAAGGGTTTGCTCTTGTCTTATCGCTTCAAACAGTGAAACAGATCGTAAATATTTTTCGTAACATGAAATGGATTTTTCTCTGCGCTCCGCCGGGCAAATATTTTCTCACCAGCGATAAGGCGGTTTGCGATTGGGTTTCGCCAGAGAAACGTGGCATTTACAGTGGTGGACTGAACAACCACAAAATGAAAATCACATTTCCGCTCACTCGCGGAATCTGTGCCTTTGGACATTGGAATACTTCGAGCCGTCCACTTTTTAACCCGATGCCTGCCGCCGATGTGGACTTAATCAATTACCGCACAATTAGGAATGGCAAGCAATTTGTCTATGGTCCCTTGATGGATTCCAAGGTTAAAACAGTAATTGAAGAAATCGTGCGCACCACGAATGTTACCCCAAAGTAATCCATAATCCACTAATCGGAAATTTGGCTCAGTGAGCTAAGAATAATTTCTGGCCTGCCGCGATATTCTTGAATGGTTCCCTTCACCGAAATTGTTTTTCCGTCGAGATTTTGAAGCTGGGCGACTGGTGCGCCGGACGCGAGCCAATCGGCGGAAAATTGCTCGTTTAGAAAACGCCCAACTTTGCCCGTGTTCATCAAGCCTTGCGCGTGACACCAGCAATGGAAGCGGGTATTACAAACCATGTTTGGAGCATTGAAGAAATCGTTGACCTACTTAACAAAAAACTATGAAAAACGAATCCACATATCGAATCGCTGTTATCGTATTACTAGCCGGCATCCTCGCCGTTCAAAGTGCCGTCCTCATCCGAACCAATAAAGTATCTGACGTTTATGTTAAAAATCCTGATTTAGGCGTTAATGTTAAAAATGCAATTAAACTGGACCCTCTTGCTTTCACGCCTACGTTCGACGTTAATGTTGAGGGGCAGCCTATTCAGGTCGAAATTGTGCGCTAATCAAATTTCAAACTTAACCACGACCTACAGTGTCAAACCCCAAGCGGCGCGGGCTTTTTTATCGCGGACGCTGGTTATTTGATTTCAAACTATCATGTGGTGAAGGATGCGACGAAGGTTCGTTTGCTCACGAGCGCGGGTTTGATCGACGCCAAAGTGGTTCAGGTGGATGCGGCCAATGATCTGGCTTTGTTGAAGGCGGACGGGCGGTTTGCATCGCTGCCAATTGCCGCCAGTCGCACGGTAAATCTGGGCGGCACGGTGGCGACGGTGGGTTTTCCCAACATCGGTATGCAAGGGTTCGCGCCCAAGCTGGCCAAGGGAGAAATCGCGTCGTTGTCCGGCGCGGCGGATGACCCGCGCTATTTTCAAATCAGCGCGCCTGCGCAGCCGGGCAATTCGGGCGGGGCGCTGGTGGATGAACACGGGAACGTGGTGGGCATCGTGTCCGCCAAGCTGGATGCGTCGGCGGCCTTGGCGGCGAGTGGGGCGTTGCCGGAGAACGTCAATTACGCGGTCAAGAGCAGTTTTCTGTTGAGCTTCCTCGAATCGGTGCCAGACGTTTCGGCCAAGCTCAAAGCTCCCATCACGACTGACCGAAAGTTTGAGGATGTGGTCAAATCCGCCCAAGATGCGGCGGTACTGGTTTTGGTTTATTGAGGTAGGGACGGCTCGCCGAGCCGTCCGAGGCGGACATCCTGGCAGGATGTCCCTACCTTTCGGCGCGCACGGAGTGACGCGCCCTACCCTTCGTGTATTTCGTGGTTCATTTCAAGTCTTCGCAGTTTGAGCATTCGAACCCAGTGCCGCCTGGATGATCAGGCTGAGCAACACGCAGGCCGCGCACCCGACGAAGTTATACCAGAGATAGCCGATGTGGAGCGTAAAGTAGCCCGTCAGCACGAGTGTCTCGGCCACCAGAGCCGCCCAGAAAACCGCCGTGCCCCCCACCCGCTTCAGAAAAAACGCCACCAAAAACAACGCCAGCAACACGCCATAAAAAACCGAGCCGACGATGTTGACGGCCTGGATCAAATTCTCCACCAGGTTCGCAAACAGCGCGAACGTGAGCGCGACCAGGCCCCAAAATAAGGTGAACCATTTGGAAGCGGCGATGTAGTGCACATCGCTCGCTTCGCGTTTTAGCAGGTGCCGGTAGAAATCAACCGTGGTGGTCGAGCCGAGCGCATTCAACTCGGCGGATTTTGATTGGAGCGCAGCGGCAAAGAACGCTGCAATCAACAGCCCAATCAAACCGTGCGGCAAGTGATCGAGGATGAACGTGACGAAGACGTAATCGGCATCGTTGCTTTTTACTCCGGGATCATCCGCCTGCATGACCGTCTTGGCCTCGTCCCGCAAGGCGTTACTGCGTTCCAGCGCCGCCAAGGCTTCTGCGCGGGCCCCGGCCTCGGCCTGGCGGTCGCTGGCGTGTTTGGCGTCGAGCCATTGGTGGATCAATTGTTCCTTCTGCGCATAGGCCGCGGTGTATTTCTGTTGGAGCGTTTGAAGCTTTCCGTCGGAATCATGCCGGATCGCCTGGTGCCAGGCGGGCTGGTTGAAAAAGACTGGCGGTTGTTCGAATTGGTAAAAGACAAAAACCATGACGCCGAGCAGCAGGATGAAGAACTGCATGGGAATCTTGAGCACGGCGTTGAACATCAGCCCCAGCCGGCTCTCGCGCAGGGACGAGCCTGAAAGGTAACGTTGTACCTGCGATTGGTCGGTGCCGAAGTAGGACA
>JBEKMU010000073.1:0-15943 GCA_049523555.1 Verrucomicrobiota bacterium | reverse complement strand
TTAGGGTTCGCCGGTTCAACTACGTTAACCGTCGAACCCTAAAGGCGTTGGCCTGATGGTAATCATTCTCTCTCATCCGGTAAAGCATTGTTGAACCAGCGTACCATCGTGAGCGAAGAACAGTATTATTAGGGCACAGAGCGTGCATGGTACCGTGCACGAGCGACTTTCTCGTCTGTGGCCTTTATCATGGGTTATGAAAGCAGACCTGTAGATTCCTATCAAGGATTATGGACGCGAACAACAAACCCTCGTCGCAACTTGTATCACCGTCAAGGAACGCCGGCTTCAGCCGGCAGAGGCGCCCTTTCTGCCATGCTGCCGCGTGAACGCGGCGTTCCTTTTCGCCTTTTTCTGGATTGGCAGTGGTGTGAAATTGCGCCCACAAACCCTTCAATCATCATCATCCACCGCTTTCACTGCCCAGACCGGATACGGCACTTGCGAACCCTTCATCGCCCGCCAGAGAATCCGGTTGAACAAATCCTCTGGACATTGATCTTCCTTTTCCAGGGGCAACTTTGCGGAAACGTAGGCGTCTTTGCGCAACAACGGGTCGGAAATGAGTTTGGGCAGCCAGTTCATTTCGTCCAGCGGCACGTTGTTCGTCACGGCGGTGAACGGGGTGAAATCCGGTGTGCCGGTGAAGCAGTCAAACATCGGTGTGGCCGTCGCATCCATCTGGTTCATCGGCGGCAGGCCGAGGATGAGTTCCATCGTCCGCAACAGGCTGGTCTGGTTGTATTGCGTGCTGACGACCGCGCCGCGTTTCGTCCAGGCGCTGACAACATAGGCCGTCGTCCGATAACCGCTCACGTGGTCCCAGCCGTTTTGTGGGTCGTCTTCGACGGCAAAAATGCACGTGTTCGTCCAGAATTTGCTGTGGCTCACGGCCTCGACGATTTGGCCGAACGCGAGGTCGTTGTCGGCCACCTGCGCTTCGGGCGTGGGCGAAC
Source organism: Verrucomicrobiota bacterium (assembly GCA_049523555.1). Classification (GTDB taxonomy): domain Bacteria; phylum Verrucomicrobiota; class Verrucomicrobiia; order Limisphaerales; family UBA11358; genus UBA11358. Next base: position 14,987 of record JBEKMU010000073.1, on the reverse strand, counting down.
CCAATTTCGTGGCGCTGGTGTGGTCATTCGGCAGCCAGACGATGACGAGGTTCGGGAAATTGTCCGCCGCCTCAAATTGTTTCAACTCCTTGTTGAACTGCGCGGCGCGAAGAATATCCGGCACGTCCAAGTCCCAGCTCACCGTGTTCGTCACCATGAACGGCCGCAGCGATTCGATGTCCGGCTCGCTCTCGTAAACAATCGCGTTCGAGCCGTTCACGAAATCGTGATAACAATCGAGAAAATTTGGTTTGCCCTTTCGTGTGCTGTCCTTCCAGCGTTTGTGCGTGGTGGTGAATTCGCCGAAGTCGCGCACGGTTTTGCCGTGCGCCAGCGCATTGTCCCAGATGAAACCCGCCGGCGAATACGCCAGCGCGTCCTCGCCGCCTTCGCCGAAACCGCCGCTCGGATAGCTGCGCGGCCAGCCGGCAAATTCGCGCTCCAGATAATCCGTCGTAATTCCGGTGTCTGTCCACTGGTGGCCGTCGGCAGTCAAAATGCCGGAGCAATACGTGTTGTCCAGCAACACAAAATCGCGGACGAACTTGTGCTGGTTTGGCGTGACACGTTCACCGAAGATGCATAAACCCGCGTCGCCGTTGCCCGTCTGTACATCACCAAGCACCTGGTCGTAAGTGCGGTTTTCCTTGATGATGTAAATGGCGTGCTGGAAAACGCTCGGCTCGCCGACCCGCTCCGGCACCGGCTGTGCCGGCTGGTTGGTTCGCGCAGGCAATTTCGCCTGTGCCAGCAGTGGGTAACGCAAATCCGCCAGCGCGGTTTGCGTGAACGCCGCCAGTTCTTTTGCTGGCGGCACGGGCACCAGCGAGAGCGAGCCGGCGTATTGCTTGGAGTTGAATCCAAACCCACGGCCCGGTTTGGCCCTTTCCATTTTTGCGCCGATGCTTTTGATGTTCGCCACGTAAATTTTTTCCTGCTTTGCGTCGAACGCAATGGCGCCGGGAAACCAGCCGACCGGAATCAACCCGAGCAATTTCGATTCACCGGGTTTGAATTGAAAAACCGCGACGGCGTTCTGCGTGCCGTTGCAAACAAAAAGTTTTTCCCCGGATTCGTTAAACGCGAGCGCGTTGGGCTGCGCGCCGAACAAATCGCCCGGATTTTGCCGCGCGCAAATGGTTTCGACGATCTGATTAGTGTGCGTGTCAACGACGCTCAACGTGTCGCTCCCTGCATTGGCCACCACCAGCCAGCGGCCATTCGGCGACAGCGCCAATGCGCAGGCGTGCAGGCCGGTCAGGAGTTCGGAGTTCGGAGTTCGGAGTTCGGAGTTTGGGTCGAGATGAATTACTGACACTGAACCTTCGCTGGCGATGCCGCGCGCATCCACCCGTGCGCGTGTGCCCCGACCGGCCGGGCCAACAACGCTGTTCGCGTCCGGCCGGCGGCCGCCCCAGTTGCTCACGTAAATTTTTTTACCGGCCAGCACCACGTCGAACGGCGCGACACCGACATCCCACGTCCGCAGCACACGCCCGCTTGCCGCATCCAATTCGGCAAGGCGATTGGAAAGATTGAGCGCGACATAAAGTTTCTTGCCATCCGGTGAAACCGCAATGCCCGTCGGAATTTCGTTTGTGCGGTTCGGCGCGTTGGCTGGCGGCAACGCGATGGAAAACAGCGGTGAAACTTTGTGATCTTTGCCGACGCCAAAGACCTTGATGTCGCCGTTGACGTTGGCCATGTAAATCCGCGCGCCGTCCGGCGAAAATGCGAGGCCGGTGAAGCTGAGTTGCGCCCTTTCGTCCAAATTGAGAATTCCCGGAACGACGGATTCCTGCACCGTGGCTTTGTCGGCTGGCAACGCGACCCGTTGCAGGATTTTTCCGGTTGCCGGATCCACGACCAGCAGTTCATGCGTCAAACCGGCGGTGACCAGCAACCGGCCATCGGGACTCAGCGCCAGCGCCTGCGGCCTCATGCCGGGCAGCTCAACTTGGATACCGGCGGGTGTGACCCGCTGGTTGACCGGCGTGACAAGCCCGTTCGTATCCCGGCCGACAGTTTCGGTTGTGGCGTCGAAATCCTCCGCGAAAATCGGGTTCGTAAAAAAACTGAAACTGAACGCAATGAACAAAATCAGCGGCGTAGCGGCTTTCGGCATCCCGCAATGCGGGACGGACGATTCAGCTTTTTCAAGAATGCGGCGCTCTGCCGAGACGCCGCTACGACGATTCAGCCGTACAGCGGAGGCCTCAATTTTGCTTTTCATTCCGCCGAAGAATGACAGCAAAGTGCAACCGTCGGCAAGTTACATGGCGGTGAAATTTGGGAGCGCGGACGGCCCGTCCGCGAGTTGAGGTTGCGAGGATAAAGATGCGGACATAGCTGTCCGCGCTCCTTTCGATTCGGTCGAGCCACAGGCTCGACGCTACACCACACTACGCCGCGGCGGGATCGAGCCGTTTGTCAGGCACCAGATAATTGCGGACGTAATCGGTCACGGCATCTTCGAGCGAAGTGATGGGCGCGGCGTAACCGGCGGCGCGCAACCGGGCCAGATTCGCCTGGGTGAAATACTGGTATTTGTCGCGAATCGCTTCCGGCATTTCGATGAATTGAATGTCTGGCTTCCGCTTTAGCGCGGCAAAAACCGCTTTTGCCAGATCATTCCATGTCCGCGCCTGGCCGCTGCCGATGTTGAACAGACCATTCGCCTTGGGCGTCGCGGCCAGATGCAACGTCATGGCGACGGCATCTTTGACATAAAGGAAATCACGTTTTTGTTCGCCGTCACGAAAATCCTTCCGGTAACTTTTGAAAAGGCGAATAACATTTTCGTTTTGCACCTGCCCGAAACTTTTGTGGACGACCGAGCGCATGTCGCCCTTGTGATCTTCGTTCGGGCCGAAGACGTTGAAATATTTCAACCCGACGACACGATCCAAAAATCCGGCGCGCCGGGCGTGCAGATCGAAAAGATGCTTCGAGCAACCGTACATGTTCAGCGGACGCAGCTTGTCGAGTTGCGAATCGTCATCTTCCATGCCTGCCGAGCCGTCGCCGTAAGTTGCGGCGGACGATGCATAGACGAAGCGTGTTTTTGGGCGGCGCACGGTCTGGGCGAGCGCCCATCCCGCAAGGTCTTTGGTGAATTCGTAATTGTTGCGGATGAGAAAGCCTGCATCGCGCTCGGTCGTGGACGAACAGGCGCCCAGGTGCAGGATCAAATCGAACTTCCCCAGCGCGCCGTTTTGCAGTCGCGGCAGCAAGTCGTCGGCCTCGACATAATCGGCAAAGCGCAGTGGCGTGAGATTGCGCCATTTTTCGTCCGTGCCGAGGCGATCGCAAACGACAATGCGTTCGCAGCCGCGGCGGTTGAGCGCCCAGACCAGCGCGCTGCCGATAAAGCCTGCGCCGCCGGTGACGAGCACCCGCGCATCGGAAAAGTCATTCGGCTTCATATTTCACCCATTGAGCACGATGAGCATGACGCGAACCAATCCGGAATTCAAGTTAATGCTGGATTTGCCGTTGGTGGGGCAGGGTTTCCGGTGAGGTGCAGCTTTGGCACGCCAAGGCAGATGTGTTTTTGACTTTCCGGCTTGGGGTGATGCTCGGTTAGATTGTGAAAGCGTTGAAAGGTGTTAGTTCTTTGGGTCAAACACGTTTTTGGCATTGGGCCAGTTAAGGGTGAGTGTTGTAGTCCACACTTTTCCAGTTTGAGTGTCAATAACCAGCACATATCCTCTGTCACCGGAGTAGCTGGTTGACACAAGTTTCGCCTGATACCGACCAGGTCCGTTTGGTGATATTTCCGCTCCAATGGCCAGCATCGCTAGAACGCCAACCGCAAGCCCGCACAGAGCACTTTTGAGGTCAATTTGAGTTTTCATAGGTAACGAAGCCAACGCCCTTTTCCGCGTCTGGTCAAGCAGCGAAAACCGCATGAAAGCCCTGTCCGTTGTGTTCAAGACTTGAACCAAACTTGGGGTTTTGCTGGTAGTCTGTATTAATCATTAATACGCATTGGAAAATTGATTGATACGGTCTCAAGGCCTGAACCTTGCACAATCTAATGCCCCATTGCCCGGCTTTGGTATAAATTTTGCTAACTCCGAACTCTGTTAACGGTTTGCATTCCGAGCTGCGCCAAGTCCGAATGAACTTTATGCCATTTTCAAAACTCCAAGGGCTCATCATGGTTGTCGCTTCAGCAACCCTGCTGCCGCTCACTGGTTTTTCACAAACCACGCCGGCTGCCAGTTCGTTACCACCGCCGAATTTGGGCGATGCGCCGAAGGCGCCAAAAGATGTCTCGCGTTTGCCGGGTCGCGGACTGCGCCCCTTGGATGTCACCGGCAGTTTTAACGTCAATGCGGCTTCACGCGAGCAGGTGCGTGAATTTTTCAATGCGGTGTACACCTCGTCACAGGGTGTGGCCATGAATTCCACGGCGGTCACGGCAGCCTGTACTCCGGGCACCAATTCCACCGCCTTTCAAAACGCGACGTTGCGCCGCATCAACTGGCTTCGCGCAATGGCCGGAATTCCGGCCGCGGTCACATTTTCTTCGAATGAGTCCACGCAAGACCAGGCCGCCGCGCTCATCATGTCAGCCAACAACGCGCTTCAGCATATCGGCATACCGCCTACGTGGAGCTGCTTCAGCGTTGCCGGTACCAACGCCGCGGACAACTCAAATCTCGCCTTGGGTTCCGATGGCCCGGACGCCATCACGAGCTACATCTGGGACTTTGGCGCGAACAACACGGCAGTCGGCCACCGGCGCTGGATTCTCTATCCGCAAACCCAGGTGATGGCCGCCGGCGACGTGCCGGTGGAGGGCAGCTTCAACTCGGCGAATGCAACCTGGGTTTTCGACGCGAACCTTGGCGGTCCGCGCCCGGCCACGAGCCAGCCTTTCGTCTCCTGGCCGCCGGCCGGTTTCGTGCCCTACCAACTCGTCTTTCCCCAATGGTCATTCGCGCTGTCGAATGCGGACTTCAGTGCGGCAACGGTCAGCATGACAAGCAACGGCGTGAGCGTGGCCGTGGCCATTCAGCCCTATCAAATGTATATGGGTGAAAACACCGTGGTCTGGGTGCCGATGGGTTTGGATGCGACCAGCCAGGGAACAACTTTTCCGTTCAACGGCACGGACACGGTTTACAGCGTCACCGTCACCAACATCAAAGTTAACGCCAGCATCGTCGGCTTCACCTACAACGTGACGTTGTTTGATCCCGCGGTGCCGGGAACGGATTATGTCGCCACCGCCGTCAGCGGCACGAGCACGCCCTATCTCAACACCGGCAATCCCTACGCCTGCGTGCCGATTGCCAACCCCAACACTACCGGTTACCAGTGGCTCACGGCACAAACCACCAACGGAAATCTCACGGACATTGCCACCAACGGCCTGGCGAATTTCACAATCACACCGACGCCGATTTATTCGGTCATTACCAATCCGCCGGTCGGTTCCGGCAATTGTTTTCATTTGTGCCACACCAATCCGGTGTCGCAATTCCTGCAGTTGAACGAATCGCTTTTGCCGGCGACCAATACGGTGTTTTCGTTCAAAAGCCTGCTCGGTTTTTCAACGACCAACGAAACGGCGTACGTGCAGATATCCTCGGATGGCGGCGCGAACTGGCAGGACCTGTTTGTCGAAATTGGCAGTAACGGATCCGGCGAATCCACTTTCACCTCGCATTCGTATTCCTTGTCCAACTATGCCGGGCAGTTGACACTGTTGCGCTTCAACTACGCCTTCACCAGCGGCAGTTACTATACGGAAAACGATCCCCGTGTTGGCTGGTGCTTGGAAAACATCGTGGTGACGAACGTCCTGCAGGCCATCAACCTGGCCACCAATACCACCGCTTCGACTAATTTCACCTTCACACCCACGTTGATCGGAACGAACGTTCTGGCGGTGGCGCCGGTGTTGTTCACGCAATTCCCGCTGGGCTGGGGGCCGTTCAAACTGGTGACCGTCGTGACCAATCCGACCCCCGTCATCGTTTTGGGCCAGCCCGTGTTGACCAACAACCAATTGCTGATCAACTTCACGATCAGCGGTGCGGCCAGCACGTTCCACCTGCTGCAAACCACGCAGTTGAATACGTCGTGGACCACAAACTCGACTGCGACGTTCACGACCAACATCCCGGGCAGTTCGTATCGTTACGCCGCCACCAATAACGCGCCCGTCAGGTTCTACCTTATCCAGACGCCTTGACGGCGTCAGCGCGGAGCTTTGCGTCTTCGCGTCTTGGCGTTAAATGAATTCGAGGACGACGACGAGGACGAGAACGACAAGCGAGGACGATTCAAGTCTTCACTGGTTCACGTGCACCACGTTGGCGGGCGGGAAACCGTTGAAGTAAGTCGAAGAAGCGTGGCTGTAGGCGCCGATTTGTTCGCTGTAGAGCAGGTCGCCCAACTGCAGGTCGCCCGGCAAGTTTTCCGCCATCGAAACCACGTCGAGCGCGTCGCACGTCGGGCCGAACACCGAACAAATCTGCGTTGGTCCGCGCTTGAACGATTTCAGGTGGTAATGGCAATGGTCGAAGATGACGCCCGAAAAGGTGTGATAGACGCCGTCGTTGATGTAGTAACAGAGTTTTTGGTCGCGCACGGCCTTGCCGATGATTTTCGAGACGGCGGTCGCGGCGGTCGCGCAAAGAAAGCGGCCCGGTTCGGCAAGAATCTGGATGTTCTTTGGAAAGAGCCGGTTGAGTTCGCGGTTGATGATGCCGGCCAGTTCGCGGAACGGTTTTACCGTTTCGTCGTAGGGCGCCGGGAATCCGCCGCCGATGTCCAGCAGGTTCATCTTGGTGTAGCCGCGGTCCTTGGCTTCCTTGAAGATGTTGGCGGCGAGGTTGATGGCGGCGACGTAATTCTTGAAGTTCGTCGTCTGGCTGCCCACGTGGAAGCTGATGCCCTCGACGGTCAGCCCGACCTTGTCAGCCGCAAGGATCAGGTCCACGGCTTCGCCGGGCGCGGCGCCGAACTTGGACGATAGCTCGACCATCGCGCCGGTGTTGGGCACCTTCAACCGCAACGCGAGACCGGCCTGCGGGGCGTGTTTTTTGATTTTGCGGATTTCCTCGTGGTTGTCGTAAGTGACCAGCGGTTTATACGGGTTCAACTCCTGCAGCGTCTCGTTGGCCTTGATCGGGTTGGCGTAGATGATCTTGTCCCAAATCCAGGCTTGCCGCTGCTTGTCGGGCATGTCCTTGATATATTCATGGACGATGTGGAATTCCGGCATTGAGGCCACGTCGAAGCTCGCACCGGCATCGAACAGGGTCTTGACGATGGCGGGATCGGGGTTGGCCTTGACGGCGTAGTAGGCCTGGACGCGCGGCAGGTATTTTTTGAACATCGCGTAATTGCGGCGCAATTCGTCGTGGTCCACCACGAACAGCGGCGTGCCGTGTTGTTCGGCCAGTTTCTTCAGCGTGCGGCGCGGGATCATCTCAGTCTCCGTCGGTGATGAGGAAGTTCTTGAACTGCCACGGATCGTCCGGGTCGATCTGCGGATTGTTGTGGCCCTTGAACGCGTTGGTGTAACGCATCAGCGGCGTCCAGTCGGCCGGTTTGGAGATCCATTTCCCAAGATACGGCTTGGCAATTTTCAATATGTACTCGTGCGGCAGGTCGTCGGGCACACAGACACCTTTGGCCGGGTTCTCAATCATCCACATCACGGCGGCGATGGCGGAGATGGCGACCTGCATGGTGGTGGCGTTCTGATGCGGCACCAACCGGCGTGATTCGCCGATGCTAAGGTCGCTGCCTATCCACCATGAATTGTAGGCGTGCCCCATCAACAAGGCGCCGAGGATGTCGGAACCACTGATGATTTCGTCGTTGAGGATGCGCTGGTTCTTTTGGAGTTGGTAGTCGCAACCGCGGAGTTCGTTCAGCGACGCAATAGCCACATCGGCCGGGCAGTAGGCGTAGTGCACCGTGGGCCGGTAGATGGCCTTGCCGTTTCCCCAGACCGTCAACCGGTCGGAAATGGTGAACGCCTCGCCATGGCGCACCACCATGCCGTGAATGCAGTAGTCGGGCACCCACGACGAAACCCAGGTGTTGATGCCCATGCGGGCGAGGCAAATCTGGTTGCGCGGGCCGTCGGTGTGCTCGTACGCCAGCGGCGGCAGTTCCTTCTCGTGCGTGCCCCAGCCCATCTCGGCGGTGGTCGTGCCCTCCTCGCGGAACCCCTCGACGCTCCAGGTGTTGACGAATTCGTCCACCTGCTTCGGCTTGTTGGTGATCTGCGTGTCGCGTTCGCTGCAATGAATCACCTTCACTCCGAGTTTCATCGCCAGTTGATTGAATTTTTGATCGGCGATAAGCTGCCGGATTTCGTCGGCGGCCCTGCCAGCGGCCTTCTTGTCCTTGATGGTGCGGAGGCCGATGTCAATCAGGCCCTGCTTGGTGAAGTGCGAGATGAGACCGGGATTCGCGCCGTGTTCGAGCACCGCCGTCGGGCCGGGCCGGCGCCAGCGGCCAATCATGCGGCGGATGTTCATGTGACGCCAGTACAGGGTCATCTTCTGCGGCGTTGCGGCCCGGGCATTCTCGTAGGGGTCCCACAACTCGACCGATGTGTTGACGTAGAGCACACCGCGGTCGTGACACCACTGGAGGATTTCGCAACAATCAATGTTCCAAGCCAGATCAATCAGGACGTCGCCCGCCTCCAGGTATTTGCCCAGCAACGCTCCCATGTTCTCGCGCGTCACGCGCTGGCGCACGAATTTCACGCCGCGCTTCAGCCACGGCGCCAGCACATCACGACGGTCCTCGAAGTCCATGACGGAGATGCGTTGGAGCGGCAGCTTGAGGTGCTTGACCAGAATGGGGAGGGCGCATTGCGCCACAGCCCCGTAACCGACGAACAAAATTTTGTTCCTGAATTCCAGCATGCCAAAGTTGTTTTAGCGCGGCACTTTGTCCGAAAATTTTTCGCGATACAAGAGTTTATTCAAAAAATGGCGGACGGTGCGCAACTTGCAACTCACACCAAACTGGCGGCTGGAAGCCGCCATCACTGGCCCGCTGGGAAGCGTGCCGCTACTCCGTGGAGGCAGCCATCCTGGCTGCCAGTTAATGCGGCTTCCAGCCGCGTGATTCTGTTTGCCTGGTACTGATTCGGACGCGCACGCGGAAGCGGCGCAACTCAAATCCTGGTGCGGCGGCGAAAATTTTCCCGGCTGCCCGGTGACCCGTTGCCGGTCCAAAATTCGAAATTTGCCAGCGTTGCGCAGAACGTTTAAACTCACGGGAGTTTTATGCCGCGACCGAAAAATGCAGATGCCGCCACGTCCGCCGACGCTTCGCTTTGGCGCGACAAGCCCGCCGAACTCGGCTTTTCGATGCCCGCCGAATGGGAACAGCATGAGGCCACCTGGCTCGGCTGGCCGCATCATGAGGCCGATTGGCCGGGCAAAATGGACGCGATCCGCTGGGTCTATGGTGAAATGGTGCGCAAAATCTCGCCGGGCGAACTCGTGCGCATTCTCGTCCGGCACCAAGCCGAGGAGAAACTGGCGCGTGGTTATCTCCAGCGCGCGGGCTGTGATTTGAAGAACGTCCGGTTCATCGTGCATCCGACGAACCGCGGCTGGCTGCGCGACAGCGGACCGATTTTTGTGCGACGTAAAACTCCGAACTCCGAACTCCGAACTCCGAACTTTGAGACCGCCATCGTCCATTTTCATTTTAACGCATGGGCGAGACACGACGACTGGCAAAAAGACCGCAAAGTCCCCGAGATGGCGGCGCGCAAGCTCGGCAAAAAACTATTCCACGCTGGGTTTGACGGCAAACCTTTCGTTGCTGAGGGCGGCGGCATTGAGGTGAACGGTCGCGGCACGTTGCTGACGACGGAACAGTGCTACCTTCACCCGAAGATTCAGGTCCGCAACCCCGGCCTGACGCGCGGGCAATACAACGAAACGTTCCAGAAATATCTCGGCGTGAAAAATGTGTTCTGGCTGCACCAGGGCACGGCGGGCGATGACACGCACGGACACATTGACGACGTCTGCCGCTTCGTGAACCGGAAAACGCTCGTGCTCATCAGGGAAAAGAACAAACGCGACGCCAATTATCGTCCGCTCGCGGAAAACTGGGAGCGCATCCGGGATTTGCGCCTGGAAGACGGCTCGAAGCCAGAGATCGTGCCGTTGCCCATGCCCGCCCCCCTTTATTTCAACGGTCATCGGCTGCCCGCAAGCTACGCGAACTTTTACATCTGCAACGCCTGCGTCATCGTGCCCACGTTCAATGATCCAAACGATCGCGTCGCGCTCGGCATTTTGGGTGAATTGTTCAAGGACCGGCCGGTGGTCGGTATTCATGCCGTTGATCTTGTCCTCGGTTCCGGTTCACTGCATTGCTTGACGCAACAACAGCCGGCGTAAAAGTTGCGCGGCCGTTGCGCCTGCGTCTGAAACGGCGCGTTCGGAGAGCGCGCCCTACCAAGGTAGGGCTGGCTCTCCGAGCCAGCCGCAATTCACGCCTTGAATTGTTTCACCGCCTCGACGCAGCGCCCACAAATCGTTGGATGCTCCGGATTTGAACCGACATCTGTTTCCCAGCGCCAGCAACGCTCGCATTTCTGGCGATTAGCATCGACACGACTGAATCCGAATTGGAATCCTGTCTTTCCTAACTCGCCGCCAATCGAGACAACGAAATCAGACACCCCAAGCAATTCCTTGAAATCACTTTGCCACCTGATGATTGGAGCGAGTGACACTTCGTCGCCCATCGCTGTAACTTTAGCTTCAAGAGCTTTACCGATGAGCTTATTTTGGCGTAGAGCTTCGAGACCGGGCAGAACAGTAGGCCGAACCTCAAAGAGAAACTTCCATTCCGAAGCTTCGTTTGAATCAACCTTTAACGCGAGTGGCTGCCATTTCGCTTCATGAACCGAACTCGTTTTCTTTCCCGGCACAAACTCCCATGCCTCATCCGCTGTGAACGCCAGAATCGGCGCGAGCATCTGGCATAGGCCGGTCACGAGCCGATGCAGCGCAGTCTGGGTCGAGCGTCGGCGATGTGAATTCGCCGGGTCGGTGTAAAGCCGGTCCTTGATGACGTCGTGGTAAATCGAGGACAGCTCGACGGCAATGAACTGGCTGACTTTCTGATAAACGACGTGGAATTCGTAGGCGTCGTAGGCCTTGATGACTTCCTGCTCCAGCTTCGAGAATTCGCCAAGAACCCAGCGGTCGAGGCCGGTGAGTTTGTCGTCGGGCACGGTATGTTTCGCCGGATCAAAGTCGTAAAGGTTCGAAAGCTGGTAGCGAAGCGCGTTGCGGATGACGCGGTAGGTTTCGGCGACCTTGTTGATGCGCTCCTCGCTCACGATGATGTCGTTGCGGAAATCCTGCGACGAAACCCACAGGCGCACGATGTCGGCGCCCCATTTTTTGACGTAGGCTTCAGCAGTCTGCGGTTTTTCGTAACCGCCTTGAGCCTGTTTGCTCTTGGAAATTTTCTCGCGGTCGGCGTCCACCATGAAGCCGTGAGTGAGCACAGTCTTGAATGGCGCCGCGCCGTTCCCGGCGAGTGAAAGCAGCAGCGAGGATTGAAACCAGCCGCGATGCTGGTCGCTGCCTTCGAGATACATGTCGGATTGCCACGGGAGCGCGGACGGCTCGTCCGCGTGTTGATTTGGTTTGGCGGAACTCGCGGACGAGCCGTCCGCGCTCCGATGCGATAGTTCGTTCCGCCGCATCAGCACCGAACGCGACGAGCTGCCCGAATCAATCCAAACGTCCAACGTGTCGTTGGATTTGGCGGCGGCTTCCGCCCCGTTCCAATTCTTTGGTTTTACGAGCGACCAAAGTTCAGCGGCAGATTTCTCGAACCAGACGTTTGAGCCGTGTTTTTCAATCAAATCAGCGGTGTTGCGGACGATTTGAGCATCAAGTATCGGTTCGCCTTTCGCATCGTAAAACGCCGGAATCGGCACGCCCCAGGTACGCTGGCGCGAGATGCACCAGTCGGGACGGGTCTGCACGGCGCTCTTGATGCGGTTAACACCCCAGTCAGGAATCCATTTGACGCGGTCAATCTCGGCGAGGGCGGCGGAGCGAAATGTTTGATTCGGAGGGGCGAGCTCTGCGAGTCCCTGATTTTCTTTTTGATTTGGGACTCGTGTAACTCGTCCCTCTGAAACGACGTGGTCAATCTCGATAAACCACTGATCCATCGCGCGGAAGATGATAGGGGTCTTGCTGCGCCAGCAATGCGGATAGCTGTGATGGTAATTTTCCTGGTGGAGCAGGGCATGGCGGGTGCGGAGTTCGTGCAGGACGGCTTCATTCGCATCGCTTTTGCCGTGTTTTTCGAGAATGGATTTGCCGACCATTTCCTTCGGCATTTGTTGCTCGACGGGCAAATCATTCGTGTAGGCGAACTTGCCATCGTCATCCACGGGCGAGTAAATCGGCAGACCGACGGAAAGGCCGAGCTGATAATCTTCCAAGCCGTGTCCTGGTGCGATGTGAACGAAGCCCGTGCCGGTGTCGCTCGTGACAAAATTATCGCCTGCAAACAATTTGCCAGTGCGATTGCAGAACGGATGCTGGAATTGCAGCGCTGCAAGTCGTTCCGTAGGAAACGATTGCTCCTTGCAATTGCTCCAACCGCATTTTTCTGCGACGGCGGGCAACAGGCCGCGAAACAAAATATAATTTTCATCACCAATGCGAACTTGGACGTATTGAAACGTCGAGTTGTAAGCCATCGCGAGGTTTGCGGGCAAAGTCCACGGTGTCGTCGTCCAAATCGGTACAAAAGTCTTCGGTTGGCCGACAACGGGAAATTTCACGTAGATGCTGGGGCTGACGTGATCTTGGTATTCAACTTCAGCCTCGGCCAGCGCGGTGCGGCAGGGGATGCTCCAATAAACCGGCTTTTTGCCGCGATAGACGAAACCCTTTTCAACGATGTCGGCGAACAAGCGCAATTCGTCGGCTTCGTATTCCTTGTTCAACGTGAGGTAAGGGTTGTCCCAATCGCCCAGCACGCCGAGGCGCTTGAATTGCGTGCGCTGAACATCAATGAACTTGCGGGCGGAGGCTTCGCAGGCTTTGCGAACGGTCGCGGCGTCGAATGACTTTTCCGCGGGCGAGATGCCCGCGCTTCCCTTGCGCATTTCCTGGGAAACTTTGAATTCAATGGGCAGGCCGTGGCAATCCCAGCCCGGAACGTAGGGCGCGCTGAAGCCGCGCAGGGTTTTGTATTTAATGATGATGTCCTTGAGAATCTTGTTCAGCGCGGTGCCGATGTGAACATCGCCGTTGGCAAAGGGTGGGCCGTCGTGCAGAACAAACTTTTCCGCGTCGGCGCGGGCCGCCTGGATTTTTTTGTAAAGCCCGGCCGCTTCCCACTTTTTCAGCCGGTCCGGTTCCCGGGTGACGAGGTCGGCCTTCATCGGGAAATCGGTGCGCGGCAGATTCAATGTGTTTTTGTAGTCCATTTGACTTTCAAGAAGGACGGAAACTAACAGCCGCGAAAAACAGTGTCAACGAAGAGGCTATGGCGCCGCCGCCGGGGAAGGGCGGCAAAGGGAAGAAAAGCCGGGCCAATCAGCCAGGAGATGACCGAGAGGCCCGGGGAATGTCGAATGAGTACAACGTAGGATCACGGAGAACTCCGACCTGGTTTGTACCGGAACGCAGATCGAAAAACGGTTGTTAAAAATTCAAAGAACGCCTGGCATCAACCCCCGTTACCGCTACCCGCCCCAAGAAAATCATAATCGCTTATTAATGTCAAATGCTTACTGACAATTATTAGCAAATATTGTGTCTGCCGGGTGTTCAATTAAAGGTCGGTCTTGAGGACATCGCCTGGCGATTGACGCCGCCCGGAGGGCCGCACCGGAGCCAGTCCGGGGCTTTGAGTGGTCGTGCGACCGAAAGAGATTCCGTAGCTGGAGCAATCCCATTAACACCCTGCTTTAGCGGGATGTCCAGACAGCGAGAGACGGCTGGAACCGCTTCAGCGGTTTTCGCCTCTCCAAAACCGTTGAAGCGGTTGGGATATACAGGCCTCAGCTTACACCCGGCTAAAGCAGGGTGTTTATGAAACCAGCCGGTCCAAGTGCTTGTTCCTGCCAATCCGCTCCGGCGAAGATTCCTGTTTACAGCGCGGTGTCGGGTGTTAATATGGAATCACAAACAAACCGGGGAAGACGGCGTGAAAAAAATTGAAGCGATCATCAAGCCTTTCAAGCTCGACGAGGTGAAGGCGGCGTTGGCGGCGCTGGGTATTCAAGGTATGACGGTTTTCGAAGTAAAAGGATTTGGTCGCCAGAAGGGGCATACGGAAATTTATCGCGGCAGCGAATACACCGTGGATTTTCTTCCCAAGGTCAAAATCGAGGTCGTGCTGGCCGATGGTCTGGTTTCCTCGGCGATGGACGCGATTCTCAAAGCCGCGAAGACCGGGAAAATCGGTGACGGGAAAATTTTTGTAAGTTCCGTGGAGAATGTTGTCCGCATTCGCACCGGCGAAACCGGCGAGCAGGCTGTTTGATTGCAGCGCTGCCAGGGTTGTGGAGCAAAAATGTTGATTTATTTGACAAGAAAAGGCATGTGAATAACTCGTGAACAAGAGTTAATATGTTCTCCTAGAAACTTTCGGCTCAATGCCATTAGAATGGCCGCGTTGTTCGAAGTTGTTTCCAGGCGTTTTGACATTTTGGAAAAATTGCGGGCGGAGATTTGGTTTTTGGAATATGTAACTTGTTGTAAATCAGCTAGTTGTTTTCAGTCTAAAATGATTTTTTTGGCGAACAGAGATGAATTAGCGGCTGCCTATTCGGACCGATTGCTCTTTGCCAAAGTGAGCGCCTGCGGAAATCGGCAATAAATGCCGATTTCGGGGCTAGGTGAATAAAAGGCTTAAAAAACAGGCTTTTTGACGAAACACATGCAGCTTTCAGCGGAAAAAATTTGGAATTCGGCGCAGGAGCAACTTCG
>JBEKMU010000072.1:0-16340 GCA_049523555.1 Verrucomicrobiota bacterium | reverse complement strand
CAATTGCCGCCTCGTAACTTTGCGGCTTCGCCGAACCGCGCGCCACAAGCACCTGCTCGTGCAAAACTTTTTGTTCCGCCGCCGGCAACCGGGCCGCGCGCCAGTACAACATCCCGTAAACACACGCGCCTGACAGCGCCAGCAAGGCCGCGTTCAGCGACACGATACCGAGCCATTTGCCCAGCCAGATTTGCCAGCGGGCGACGGGTTTGGTTGCGACGACCTGCATCTGACATTCCTCGATGTCGCGTGCCAGCGTGCCGCACGAAAGCCAGAGCGTGGACAACCCCAGCAGACCAGTGATGACGGTCAACGTGTAAGTCAGCAAAATCTGCGTGAACCCGCGCGCCGTGCCGTCGTCCTTGACCAACAGCGGCAGGCCAACCACCGACACGAGCAACAACACCGCGATGACCAGGAACAGCCGGAACCGAAACGCAGCCTTCCAGGTCAACCAGGCGATGGCCAAAAGTCTTTGCATGAATCAAATCTTTGACACGGATTTCACAGATTTGCGCGGATTGAATCTGTGATAATCCGTGCCATCCGCGTCTCATTTTGGTTTGCCGAGCAGCGACGACAATTTTTCATCGGCCTTTGATAAATCCGCCGGTTTTGGTTCCGGCGCAGCCGCCGGTTTTGCCGGAGCCGGCGGGGCGGCTTTCGTCAATGCCTCCAGCTTATTGGCGTCCACGGCCGGTGCGGCGGCCCGAGGCGCCGGTTTTGGTCCGGCCGCGGGTTGGGCGGTCGGCGGCAAAGCCAAACGCTCAAGAATTTTTTCCGCCGGCGGCCTGTCTTCGGCCCCGGCGCGCAGGTAAGCCGCCACACGGGCGCCGGAAATGGCACCGCTGGTTTCCGCCGCTGCCTGGCGCGCTTTTTGCACCACGTCGAGAAAATAGCTTTCGAGATTTTGCGTCGGATTGTCCACGCGAACCTTGTCGGCGGCCACGTCGTGGCGAATCACTTCGAGCACGCGTGCCAGCGTTTCACGCGGCAACACCGGCGTGGTGATGCGAATCGCATCCGGTGTGGCAAGCAATTCCCGGAGCGTGCCCATCGCCTGGATTTTGCCGCCGTAAAGGATCACCACGCGATCACACACATCTTCGACGTCAGCGAGCAAATGGCTGCTTAAAATCACCGTCTTGCCGCGCCGGGCCAGCGCCACGATGAGGTCCTTCATTTCGCGGCACCCGATGGGATCGAGGCCGGAAGTCGGCTCGTCGAGAATGATGAGGTCGGGATCATTGATGAGCGCCTGGGCCAGCCCGATGCGGCGCTGCATGCCCTTGGAAAATTCACCTACGGAACGCGTGTGCACCTGGCTCAGGCCGACCATTTCGAGCAATTGCCCGGCCCGATTGTCGCGTTCGTCCCTGGACAGATGAAAAAGGTTGCCGAAAAAATTGAGCGTCTCGCGCGAGTTGAGGTAGCGGTAGAGATACGATTCCTCGGGCAGATAGCCGATGCGCGACTTGGTCTGCACGTGCCGCGGTGAATGGCCAAAGACTTCGATATGCCCGCGCGTCGGATTGAGCAAACCGAGCAGCAGCTTCACGGTCGTGGACTTGCCGGAACCGTTCGGACCGAGCAAACCGAACACCTCGCCGCGCCGCACGTCAAAATCCACGTTGTCCACTGCGCGCGCCTTGGGGCGGTTCCAGAAATCCTTGAACACCTTCGTCAACCCGCGCACGGAGACGATGATCTCTGCCGATTTCGGATCGGCGATTGCGACCCCGACACCGGTGTCGGGGCGAGATTGCGGATTTAATTCGGTGACGGGCATAAAAGATTTCAAGCTGCACAAAATTGCAGCAACACATAAAACGCCAGCAGGATAATCTGAATTGCTCGCGAAGCTGGTTCATCGCGGCGATATGAGACAAAGAGGCAGATTACGCCAGCAGCCGCCACGCCCCAACTAGAGACAACCAATGCGTCACTTTCGTGAGACAAGCGGTTTGCTTCGGACTTCAACTCTTGTTGCTTTTGAACATCTACGGTGGTCATGGCGTTGTCCATTTTGTGACTTTTTTTTGAGCCGCACCAAACCCGCCCATATACAAAAACAAGGCCAATAGAATCAATAATAACGAACCGAGTGAAAAAGCGCGCTCTTTCATTTGGCTTACGCCATTTTCGGCGTCAGTTGGCCGGTTGCGGCGCGCGGCGGCTCTTCCGCTTCGGGATGAAAATGTTCCAGTTCCTCTCCTTTGCGCACCAGGCGCGCGCTGTTGAATATCACAATCAGCGAACCGACGTTGTGCAAAATCGCCGCGATAATCGGGGTCAGATAACCAAACGCGGCGGCGGTCAGCCCGACGATGATGAACAACACGCCGAACATGAAATTCTGGTTGATGACCGCGCGCGTGCTGCGGGAGAGTTTCACCAAAAAGGGCAGCCGTTGCAGGTCGTTGTTCATCAGCGCGATGGTCGCGCTGTGGATGGCCACTTCGCTGCCAGCGGCGCCCATTGCGATGCCGATGTCGCCCGCCGCGAGCGCGGGCGCATCGTTCACGCCGTCGCCAACCACCGCCACGCGATAACCTTTCGCCTTCACGCTGCGTACGAATTCCACCTTGTTCTGCGGTAGACAATCGCCTTTCGCCTCCTCACAACCAATGTCCGCCGCGACCCGCGTGGCCACCAACTGGCGGTCGCCGGAAATCATCGCGATGCGGCGCACGCCCGCTGCCTTCAAT
The DNA here is from genome assembly GCA_049523555.1 of Verrucomicrobiota bacterium. GTDB lineage: Bacteria > Verrucomicrobiota > Verrucomicrobiia > Limisphaerales > UBA11358 > UBA11358. Next base: position 13,632 of record JBEKMU010000072.1, on the reverse strand, counting down.
TCCGCGAGCGCGGTTTTCGCCTCGGCGCGCGTCTGGTCCTGCAACCCAACCCAACCGACGCATTTGCCGTTGCGCGCGACGAAAATCAGGCTCCAGCCTTCCGTTTCGTTGAGGTCAACGGACTTCTCAAAACTGTGGTCCACGCCGTTGTCCTTGAGCCATTGCGCGCGGCCCACGAGAATCGTCATGCTGTTCACCTGCGCCTTCACACCGCGACCGGCGGTTTCGGCAAAATCTTTTGGTTCGGCCAATGGCACGCCGGCTTCACCGGCGAGTTGCGCGAGCGCCTTGGCCGTCGGGTGATTGCTGTATTTTTCAGCGGACGCCGCGAGCAACAAAAGCTCGGCGGGTTTGGTTTCACCGAGGGGCATGAGGCGGCTCACGGCCAGTTCGCCGGTGGTGAGCGTGCCCGTCTTGTCGAAAATGAACGCGTTGATTTTGGCGGCGGCCTCGATGTCGGCAACATTCTTGATCAAAATGCCGAGGCGCGCGGCGGCGGACAGCGCGGCGACCATCGCGGTCGGCGTTGCGAGAATGAACGCGCACGGACAGGACACCACAAAAACGGCGATGACGCGGTTCAAATCGTGTGTGAAGGCCCAGACAAGCGCGCCGATGACCAGCACCAGGGGCGTGTAAAAGCCCATGTATTGGTCCACGATTTTCATGATGGGCAGCTTGGTTTTTTCCGCCGCGAGAATCAGCTCGCGCACACGGCCCAGCGTCGTGTCTTCGCCGGCACGGCTGACCTTGATTTCCAAAACGCCGGTGAGATTTTGCGTGCCGGCAAAAACCTCGTCGCCGGTTTTTTTGTCGGCGGGCAATGATTCACCGGTGATGGTCGCTTCATTGAACGAACCCTGGCCGCTGACGATGACGCCGTCCGCCGCGACGTTGTCGCCGGGACGGATGCGAATCACGTCGCCAACGGCGAGTTCGCTGGCGGCAATTTCTTCTTCACCGCCGTCCTTTTTGATGCGGCGCGCCTTGGTGGGCGTGAGTTTGATGAGCGATTCGATGGAATTGCGCGCGCCTTCGGCGGTGCGGGTTTCGATGATTTCACCGGTAAGCATGAAAAACGCGACGACGCCGGCGGCCTTGTAATTGCCGGACGCGAACGCCGCGAGCACGGCGATGGCGACGAGTTCGTTGATGCTGAGGCGGCCGACGCGCAAATCCCGGACGGCCGTGACGACGATGGGATAAATGAGGATGACCGCGCCGATGAACGCGCTGGCACTGGCAATCGTCCCGCCCTGCTCAAACCACCAGTCCACGATGAAGGCGTTGAGGACGAAGACGATGCCGGCGACGGCCTGCCAGAGATGCACGACGGAATGTTCGTGGTCGTGGCCGCAGCCGCATTCCGCGTCGTGTTCGTGACGGCTCAAAAGCGATGTGACTTGCATAACTAAAAAGTGACCGGTGACCAGTGACCGGTGACGGGAACTGAAGCGGTTCGCATATCAAAAACCACTTTTCGCGTTCTTGGTTTCAATGTTGTTTCCATTTTTCAGCTCAACGATTTTGTGTCGCCGTTTTGGGTGCAGGCGGCTCACGGTTTAACATTAACCGAAGTTCGCGTGATTGGCCATCGGCGCGTTGGGGCAGAAAGATTTTGTCCTGCACGTTGGTCAGCACCGGCCCGATCATTTGCACGAGGGTTTGCTGCACGAACAGGCTGGGATTGCTTTCGTATCTCGGCAGCAGTTCGTTGAAGCGCTTCGCCTCAGCCGTGATGGAATCCACGTAGCGTGCGCGGTCGGCGGCGGCGGCGTTGGTGATGGACGCGGCCTGCGCGCCAGCCCGAAGCGACACCTGGTTTTCGTAACTGTGCGCGTCGTTGAGCAGCTTGTTGCGTTCTTCACGCGCGGTGGTCACCTGGGTAAAAACCGCCTGCAATTGCCGCGGCGGAATGCTTTGAACTTCGCAGTTGTCAACGACGATGCCGAGCTGCTCCTGATCGATCATGTCGCCGACGCGTTCGAGCACGGCGTCGCGGAACCCGGCAACGTCACGCGTGAGAATGTCGTCCACGCCGAAATGCGCGGCGCTGTAGAGCAGCGCATTGTTCAACACGTTTTGCACCGCATTGGAAACGCCCGTGAGGCTGTAGGTCAGGTTCGTGCCGCTGGAAAAACCAAAGACGGCGCGAATTGGATCCTCAATCCGGTAATATAACGTCACCCGGACGTGAACGATGTTGCGGTCGGCGGTGATGGCATAACCGTCCACCGCGGGATTCAGCGATGAACCGACGGCCAATTCCTCGCCGCTCAATTCCTGTTCCGGCGTGGTGGCATACCAGCCGACGTTGGAGGTGACCTTTTGAATTTCCGCGATCGGAATTTTCACCACTTCGTCAATCGGATACGGAAACGACCAGTGCAGGCCCGCGCCGAGGAGGGCCTTGGGGTCTTCGCCGACGGGCTTGCCAAAACGCAAAATCACTGCTTTTTCCGCCGGGCCGACGGTGAAGAAGCCCGAACTGAAAAACGCCAGCACCATCAGCAGCATCGCAACTTTGACAATCGCAAAACTGCTGCGCAACGCCTCGGCCAGCGCCTGTGAACCGGCGTCTTCCGGCGTCACCGGCGTGGGATGCTGGTCGTGCTCGTGTTCGTGCTCGTGGTTCATGTTTACCGGCTTGGCGCGTTGGTTGGCAGATTTTGGAACAAATCAAATGGCGGTGTGCGCTCGTCGAAAATCAAAGTCGAACGCTGGTTGAGCGATTGTTTGAGCGCGTCAATGCGCAAAAGATAATTTGCCAGTTCGGGATTTTGCTGGAACACCGGCAGCACCTTGGCGGCCTCGGCTTCGCCTTCGCCGCGAATGCGGGTGGCCGCGGCATCGGCGTTGGCGATGGTCTCGGCGGCCTGGCGATCGGCCGCGGACTTGATTTTCTGCGCCTGGGCTTCACCCTCGTTCTTCTCCCGGCTGATGAGCACCTGTCGCTCAGACTTCATGCGGTCAAACACCGTTTGCGTGACGCTTTCCGGCAGGCCGATTTTTTTGAAACCCAGAAATTCGATTTGAATGCCGCAATTGTTCGTTTGCAACTCGGATTGCACGAACTGTTCGATTTCATTTTCAATCGCGTCAAACTTCAAATCCCGGGTGTTCGCGTTGACAAAATCGGCCAGCGGATGTTTGCCGACCACGGCGTTTTTGGCGCTGCGCAGCATGCTTTCGAGCATGCTCTGGGCGGCGGTCACGGAACCACCGGCAAATTTCGGGAAGAACACTTTTGCGTCGGAAATCTGCCAGCCAACGAAAACGCTCGTCAGCAAATTATTGTTATCCGCCGTGAGATTTTCGCTGAACTTGTCCTCGAAATTTTGAATGCGCCGATCGAATTTATAGACCTTCTGGATGGGCCGCGGCCATTTGAAATACGCGCCGGGCTGGTCGTAGGGCTGCGCGGTCGGCCGGCCGAATGTGGTGACGACGGCGACTTCGGACTTGCGCACTTGAAAAACGAACAGCAGCAGCGCGAAAATCACAATCAGCACTGCGCCGACGACGATGGTTAGAATGTTGCGTTTCATGGCGATGTAGTATTGGGCACGTTCAGATTCAAAAGGTCTGCGCGGATTTTATCTTCGAGATCGAAAATCACGACGTCCTGCGTATTGGTGACGAGCAGGATGTATTTGCGCGCATTGGCCGTCGCGTCGGCGAACGTCTGGAAATACGCGCGCTGCCGGTAAACCGACGGCGCGGCCTCAAACGCGGGGATCTGGTTCGTGAACAGCGCTGCGCGCGCGAGCGCCGAAACTTCGAGCCGCAAGCGCGTCGCCTCGGCCACGTTCGTGGTGGTGTATGCCAGCGCACCGGCCAGGGCGTTGGTGCGGATGGCTTCGGCCTGTGCATCAAGGATTGTGGCGAGCTTGGTTTGCTCCGCGCCGACCACTTTCTCGTAATCTTCCGCGACTTTGACCGGCGGATGGATGTCCAGCAAGCCAACGAAAACAATTTTCGCGCCGAGGCGGTGTTCATTCGCGGCGGCCTGGATTCGCGTGCTCAATTCCTGCGCCGCCGCCTGACGCAGGTGCGACAGCAGGTCGTTCAAATCCACGCCCGCGAGGTAATGCACGACTTCGCGTGTCGCGAGGTCTTGCAGCAAGCTCGCGGGGTTGGCGTTGTTATAAGCCCAGTCGAGCACGTTGGTGATTTGAAATTGCACCGGAATGCTGACGTTAATCAGGCTCACCGGCGGCACTTTGAACGTGTCGTTGGTGTCGGCTTTTTCATTTTGGATCGTGACCGGCTCACGGTTGCCGACGAGGAAATTGGTTTCCACGGTATGGCTCACGCTCCATAAAATCGTTTTTTCCTGTTCACTCTGTGCATTGGGTATAAAACCAACATTGAACGTCTGGATTTGATCCGTGCGATAGCGATAGATGGTATCCGCCGGCCACGGCCATTTCAGATGCGCGCCCGGCCCGAGTTCCGCCTTTGGCCTGCCGAAATGCTCCCGCACGGCCCGTTCGCCCGCGTCAATGAACACGACGCAGGTGGACAGCAACAGCACCGCCAGTTGCGCCAGCACCAGCATCGGCAGGTTTTTTTGGAGCAACTGGAAAAACCACGTCTCCGAAACCTTGAACCCAAATTGATAGTCCAGCGCCTGCGCCGCCGTCGTGAACAAGCCTTCCGGCTGTGCGAGCAGGCCGACGAGCCGGCTGTCGTAAATGGGCCGCGCGACCTTGCCCTTCACGCGGGGCCGGTAAATCTCCAGCAGCAGCGTCACGAGCATTTCCGCCGCCATCAGGCCGAGCAACACGCACAACGCCCGCGCAATGAAAAAATCGGCCTTCGGAAATTCCGCCTCGACTCCAGCGACGCCGAGCGCCGTGACGAAGCAAACATACGCGCCCGCCAGCAGAAAATTGGCGCCGGGCCGCAGCAGCCGGTGGTTTTCAAGCCGCGCAATGGTCACGGAAAACCGTCCCAGCAAAAACAGCAGCAGCGCAAAAATGCCAAAGAGCGACAGTGACGCCATCGCGCGTTCGGGCACAACGGCGTTGGTGGTTTTGGCAATCCAGCGCCAGAGCAGCCACGCGCCGCCTGCTTCGAGCAGGAACAGCAGCGCGGCGAAGCCGGGCACGAAAAATTTCTCGAACTGCGCGCGCGCGCGGCGCGCCGGAAAAACCTCCGCATCTCTGGATTCAAACAGCGCGGAATCGCCCTTGGCGCGGGCAAGCTCCTCGACCTCCAGTTTTTCCAGCTGTTCGTTTTCCTCCAGCCGCATCTGGAACCAGCTCGCGAACGCCACGAGCACGCCAAGACCGAGGAAAACCGAGCAGCCCTGCCCGGCCAGCGAATCCACGTAACAAGTGACGACGAACGCAGCGATAAAAATCACCACCGCTGCGACCAGATTCACCAGACCGTTTTTTTGAACGTTGCGTTCCATCCGTCTTTCGACCATCGGCTCGTTAAATTGTTGAATCGTTGCACCGGTTAAAATGATGTAACGATTCAACAATCTACGCTTCAACCCAGCTCGCGTTCCTCAAACAGCGCCGTCCCGACGGCCAGCGCCGCGCCCGCATAAGCGACCGCATAAACAAACGCCTTGCCGACGTAGTCCCAGTGGAACGTGTTTTTGCCCATGCTCAAGGCGTCCGCGAGCCAGAAAAGCTGCCAGTTTGGAATCGCCGTGTAAAGCGCCGACGCCCACCATTCACCGGTTTCGGCGCGCCGGCCAAAAAGGTAATCCGACATCAACCCGATCAAAAAAAATGCCGAGCAGATTGCCAGCGTCGGAATGGTGTCCAGCCGCGTCGAACACGCCAGCGCCAGCGCCGCCAGAACCCACAGCGCGAAGAGAACCAGGATTCCCGCCGGCACCAGCCGCCAGTCCACCTGCGCTTCCACGCCAACGGTCTGCATTTGCCTGGTGAACTGAAAAATGACAAACGCTGCCAGCGTCACCAGCACCAGCAGCGCCAGCACCGCGTCGCTTACGAACGGCCGCCGCAGAAAAAAATTACTGAAGCCCGCCAGCCCATAGGCCAGCGCGACTGCGGCCCCAAAAATGCCAAGCGCCGGCAAATCAGTTTTGCCGTAGGCGTCGAACGACATCCAGCTCGCCAGCAGCACGCCGATGAGGTTTACATACGTCAGCACCATCAGCGCCGCCGCCAGCCCGGCGTATTTCGCCAGCAAAAATTGCGCGCGTCCCACCGGCTTGGACAGCACCGCCAGTGCCGTGCCGGTGCGGATTTCCCGCGCCAGCGACGCCGACGCGCTCAACACCGCGCCGAACAGCCCCGACAGCAGCATCACCGCCAGCGCGCTGTTTTCAACCAGCTTCGGCTCGTCGCCGAACGCGAAGTAATACGGCACCGCCAGGAAAATTTCAAAAAGCACCGACGCCGTCATCAGCAGCAAAAACACCGGCTGCCGGATCAGCTCCATGAAGGCGTTTATGGCGATGGTCAAAAACTGTCGCATGTCGAATGTGCCGGAAAGGTTACGAATTCGGCTGCAAATTGCCAGCGGTTAATCCGTCCAAAACACAGGTCATACTTGAAATTCCACGGAAATTGAGTATCTAGCGGGCGATTGCGTTCAAACGAAATTGCGGTTCAGGCCATCACCCGCGCGATGGCGTTCCACCACCGGTCGTGCAATTCAGTCACCGGCGCGCTGAATTCGCCGGAGACGGTCTTGATGGCCAACTTGTCGCCGCCGACTTTGCCGATTTGAATTGCCGGTACACCCATCAGCTTCGCGCGCTCGACCACTTTCACCGCGTCGAGCGGTCTGCAGGTGACGACCACGCGGCTTTGCGTTTCGCCAAATAGCGATGCGTCGAGACGCAACGTAGGACAGGCATCTTGCCTGTCTCCATTTTTAAAATCAGTTTGAGACAGGCTGGAAGCCTGTCCTACGGCCGTCAAATCTACCGTCGCACCTAGCAGCCGCGGTGTCTCGCGCGCGACAAGCTGGCTGATGCAGCTTTCGGCAAGGCATACCGCCAAGCCGCCTTCGCTGCAATCGTGGGCGCTTTTCAAAAGGCCACTCTGGATGAGGCCGAGCAGCGTTGTGTGCAAAGTCTTCGCGATATCCAAATCGCAACGCGGTGGCGTGCCGGTCTTCCTGCCGTGAACGACTTGCAGATAAGCCGAACCGCCAAGGCCGAGCAAGGGATCACTCGCGTCCACCGCGTCACCGAGCAAAATAATCGCGTCGCCTTCGTCCTTGAACCATTGCGTCGTCACGTGTTCGGGTTTTTCGATCAGGCCAACCACCACAACCGTCGGCGTCGGGTCAATCGGGCCGTTCGGGCTTTGGTTGTAGAGCGAACAATTGCCGCCGGTGACGGGCGCGTTGAACGCCCGGCACGCGTCGGCCAGGCCGCGCACGCTTTCCTTGATCTGCCAGAACAGTTCCGGCTTGAGCGGGCTGGCCATGTTGAGGTTGTCGGTCGTGCCGAGCGGCACCGCGCCGGCACAGGCCAGGTTCCGGCATGCCTCGGCCATCACGATCTTCGCGCCTTCGTAAGGATCGAGATAAACGTAGGCGCCGTTGCCATCCGTAGTGAGGGCGATGAACTTTTCAGGAACGGTAGGGACGCCCTGCTGCGCGTCCTGGCCGGGCGGCAGCTCGGCCCTACCAACTTCCGGCAGCGAATCCGCCTTGATGCGCAGCACCGCCGCGTCGCTGCCGGGGCAGACGACCGAGCCGTCGCGCACCATGTGATCGTATTGCCGATAAACCCAGTTCTTTGACGCAATCGTCGGCCAAGCCAAAAGTTTCAGGAGATCGGCTCTGGCGTCCTGGGTCTCGGGTATTGGGTTCAACCGGAATGCACGGACTTCCTTCAAATACTCCGGTTCCTTCGCTTCACATTGATAAACCGGCGATTCGTCGGCGATTTTTTTTGCGGGAATGTCCGCGACAACTTTGCCGTGATGTTTCACGACCATGCGACCGGTGTCGGTCACGACGCCGATTTCCGACCACGGCAAATCCCACTTGTCGAAAATCTTCTTCACTTCCTCCTCGCGACCCTTGTGAACGATGATGAGCATGCGCTCCTGCGATTCGGACAACATGATTTCGTAGCTCGACATGTTCGGCGCGCGTTGCGGCACTTTGTCCAACTCAATTTCAATGCCCGTGCCGGCGCGCGCGGCGGTTTCGCAGGTCGAGCAGGTCAATCCCGCCGCGCCCATGTCCTGGATGCCGGCGACTGCGCCGGTGGCCAGCAGTTCGAGGCAGGCTTCGCAGACAAGCTTTTCCATGAACGGATCGCCCACCTGCACCGCGCCGCGTTGTTGCTCGGCGGATTCTTCGGTCAAATCCTGCGACGCAAACGCCGCGCCCGCCAGACCGTCGCGACCGGTGGCCGGACCGACGTAAAACACCGGATTGCCGACACCTTTGGCCGCGCCGCGCGCGATTTGCTCGTGCCGCAGCACACCGAGGCAGAAGGCGTTCACGAGCGGGTTGCCTTCGTAGGATTTGTCGAAATAAACCTCGCCCGCGATAGTGGGAATGCCGAAGCAATTGCCGTAGTGCGCGATGCCAGCCACGACACCGGCAAACAACCGGCGGTTGTTTTTCAACGCCGCGTCCGTTTCTCCATTCGTAGCAGCCGACGTGAGTCGGCTCTGATCTTTTCCGGAACTCGAAGCGAGCGGACTCATCCCGCTCTGCGGGACTGCTACATCATTGACGATTGGTCCGAAGCGCAACGAATTCACCGAGCAAATCGGCCGTGCGCCCATGGTAAAAATATCGCGTACGATGCCGCCGACACCCGTGGCCGCGCCTTGGAACGGCTCGACCGCGCTCGGATGATTGTGCGACTCGACCTTGAACGCGATGGCCAGACCGTCGCCGATGTCAATGATACCGGCATTCTCCTCCCCTGCTCCGACGAGGATTCTTTTTGATTTCGTGGGAAAGGTTTTGAGCAGTGGGCGCGTGTTTTTATAGCTGCAGTGCTCGCTCCACATCACCGAGAAGATGCCCAACTCGGTATAGCTCGGCACGCGACCAAGGACTTGTTTGACGTGGGTGTATTCCTCCGGCGTGAGGTTGTGCTTGGCAACCAGTTCCGGGGTGATGGCGGGTTCGGTCATGGGAAAATCTTTCAAGGCTTTGAATTAACTGCCGCTACAATGCTCTCGTTGATTTGCCGATAAAGCTGTGCCGACAAATTTTCATAAAGTTTATTATCCTCGCCTTCAAATCCCAAATCATTCCAAGATCCCATACCGCCAAAAACCCAAGCCGCTGAAACTGCGGTGAGAATTTGTTCAGCTTCGGTTGAATACCAACCAACAGGTACTAAATCTTTGTGATATATTTTTTCCAAAGTTTGGCTACCAGCCAAACAATCTAATCCGCTTTGGAAAAAGGCAGCAAAATTATCAAGCTTATGCTTACGTGCGAATTCACAAATTAGATCAAGAATTTGTTCCAATTGACGCCGAATGACGGCTAAATCTTGCGCTCGGTCGGCGGTTCTTTTTGTATTTCGTGCAAGTGCCCCGTATGAAACTCGCCAAACTTTTTTGCCGGCAGCCTTGGGATTGTTACCTTGCCATCGAGCCTCCCAAAAATCTGAATCAATTTTGTAAACTGATTCAATAAGCCAACGACCGCCGCCACCGATAAAGCCCGCCAACTTGTGATCTGGAGTTTGAGGATTCGGCGTTGGGATGTGTGCAAGTTTCAATCGCACGCAATTTTTGCTTTTGAGAAAATCCAGCCATTTTAATGGGGAATCAGCCAAAAGCTCCTCAGTGAAGCCCGTCTTTGTCGGATTCAACGATAAAAAATCAACCGTGTTACAAAATTGGAAAGTCGAGTTTTCAGGAAAAAATGCACCAATGGCTTTGCCACGCAAGCATGCATTGCCATAAGAAGCCAGAGCTACAAGTTGAGCAAGTGGACCGATCATTTTATTAAGCTGCTTTCGCCACCATCTTCTTTTCCAGCGCGGCGAAAATGCTTTCAAAAATCCATTTGCCGTCGTCGCTGCCCAGCATAGGTTCGCTGGCGCGTTCGGGATGCGGCATCAGGCCGGCCACGTTGCGGCGTTCGTTGCAGATGCCAGCGATGTTCTGCACGGAGCCGTTGGGATTCGCCGTGTCCGTCAGGTTTCCGTTCGCGTCGCAGTATTGCCAAAGGATTTGGTTGCCCAGCTTGAGCCGGGCGAGCGTCTCCTCGTCCGCGTAGTAGCAGCCTTCACCGTGGGCGATGGGAATTTTCAGCCATTTGCCTGACGGAATTTTATTCGTGAACGGCGAATCCGGCGTGGCGGTTTTCAGGAAAATATGTTCGCAATGGAACTGCAGGTCGCGGTTGCGGATGAGGGCGCCGGGCAGCAGGCCCGCTTCGGCGAGCACCTGAAAGCCGTTGCAGATGCCGAGGACCAGCCCGCCATTGTCGGCGAATTGTTTCACGGCCTGCATCACGGGGCTGAACCGCGCAATCGCGCCACAGCGCAGATAATCGCCGTAGCTGAAACCGCCGGGCACGATGACGGCGTCGGCGGCGCCGAGCGAATTTTCCTTGTGCCAGACGTAGCGCGCGAAATGGCCGAGCAACCGGATGGCGTAGATGGCGTCCTGGTCGCAGTTGCTGGCGGGAAATTGGACTATGGCAAAGTTCATGTGATTTACGATTTGCGATTTACGATTTACGCGTCGAACCAGCTGGCAGCTCGTCAATCGTAAATCGTATATCGTAAATGTCTTGGTTCATTCGATCTCCAGTTTGTAGTCCTCGATAATCGGGTTGCTCAAAAATTTATGCGCCGCGTCGTTCAACGCCTTCTGCGCGGCGGCTTTGTCCGCGCCGGGTGCGAGGTCAATCTCGATGTATTTCCCGACGTGAACGGCGGCGACGCCTTGGTAACCCATTTGTTCGAGGGCGGTCTGGACGGTTTTGCCCTGCGGATCGAGCACGGCTTTCTTGGGGGTGATGACAATTTTCACTTTCATTCGCGCGCGGTGGAAGGTTGCAGAAAAATCCACCGCCAGGCGAGCAATTTTTGATTTCGCGCAACAGCGTTGAATTTGCCTGCCGCTTGCGCCATTGTTTGGGCCATGGTTGACTCTGAACATCTCAACGAAGCGCTGGCCGGTCACATCGGCGCGGAACGCAAGGCGCTGGAACCGTGCACCATTGTCATCTTTGGCGCGAGCGGCGATCTCACGGCGCGCAAACTGATTCCTGCATTTTATCATCTTTACAAAGACAAGCTTATGCCGCCGGTGTTCCGCATCGTGGGCTTTGCGCGGCGCGAAAAGACCGACGAGTCGTGGCGGACCGAACTGCGCACCGCGCTCGACCAGTTTTCCCGCACCAAACCCGTGAACGCCGCCGTCTGGCAGAAATTTGCGGGCAACCTGTTTTATTGCCAGGGCGACGTCACCGACGCGGCCGCCTACCACAAGCTTGAAGAACTGCTGACCTCGTTTGGCAGCGCGCCGTTGAGGGAGAACGTGCTGTTTTACCTGGCCACCCTGCCCAGTCAGTTCGGGACCGTCATTGAAAACGTGCATCGGGCCAGTCTGCTGCACAAAGAGGGAGCGGGCTGGCAACGCATCGTCGTCGAGAAACCGTTCGGACACGACCTCGCCTCCGCGCACGCGCTGAACGCCGAACTGACGCGCTTCGCCCACGAACAACAGGTCTGCCGCATTGACCATTACCTCGGCAAGGAAACGGTGGCGAACATTTTGATGTTCCGCTTTTCCAATTCGGTTTTCGAGCGCCTCTGGAATCGCAATCTGATTGACCACGTGCAAATTACCGTGAGCGAAAAATTCGGCGTCGGCCAGCGCGGCGGCTATTACGAGGAAGCTGGCGCACTCCGTGACATGGTGCAAAACCACATGCTCCAGATCCTCGCGCTCGTCGCGATGGAACCGCCCGTGTCGCTCGAATCCGAGGCCATCCGCGATGAAAAGGTGAAACTGCTCAAATCCATCCGTGCGCTGAGTCCCGACGATGTGGCGCGACAGGTTGTGCGCGGCCAATACTTCGCCGGGACGGTGGAGGGGAAGCCGGTGTTGGGCTACCGGCAGGAAGTGAAGGTGAAGCCCGATTCCAACGTTGAAACCTACGTCGCGCTGAAACTGTTCATTGACAACTGGCGCTGGTCCGGCGTCCCGTTTTATCTGCGCACGGGCAAATACCTGCTGCAAAGCACGAGTGAAGTGCGGGTTCAATTCCGCCCCACACCGCACGTGCTGTTCGCCGCGCAGTTGGGGCAGAAACTGGATCCCAATGCCATCGCGCTGCGGCTCCAGCCGAATGAAGGCATTTATCTCCGCTTCAACGGCAAGGTGCCGGGGATGAGCCTCGGCGTGCGGCCGGTGCGGATGAATTTCAGTTACGACGCCGAGTTCGGTGCTTACACACCCGAAGCCTATGAACGGCTGCTGCTCGAAGCCATTGCCGGTGACGCCACGTTGTTCATCCGCAGGGACGAAGTGGAAACCGCGTGGCAAATCGTGGATTCCATCCGCACCGGCTGGAAGAACAAGCCACTGACGAACCGCGAATTTTACGCCGCCGGCACGTGGGGGCCGGTCGCGTCGGATGATTTGCTCGCCCAGGGTGGTCACGCCTGGCATGAGCCATTGCCGGCGCCATGAAAAATTTCGAACTGATTTCCTTCGCCACCGCTGACGAACTGGCACACACGGTCGCCGGCAAGTGGCTGGGCGAAATTGAATCGGCCAATCGCGCCGGCCAACTACACTGCGTCGCGCTTTCCGGCGGGCGCATCACACAGAAATTTTTCGCGGCGGTCGTTGAACAGGCAAAGACACGAAAAATTGGGGACGGCGACACGCCGTCCTTTTCTGCGAATGTGCATTTTTTCTGGGCGGACGAACGCTGTGTTCCGCCGGATGACACGGAGAGCAACTTTCGCCTGGCGAACGAACTTTTGTTCGTACCGCTGAAAATTTCCGAAAGCCAAATCCACCGCATTCGCGGTGAATTGCCGCCGGAGGCTGCCGCTGTCCAAGCTGCATCGGAACTCCGCCGTTTCGCGTCATCAAACGCCAACGGCCAGCCGGTTTTGGATTTGATTTTTCTCGGCATGGGCGAGGACGGCCATGTGGCGTCGCTGTTTCCGGGCGAAATTGAAGCCACCAGTTCCGACAAAGCGATTTACCGCGTTGTAAAAAATTCGCCCAAGCCGCCGTCGAATCGCGTCACACTTGGCTACGCCGCTATCGCGGCGGCGCGGCAAGTTTGGGTGTTGATTTCGGGTGCGGGCAAGGAGGTGGCATTGCGCGAATCGTTTTATGGTGGTGGCTGTACGCCCTTGGGACGAGTGACTCAATTTAGGACACAAACGAGAATTTTTAGTGACTTTGCGCTCATTTGAACACGCCCAAAAAAAAATTGAAATTTTTTGAACAACTTGCGTTTTCACTCCGTCTATGTCATCGTAGCATATGAGGATTTCGCTGTTCGTTTAGGGTTGGCATAGAGGTTTTGCTTGTGGCGCGGCTCGAACAGCGACCCCCAAGTTGGTCGCGCCACCCTTCTGAGCGCCTGGGTGAAGGCGTATAAACCTCGTCACTGCGGGGGCCGGACGCAAGTCCGGCCTTTCGCATTTATACGATTCGCATTGAATTA
>JBEKMU010000071.1:0-16494 GCA_049523555.1 Verrucomicrobiota bacterium | reverse complement strand
ACCGTGCCCCGCCGGTCTTCGTTGCCAACCTTTAGGGGGAACTTTGGGTAACACCACTTTTGAGTCAACCGGAGCCCTCTCCGGCCTCATCCACGGTAACACCTACTTTTGAGTCAAGTCGCATAGTTCCGCCTTCAGCCGGCTTCCAGGAAAACGAGTTGAGGCAGAGCGAAAGAAATTTTCGACCGGGCTGTCTTATTGGAAAGAATTCTGCCGGTTTTTTTGATTTTACGGACAAGAGGAGCGATTTCGTTTTGGGTCTTAAAGCGCAACTCGCGCCAAAATCTGTTCAAACCATTTGAGTGCATGAACTAATGGCAACCTGCCGACATAAGAAAAGGATGCGTTTGCAAGTATTGCGTATCGCTATAATTACCTGCGTTTAAATGATTTAAGAGGATAAATACCTATCTGTTTAGGCATTTTAAATGCTACATTTTAACGTCTAATACATAAGTATTGTGATGCGGTTATGACCTCCAGACAACATAAGACAGTTGTTTTTGCGGCAATTCCTTCTCTTGCCGTTGCGGGGGTTGTTTTGGATTTGTTCACGCCACTGGGTGTTGCTGACTGGGTTTGGTATTTTATTCCCCTGCTATTGTCGGTCTATGTCGGCGGCCGGTTTTTCCCCTATCTGCTCGCCGCCGTTTTCTCACTGCTGACGCTGGTGGGGTACTTCCTTTCGCCGCCGGGGATTGATATTCATTTGGCGTTCATCAGCCGTCTAATGGGTATTTGTGTGCAGTGGTTGCTGGCGTTTCTTATCTCCCAACGCAAGCGTGCGGAGGGGGAGTTATTCAAATCCCGGCAAATGCTCCGTTTGATACTGGATGCCATTCCCGCGCGCGTCTTCTGGAAGGACATGGAGGGGCGTTATCTGGGCTGCAACCGCCCGTTTGCCCGCGATGCGGGCTTAGACTCGCCGGAGGCGCTGTTGGGCAAGGATGACTATGCCATGGGGTGGAAGGACCGGGCGGATCTGTATCGCGCGGACGACCGGCAGGTCATCACCAGCGGCGTTCCCAAGTTCCAGTACGAGGAGCCTGAAACCACACCGACCGGGGCACAGTTGTGGCTGCGCACGAGCAAGATTCCTTTGCGCGACCTGGAGGGACAGATCATCGGCATCCTAGGCACCTATGAGGACATCACCGAACGCAAACGGGTGGAAGAGCGACTGGCGGAATCCAGAAATTACCTGGACAAAATCATCAATTCCGTTGCCGATCCCATCCTTGTCAAAGACCGCCAGCACCGCTGGGTATTGCTCAACGACGCCTACTGCGATTTCATGGGGCACAAGCGGGATGAACTCCTCGGGAAATCGGATTACGATTTCTTCCCAAAGAGCGAGGCGGACGTATTTTGGTTGAAAGACGAGGTGGTTTTCACCACGGGCAAAGAGAACATGAATGAGGAAGAGTTCACCGACGGCAAGGGAACTGTTCACACCATAATGACGAAAAAGGCCCTCTACACGGACAAAAAAGGGGAGCAATTCATTGTCGGCGTCATCCGCGACATCACTGCGCGCAAGCGGGCGGAGGACGAACTGCGCCGGTCCAACGAGGCGCTGGTCAGCACCCACAGGCTGTTGCAGGCCATGCTGGATAACGTTCCCGACCGGATTTATTTCAAGGACACGCAATCCCGATTCCTCAAGATCAGCCGGGCGCTGGCCAGGCGCTTAGGCGTGACCGACCCGGAAGAGGCCATCGGCAAAACGGATTTCGATTTTCAACTTCCGGACCGGGCCAGGGAATTTTATGAAGACGAGCAAAGGATCATCCGGAGCGGTGAGCCGTTGATCAACAAGACCGAGAAGCAGATCATGCCCAACGGCGAAATCGCTTGGACTTCCACCACCAAAGTGCCGCTGCGGGACCCGGCGGGAAAGGTCGTCGGCCTGGTGGGCGTCAACCGGGACATCACCGAGCACAAGCGGATGGAGAACGAATTGCGTGCTGCAAACGAATTCAACCAGGAAGTTCTTTCCAGTGCGAACGAAGGCATCATCGTTTACGACCTGGAGCTTCGGTATCGGTTGTGGAATCAGTTCATGGTAAGGTTGACCGGCTTGCCGGCGGAGGAGGTGTTGGGCAAAAAAGCGCTCGATCTTTTTCCCTTCCTGCGCGAACAGGGTGTTGATCGGTTGCTGGAGCGGGCGCTAAAGGGAGAAACCGTTCAGTCGGACGACATGCAATATCACATGCCAAAGACAGGGAAGAAGGGTTGGTTCAAGGTAATCTATGGGTCGCATCGGGGTGTCTCTGGAGAGATCGTTGGCGTCATTGGGATGGTGCGCGATATTACCGAACACAAGCAGGCAGAAGAAGAAATTGCCCACCTCGCTTCGTTCCCCAGGCTGAATCCGGCGCCGGTGGTCGAAGTGGACAAAAACGGCCAGGTCCATTTTCTAAATCACGCTGCGGCCAAGAAATTCCCTGATCTCAGGTCGCGGGGAAACTCGCATCCGTTCCTTCGCGATTGGGATTCGACTTTTGCTGCGATTCAGGTCGCACCCAATGCTTCACTCGTCCGGCAGGTGGCAATAGGCAACACCTGGTATCAACAGGTGATGCAATATGTTGCCGACAGCCAGCACGTTTACATCCATGGCTTTGACATCACCGACCGGCGGGAAGCGGAAGAGCAAAGCCGCGGGCTGGCACGGTTGTTGGATCTGGCCCATGACGCCATCCTGGTGCATGACATGGAGGACCGCATTTTGTTTTGGAACAAGGGCGCCGAACAGCTTTTTGGTTGGACTTCGCAAGAGGCGTTGGGGCGGCACGCCTGGCAGTTCTTGCACAAGGAAATCTATAAATACCAGGAAGGCAGAAAAATGCTTCTGGAAAAGGGCAAATGGAACAATGAATTTGTCTGCTGGACCAAAAACGGGCAGGAGGTAGTCATCGAAAGCCGTTTTACTCTGGTTCGCGACGACCAGGGAAAACCCAGGTCAGTCCTGGGAATCAGCACCGATATCACCGAGAAGAAAAAGCTCGAGTCCCAGTTTCTGCGCGCACAACGCATGGAAAGTCTCGGCACCCTGGCCGGCGGCATCGCGCATGACCTCAACAATGTGTTGTCGCCGCTCCTTTTCTCGCTCCAACTGTTGAAGGAGCGGATCACCGATAACGAAGGACAGGGGTTGCTGGATATGCTGGAGGCCAACGTCCAGCGCGGCACGAATTTGGTCAAACAAGTCCTGGCGTTTGGACGCGGGGTCAAAGGCGAGCGCATCCCGATACACCCCGCCCAAATTGCCCGTGAAATCAAACATATCGTCCAGGAAACTTTTCCCAAATCGGTGGAGTTTGAATTCCAATCCGCCACCGACCTTTGGACCATCACCGGCGATCCGACACAACTCCACCAGGTCCTGCTGAATCTCTGCGTCAATGCGCGCGATGCCATGCCCAACGGCGGCAAACTGTCCATCCACATGAAAAATGTGATGCTTGACAAAACGCAAATCCAGCTGAATCCAGGAGCCCAGCCTGGTCCGCATGTGGTCATTAGTGTGAGGGACACCGGTGTGGGAATCACCAAAGAGGTGCAGGACAAAATGTTCGAGCCTTTCTTCACCACGAAAGAAACCGGCAAAGGCACCGGTCTGGGCTTGTCCACCACCTTGTCCATCGTCAAAAACCACGGTGGATTTATCAATTGTTACAGCGAAGTGGGTAAGGGCAGCACCTTCAAGGTTCATTTTCCAGCCAACACCACCCCGGTTGTGGTGGAACCTGCGGCGGCGGAGCAATCCAAACACCTGGGTGGCCACAATGAACTGGTGCTGGTCGTGGACGACGAAGAAGCCATCCGCAAAGTCGCGCAAAAAACGTTGGAACGTAACGGCTATCGCGTCCTGCTCGCCGCCGATGGCGCCGAAGCGGTTTCTGTGTACGCGTCACGTCGGAACGATATTGACGCGGTTATCACCGACATGGCCATGCCCATCATGGACGGCCCAGCCACCATTGTCGCTCTCAAAGCCATTAATCCGGCGATTAAAATCGTCAGCACCAGCGGTTTGGCTTCAAACGGGGGCTTGTCCAAGGCAATGAGCGCCGGCGTCCGACATTTCATTCCCAAGCCTTACACCGCCGAGTCCATACTCCATGCCCTCCATGAAGTTCTAAACGGAAAGAATTGACCTTTGAGCACCATCGCGCTGCCGCCGATGGCATGGCTTTCAAAAAGGGCATTCGGCAAGGAGGAAGGAATGGTTTTAATACTCGTCCTCATCCCGGCCTTTCCCCCCAGGAGAAGGGGAATCGTTCGCCGTCTCACAAAATGTCGTGCGTCTGAATTAACATAACGGTCGTTGAGCAATCAGAAAATTACCGATTGCTGTTCCCTCTCCTTGGGGAGAGGGTCAGGGCGAGGGAGATCGTGACACACTATTTTCAACGCGCGTGCCGTAGCTGATGACGCGAACTTTCAAATCGGAAACAGAGATCAATGCGCAGCGACTGTTTCCTTCACCTCCGGCTCCACCCACTTGTTGTGTTCCTTGATGAGATCCACGAGCCGTTCCACGGCTTCGGCTTCGGGGATGTTGAATTTGATGGGCGTCTTGCCGACATATAGGTTGATCTTGCCGGGTGCACCGCCCACGTAGCCGAAGTCAGCGTCCGCCATTTCGCCGGGGCCGTTCACGATGCAGCCCATGATGGCAATCTTCACGCCCTTGAGATGCTCCGTGCGCGCCTTGATGCGCGCCGTGACGGTCTGCAAGTCGAACAACGTCCGCCCGCAAGACGGACACGCGACGTAATCCGTCTTGAATGAACGGCAACCCGCCGCCTGCAAAATGTTGTAAGCCAGCCGTAGCGATTGTCCCGCGCCGGATTCACCGCGAATCAAAATCACGTCGCCAATCCCATCTGCAAGCAATGAACCAATGACGACCGATGCCCGCAACAGAGCAATCTTTGGCTCAAGTGGCCAACCCGCCTCCTCTCCCAGCCTGTGGCCACCCTCTCCCCCGTTGGCAACGGGGGAGAGGGACGGGGCGAGGGGGCGCGTCACCACAGAATTTTCAAAGCTCAAACAATCTTTCAGCAGAATCGGGTTGTTACGTCCCAGCCGTTTCAGCTTTGCCACCAGCAACCGAAACGCGGTGATGGCCGGTAACTTCACACCGTCTTTCACGGTCACAAGTTGTGTTTCACAGTTGATGTCGAAATCCTGCGTCGGGTCAATCTCGGCGACGTTCAAATCTTCATAAACCGCTTCTGGTTTCACGTCGGCCTTCGGATGAATCTTCAGCGCCACTTTTTGCCAGGTAGCGCGCGTAACAACCACGCGGACGGTTTGTTCGCCGCCGCATTTCACGCCGTCGGCGAGTTCAATTTCCGGCGTTTCGCGGCGTTCGAAATGGAACGGGTCGAAGGGAAAAGCGTTCGGAGGGACGAGCTCCGCGAGTCCCAAACTTTTTTTGCCATTTGAATCAGGGGCTCGTGGAACTCGCCCCTCCGAAAGTGTGAGTTCGGGAACCTCCGCCAGCAAATCATGGCACACCTCAATCTCGCGTGGTGAATCTTCGGTGAGCGAAACGCGGATGGTATCGCCCAGGCCGTCACAGAGCAGCGAGCCGATGCCGATGGCACTCTTGATCCGGCCATCCTCGCCTTCGCCGGCCTCGGTCACACCCAGATGAATCGGATAATTCCAATCCGGCCCTTCCTGTTTCAGCCGCGCCACAAGCAGGCGATAACATTCGATCATCACCTTCGGGTTGGACGACTTCATCGAGAATTTGAAGTTGTGGAAGTCATGCTGGCGGCAGATGCGGGCGAATTCCAGCGCGCTCTCGACCATGCCCAGCGGCGTGTCGCCATAGCGGTTCATAATGCGGTCACTGAGCGAACCGTGATTGGTGCCGATGCGCAGGCAGCGTTTCAACCGTTTGGATTCGAGCACGAGCGGCGTGAATTTTTCCTCAATGCGCTTCAGTTCAGCGGCATATTGTTCGTCGGTGTATTCCTTGGTCGCAAATTTCTTGGAATCGGCGTAATTGCCCGGATTCACGCGTACGACCTCGACCCATTTCACTGCTTCCATCGCCGCTTCAGGTTTGAAATGAATGTCGGCAACAATCGGCGCGAGACATTTTCGCGTGCGCAATTCCCGGACGATATTCTGCAGATTTGCCGCGTCCTTTACCGTCGGGGCGGTGATGCGCACAAGCTGGCAGCCAACGGCGACCAGCTCGAGGGTTTGCCTCACGCACTCGGCGGTGTCCATCGTGTCGCACGTGAGCATGGATTGCATGACCACCGGATGGTCGCCACCGATGATGACCCCACCGCGCGCCGGATCGCCGATGACGACTGCGCGCGTTTTCCGGCGGTGATGGAAAAATGGGGACTCGCAGTAACGCATGGATTATTTGGCCTGGGCTGGCGTGGACGCAGCGGGCGTTGTCGTCTGTTCGATTTGCACGTCGCTGTTGAACATCGCGCGGAAAAACTGCCAGCGTTTGATGTCGAAAAACGTGATGTAAAGCATCAGCGAAATCAACAGCATCGCAAAGCCGGTCGTAACGTATTCGACGAACCGTGTACTCAACGGCCGGCGCCAGATTTTTTCGATGATTGCCATCAGAATATGTCCACCGTCGAGCACGGGAATCGGCAGCAAATTGATGATGGCGAGATTAATGTTGAGTAACACAAGGAAACTCAAGGCCAGGCGATAATCCGTTTTCACCTGGGCAGCGAGGATGCTGAGAATTCCCACAGGGCCGCTCAAATCCTTCGCTCCCACACCAGTCTCCCGCGAGTGGACGAGCGCGCCGATGGTTGCAAAGGTTTTGTCCAACACATCACGCACCTGCTGCCAGGGCGTGGGGCCGGGCTTTTGGATTATGTAAACTTGCGTGGAATCCACACCCAGCGCGACGCCGATTCTTCCCGTTTTGGTGGTGGGATCAACCTTCGGCGTGATGTTCAGCGCCACCTTTTTCCCGGCGCGTTCGACCCGCATCGCGTTGGCTTGTCCGCCGCATTTGTGAATCAGGTCAATCAATTGATCGCGGCTGGCAATGGGTACGCCCGCAAAGGAAATAATGCGGTCACCTGTTTTGAGTCCGGCCTTTTCCGCCGGACTGCCCGAACTCACCTCCACCACTTGCGGGTGGTCGCGCGGGTCGAGATTGAGGAGCTTGAGGCCAAGCCCATTGTCCGTCGTGGCCTTGAGAGAATACGTCTGCTCTTTGCCATTGTGCTCGATGACCACCGGCATCACGTTGGTGCGCGCCACAATCGTGTTCAGGTTCACATCCTGCCAGGTCTTCACCGGTGTGCCATTCACCGCCACGATGCGGTCACCCTCTTGAATGCCAAGCTTGGCCTCCGCCGAATTTGGCTCAACGTAGCCGATGATGGCCGGGTTTACCGGAATGGGCAGGCCAATAAAATAAATTGTTGTCGCGATGGCGAAGGCGAATACAACGTTCATGAATGGCCCGGCAAAAGCCACGAGAATTTTGTGCAATGGCGGCGCGGGTGGCACTTCTTTGGCGGACTGGCCTTCGAGCACCTCGGAAGTAATCATTTGCGGCAGCTTCACAAAACCGCCGGCAGGAATCCAACGCAACGAATATTCGATGCCATCGCGTTTCCGGCTGTAAATCCGCGGGCCCATCCCCACGGCGAATTCCTCGACCTTCATGCCGAGCTTTCGCGCGACCCAAAAATGGCCGAACTCATGAATAAAAACGGCCGCGCCGAACGATACCAACACGGCGGCAACCACGTAAATTATGTTCAAAATGGTCACGTAAAAATCAGCCCTCAGCGAAGGGACACGATGAATATATCAGGGAAAATCCCGCCCGCAATCACCGACTCGTTGGAGTTCACGCTTCAGCGTGCTCCGCGACCCCGACAAACTAAAGTTTGAACTCCAACGCTTGCCGCCGCGCCCAGGCGTCCGCCGCCAAAATTTGCTGAAGCGTGGGATGCGAAACGACTTTGTGCGTGTCCATCACGCGCCGGACGGTTCCGGTGATTTGCGGGAAATTGATTTTTTGATTCACGAACGCTTCGACCGCGACTTCGTTCGCCGCGTTCAATACCGCCGGCAGCGTGCCGCCTACCTCCCCTGCCCTGCGCGCCAGCTTCAGCGCCGGAAACCGTTCTTCGTCCGGCTCTTCAAACGTGAGACTGCCGAGTTTGGCGAAATTGGTCTGCACCCGTTCGCTCGGCGCGCGGTCCGGATACGTCAGGGCGTATTGAATCGGCAGGCACATGTCCGGCGTGGAAAGCTGGGCGAGCATCGCGCCATCCACGAACTCAACCAGCGAGTGGATAATGCTCTGCGGATGCACCAGCACGCCGACGCGTTCGATGCCGATGTCGAACAGCCAGCGCGCCTCAATCATTTCCAAGCCCTTGTTGAACAGCGTCGCCGAATCAATCGTGATTTTTCGACCCATGACCCACGACGGATGTTTGAGCGCGTGCTCGACGGTGATTTCAGCAAATTTTTCCTTGGGCCACTTTTTTCCATCACGAAACGGTCCGCCGGAGGCAGTGAGCCAGAGTTTGCGGACGGAACCGGGAGGTTTGCCGTCGAGACATTGAAAAATCGCCGAGTGCTCGCTGTCCACCGCCAGCACGCGCACGCCGTGTTTGCGCGCCTCGCGCATCACAATTTCACCGGCCATGACGAGGATTTCCTTCGAAGCGATGGCAATGTCCTTGCCGGCGCGAATGGCGGCCAGT
Source organism: Verrucomicrobiota bacterium (assembly GCA_049523555.1). Lineage (GTDB taxonomy): Bacteria > Verrucomicrobiota > Verrucomicrobiia > Limisphaerales > UBA11358 > UBA11358. Next base: position 7,753 of record JBEKMU010000071.1, on the reverse strand, counting down.
GCCGGTTTCAGTCCCGCCGTGCCGACGATGGCGATGAGCACAATGTCCGCCGCCGGCAACGTGGCCAGTTTGATCAAACCGTTTTCGCCGGAATAAACCCGCATTGTCGTCCCCCCCAAATTTTCCAGTTCACGGGCCTTTTCCGGATCGTTGATGGAAATGGCTTCGGGCTGATGCTTGCGCGCTTGTTTGAGCAATAATTCGGCGTTGTTGCCCGCGGCCAGCCCGAGCAGCCGGATGCGGTCCGGCAAATCCTCCGCCACCTTGACGGTGCTGGTGCCGATGGAGCCGGTCGAACCGAGTAAAACAACATTTTTCATTTCCGATTTACGATATACGATTGACGCGACTAAATGATGACCGCACGGTTTTCGCCGATGAAACAACGATAGCCAGAATTTCGCCGGCTTCCTTCATCAAGTCACCGAGGCGAGACAGCTTGATCAAGTTGTTGTCCACGAGAAGCTCCGTCCAAAACAGTGATTCGTCACATTCCTCTTCGACAATGCGCAGCTTGTTTATGAAATCTGAGTTTGATTTGGCGCAGCCGACAGCGCGGGAGTTTGCCCCTACGGAAGTTCCGCTACGAAGAAGCTGTTTACCCAACGTCCGGGCAATCCAATTGCCGGGAAGCGCCGAGCAAAATTTCACAACCCGATTGGCATACGCTTTTGTCCGGGCCTTCATTTCTTCACGATTCATAAATGGTTCAGGGGTCTTGTTTTGTTTGTGTGCGCAAATCGTAAATCGCAAATCGTAAATTATCAGGGGTGCGTTAAAATGTGTCGCAGATAGAGATACATGATGGGCGCGTTGAATAAAAGACTGTCGAGCAAGTCGAGAATGCCGCCGATGCCGGGAAACAACCTGCCGGAGTCCTTCACGTCCGCTTCCCGTTTGAACAGCGACTCGATCAAATCACCGACCACCGCCGTCACGCCCAACAAAACGCCGAGCACAATTGCGTGCAGCCGATTCATACCCGCCAGGTGCGCGCCGAAAAAATGCACGAAGGCTACGCTCGCCGTCGTCGAAAACAAAATCGCGCCGCCAAAACCTTCCCACGTTTTGCTAGGACTGATGCGCGGGACCATTTTGTTCCGGCCGATGAGCGAACCGACGGCATACGCGCCGGTGTCACTGAATTTCGTCACGACAATGAAATAAAGCACATAAAATTTCCCGCCGTCGCCGATGCCGGGGAAAAAATTAATTTTCTGGATGAAGTTCAGCAACCACGGGACATACATCAGGCCGAACAGCGTCGTGGAAATGGCCAGGATGCCGGCGGTGTTGCTGCGCGAAACAAATTGCCGCACGCACAGACCGAGGACGAACAGGATGATGAAGCCCGTTTCAAAGTCGTTCACGCGCGCCGGTGAATCCGACGTGCCGAGGTGGCCGGTCAGGTTCAAAAAAGTCCCCAGCATCAACAACAGGCCGCCGAACAGCCCGCACCACTTGAAGCAGACGAGGCCGCGTTTTTCAGCCAGCCCGTAAAACTCCATGAGGCCGGTCATGGCCACAAAAACCATGACGAGAATGAATCCCCCGTTGGAAATCAGGGTGCTGGTGGAAAACAAGGCCGCGATGATGACCGTCCAGAGAACCACCGAAGTGATCAACCGGCGGAGAAACACTTTTGACTTTGAGGGCGTTTGGGCCGCGACAACCGCGTTGGACATGCGGGCCAAAGTTAGCAGGAGCGCCGGCTATTGCCAATTGCCAAGTGAATGGTAGGGCCGCGCTGCAGCGCGGCCATCATACCCGGCGGCGCATTGGGCTTCGCACGGGCCTCGCCCCGACAAGGCAGCGCCGCCCTCTACCGATTGAACCCAATGTCTCTTGGATTTGGCATAAGTCTGTCCGCAACGTGCCGGACCGGAGGCCGGCGCTCCATTGCAGCGTCCGGACATGCCTGTCTCCGAGGTGGGAAGAGTATTACAAAAGAAAAGAGGCCGGACACTACTCCGGCCTCTCAATGAGAACTAAGCGCTCTAAAATTCGCTTTCATCGGATGCGGCGCCGCAGATTTGCGCCTTACTTCACACACGGAACACTGCGCTTTTGCATCTCAACGACGCTACTAATCTATCAGATGCCCTGTCCCCTGCCAGTCACCAGTTCTGGGGACACCGTAAATAGGGTATATGTATTTCCCAAACGCAGATTTATGAGAAAAACCAATAAAAATGCCAATAAAAGTGGTCTTTGGGGGGCCGTGCCGATTTTGACACAATTTTTGCCAAAAAACAGCGGATTTTACGATTTTCGAGAAAGCGTCATCAAGTGGTTTGACGGCATATGGGCGTTTGGGGATGCTCTGGTGTATATGGCAGAGCCGATTTCTGAAAAGCCCCGCAAGAAAATCGTGGTTCACTCCATTTCTTCATTTTGGTGGCGTGTCATCAAAAAATCTTTCAAAAACGCATGGGAACCATTTGAAAACTTTGGTGGCGTTTGTGCCATCTTTGCGGGCGTTGTCGCTATCGCATATCTCGCCCATCAAATCACTCAAGATTGGACGGACTATATGATTTATTGGTCCATTGCGGTTCCGGTTGCTGTGTGGTGGGTTTGGTTCCTTTGGAATCTCATAAAAGTTCCACACAAAATCTATAAGGATGATTTGGCCGCAGTAACTTCAGGGGCAATGCCGGTTTCTGTTAATAAAACCAACATCAGGAATTTTGCCCGTTTCCTTTTTGTTGTCGTCATCGTTTCTGCGTTTTTGGGTATGATGGCGGTCAAAAATTATCAAATCGAAAAATTAAAAGGCCAAATACCACCGTCGGTTCAACCGAAACCAAACATCGTTTTAAAGCCGCTGCCTACCAAAATCATCCCTAGACCAGAACCGCCGCCCACACCCCCAGCTTATTCCACCCAACAAGTAGCGGTCATTGAAACTCAAAAACAGTTTGAAACCTTTAACGGAGACACGGAGACGACAAATGGTTCCGAAATGCAAGTCGCCCAATTGATCGCGCATGTAAAAGCTGAAAAGGCCGCCGCCCAAGCTGAACAGGCCGCCAAAAGCGAAGCCGAACATCGTCAACGTAATTTAGATGCAAAAAAACAATGGGATATTTATTTGCCATATTATCAGCATTCGATAGCTATATTACACGATATTTTGATTAGCAAATCGGCAATAACCGGAGACGGGATTTCACAATCGGTCGGATATTTTCAATGTCTGCCATCTACCATAGACTGTAATATTGGGAGTCTAAAAGTGGCAGAAATTGGATTTCAAAAAAATACTAATATGGACTTTTTGCTTACTATTACCGATTTGAACGGGGCAAACCACAGAAAATTAATAATTGCTTGCGGTGGTGGTCATTTGGAATTGGAGCCAGCAAATGGTGACAGAATGTGGAGAAAGCTTCATCTTGAACCAGATTTTGATGATTTTATAGAATACCCGATCACCAATGCCAACGAACTTATTTCAAAGTCAATAAACCTTTTGGTTGATGGCCAAATTTATTATTTGAGCCAAACAAACCGCGCAAAATGACGCAAAAAGTATCACAAAAACGCTTGATACAATGCAATAAGCCCAAGTTTAGCGCACTTTTGAAAGCAGGGTATTGCTATCTCCGCAAAAACTTCGCCACGGCTTCGGTCCGGGTGCGGACCTGCAGTTTCTCATAAATGCGGCGGATGTAGGTGTGCACGGTTTCGTAGCTGATGGTAAGTTTGTCGGCGATTTCCTTGTACATCAATCCCTGGCTCAACAGGTCGAGCACCTGCTGTTCGCGGTCGGAAAGGTTTTCCGTGGCTTGCGCCGAAGCCGCGCTCTTTTGAAAGGATTGCACGACCTTGCGGGCGATGTGCATGGTCATCGGCGAACCGCCCCGGCGCAAATCCTGAATGGCTTCGAGCAATTCCTTGCTGGAGGTGCGTTTGAGCAGGTAACCGCTCGCGCCGGCCGCCAGCGCGTTGAAAATATTTTCCGTGTCCTCATAGACCGTGAGCATCATGACCTGGATTTCGGGCAGCAGCGTTTTCAACTGCCGGACACATTCCACGCCATTCATGCCGGGCAGGTTGATGTCCATCAGCACCACGTCCGGGCGGACCTGCGGCAAATCCTTCAGCGCGTCCTCGGCATTGGCATATTGGCTCGCGCAGTGAAAGCCTTCGGCGCGGTTAAGCACGCGGGCCAGCGTGCCGCGCAGCTTGTCGTTGTCTTCGACGATGGAAACGGAAATGGGCATGTTTTCGAATTTCAATCTTAATCCTAATCTTGCTCTTAATTGTAATCCCGATCGTCTACACGATTAAGATTAAGATTAAAATTGCGATTAAGAAAGCTTGGAGATGGGAACGGTCAGGCGCACCAGCGTTCCGCCATTGGCTCCCGGGCCAATTGAAAATTCTCCGTGAATGTCTTCCATCCGTTTGCGCATGTTGCGCAGGCCGTTTCGCGTCGCGGCCGCGCCCGTATCCGGGCTGCCGAGGCCGCGCCCGTTGTCTTCGATTTCCAGAGTGAAGCTGTCCGGTTGCAGCTTCAATCGAATCCGGGCTTCGGACGCCTGCGCGTGTTTGACGACGTTGTTGACGGCTTCCTTGAAGGCGAGAAAGGCATTGTGGCGGACTTCCGGCGGGATGACGGTTGCCGGCAACTGGGCCGGCACGTCCGCGCGGCAACGCACCCCGGCCAGTGCGAGATATTCCTGCGCGTATTTGCAGGCGTAATTGACCAGGCCGTCCAGCGTGTCGTTGGCCGGGTTGACCGCCCAGACGATTTCGTCGAGGGCGCGCGTGGTTTCACGCGCGGTTTGAGAAATCTGCTGGGCGTGCGTTTCGATTTCTTCAGGGGCGTTTTGGTCCGCTTCCGCCATTTCGCCCAACAACGCCACCTGCGTAAGATTGGCGCCCAGTTGGTCGTGCAGGTCGCGGGCAATGCGGGAACGTTCCCGTTCGAGCGCTTCCCGGTGTTTGAGCACCTGCAACTGGCGCTGCAACTTTTGCGTGGAAAGATAACGCACCACGGCAATGATTAATCCCAGAAAACACACGATGGCCGTGACGCGAAACCAGCCGGTCTGCCAGAATTGCGGCTCCACGGTAATGTCAAGGAAACTGCCGGTCTCGTTCCAGACACCGTCTTCATTGCAGGCGATGACGTGAAAGCGGTAATGACCGGGCGGCACTTCGCTGTAATAAGCCGCCCGGGTGTTGCCAACCTCCGTCCACACGGATTCGCGGCCTTCCAAGCGGTATTTGAACCGTACTTCGCCCGGCGCGGTAAAGTTCGGGGCGGTATAATGAATTTCCAATTGCACCACCAGTTGCTCGTTGCCGGGCGCAATGGTGATGGATTGCGGCCACGTGGAAGCGAGCAGATTGGTTTTTTGTTCGCGCCCGTCAACGCGCACGGATTCAATCATGACCGCCGGCAGTTGCAGATTGGGTTTGAGTTCCGCCGGATTCACGGACACCAATCCCTTGACGGTGGGGAACCACAACTGGCCGTCATGTGTGCGGATGGCGGCGGGTTGCGCGCCGACGGAACATTCGCGCGTCGGCAATCCTTCGGCCTCGCCGTAAGTCCGGCAGGAAAGGGAATTGGTCGTTCCAAGGGCGTAATCGTTGAGCGACTTTTTGTTAATTCGCATCAATCCGGCATTGGAACCGATCCATAAATTGCCTGCGTCATCCTCGATGATGTAGCCGATGCCGTTGCTGGCAAGGCCGTCGCGTGTGGAATATCGCGTCCCCTTGCCGTTGTGGAACTGCGCCAAACCATGACCGAAGGTTCCGACCCACAAGGCGCCGTCTTGGTCCAGATAAAGGGCGGAGATGTCGTTGCCGGGCAGGCCGTCTTCCGCTTGTTTATAGGTAATGAATTTACCGCCCTTGAAAAGATTCAGGCCTCCGCTTTCGGTCCCCACCCAGAGATTTCCTTCAACGTCTTCCGCAATGGCGCGGATGATGTTTTCGGACAGGCCATCCCGCGTCGTGAACATTTTCCAATTCAATCCGTCCCAGTGTGCCAGGCCATTCCGGGTACCGGCCCATAATTGTCCGTTGTGATCCTGAAACAGCGCATAGACCCACGGACCGAGATTTTTCGCGCCGGGCGCAGGTTGGAAATGATTGGTTTGAAACTGGAATAACCCTTCATCGTGCGTGCCCGCCCACACTTGCTGGCGGTTGTCAACCAGTACTGACCACGCCGTTGAATAAATGCCCACGCTGTAATCCTGCGTGGAATTTGTGCGGCAATAAGACAGGCCGTGGGCGTTGAAAGAGATCCACAAACCACCGTGCGCATCATCGGACAAGGACTGGACGGGCCACGGATGGAGTTCTGCCGGCGAGTTGAAAATTTTTCTTTTGACCCGATCCAACCCGTCGCCGTCCGTCCCCACCCAAAGATTTCCCTCGCGATCCATGCACAAAGAAAGGACAAGCGCAGAAGACAATCCCTGTTCTTTCGAAATACGCTCATATTTCCCGTTCACGTCATACCAAAAAACGCCTGCGCCCAGCGTGCCAACAATCAGGTTGCCATCCCGGTCTTCACAGGCGGCCTTGATGATTGAATTGCCCCAGGGATAGGCACCGAAATCCTTTTCCAGTCCGCCTGATTTCCATTTTTGGATCCGGCCGTTCATCAGCCGCCAAATCCCCCCGTTTCGGCTGGCCAGAATGAAATCCAGCCTTTCGGCGCGAACCGATTCACCAACAACAATCGCCTGCGGATTGAAATTTTCGGGACGGATTGAAAACATTCCGTTGACATCCGCGATCCAAAGCGCGCCGGATTTTTCAGCCGCAATCATCCGGCAAATCGGGGGGGTGGGGAAATTAAAATTCAACGTCTCCATTTTTCCATTTTGATAACGGGCCAGATGCGAATCCGCCGTGTAAAACCATACTGTGCCGGTGGAATCTTCGCAAACGGATGTCAGTTTGCCTTCCTGACCTGCGCGCCCGATTTCAAAATTTTTGATTTTTCCATCCTGTACCAATCCCACGCCCGTTGTGTCGGTCCCAATCCAAAGATTTGTGCGGCCGTCTTCAAACAAATAAATAATGCGGTCGCTGTTCAGGCCGGGAGTGTTTTCCTCATCGAAAACGGTGAAACGGTTCCCGTCGAAGCGCACCAGGCCGTTCAGCGTTCCGAGCCAGAGATAACCATCCCGGGCCTGTATTACTGAAATGACCGAGCTTTGCGGAAGCCCTTCCCGGGTGCTCCAGGAATCCACAATGAAATACGAGCCGGGCTGACCGGCCTCGCCCGCAGCGGCTGAAAGGGCGGAAACCAGGCCGCACAGCAGCAGCCCCGTGAATTGAAGCACCCGGCAATTCGTCGGCATATCCAATTTTTCGAATGATCCCAAGCGGATGTTAAGCTGTTTGCGAAAGGATACGAATTCAAAAATGAAGACGGAAAATGTTTTTTCAAGAAATCACTTGCCATACCCGCGCGATGGGCTAGGTTTCTCTTGCCCAATGAGAACTGGGTGCGCTGCCTTTAAAAAGCAGGCGTCGGCGGGTTTCGGCGATGTAAATCGTGTGTGATCGCCTGACCCGCCGACATTTTTATTGGCTGGCAAAAAAACTTGTCGTCCAGGCGCAAACCAGCATAGTAACCGTTGTTCAGAAACAGGTGGAATTGGCTGGGGTCGTAGCTCAGTTGGTAGAGCGGCTGGTTCGCAATCAGCAGGTCAGGGGTTCGAATCCCCTCGGCTCCACCAGTCTTCGCTCGGAGCGCAGCGCAGAGCGAAGA
>JBEKMU010000070.1:0-16507 GCA_049523555.1 Verrucomicrobiota bacterium | reverse complement strand
GGACATGGATTCCAACAACCCTGTGGCCTTGAACAACCTCGCCTGGATTCTGGCAACCGCCGGCAATCCCGCCTTGCGGAATGGTGATGAAGCCGTTCAACTCTCCGCCCGGGCCGTTGCACGCACCGACAGCCGGCTGCCCGTTTTTATCGGCACCCTCGCCGCCGCCTATGCCGAAGCCGGCCAATTCCCGAAAGCGGTTGAAACGGCGATGACCGCACACGACCTTGCCGTGATCACCGGTCAGAAAGAGGTCGCAGCGGCTAATCTCAAATTGTCGGTCCAATATGCCGCAGGTAAAACGGCTGGTGCGTCCGGCGGCCAATAGGGCATTCCATCGTCGGCGACAAACTTTACGGCGGCGGCGGGAATTTGTATCTGGCCTTCGTTCAGGACCGCCGCACGCCGGAGCCAATGGCTGGCTGGTGGAATTTTGCTGCGCTCCCGAACCGTGGTTCACCGGCTTTTGTGACACGGATTGCACGGATTAACCCGGATGCAAAAAAAAAATCGTGATAATTCATGTAATTCGTGTCAGAAGTTTCCCGTGTCCGCCATCCCGAAAACCATGCGCGCCGTCGTCTATCGCGGCGTGAACGATCTGCGCCTGGAAACCGTGCCCGTCCCGCGCCTCGGCGCCAACGAACTGCTCGTCAAGGTCGCCGTCTGCGGCGTCTGCCCCACCGATATCAAGAAAATCCACTACGGCACCGTTCCGCCACCGCGTATCTTCGGCCATGAAACCGCTGGAACCATCGTCCGCATTGGTGCGGGGGCGAGCGCCCTCACGAGCCGCTTCAAAATCGGCGACCGCGTCGCCCTGCACCATCATGTGCCGTGCCTCGACTGTCATTACTGCCGGCATCGTGCCTTCGCCCAATGCGAAACCTACAAACGCACCGGCATCACCGCCGGCTTCGAACCGGCGGGCGGCGGCTACGCTGAATACGTCCGCGTCATGCCGTTCGTCCTGCCCGGGGTCGTGAAAATTCCGGCGAAAAATTCCTTTGCCGAAGGCGCCCTGCTCGAACCCGTCAACACCGTCCTCAAGGCCGTGCGCCGGTTGCACCTGCTGCGCGGCGACACCGTGCTCGTCGCCGGGCAGGGACCGATTGGCCTCATGTTCACGCGCCTGTTGCAACTGCAAGGCGTCCGCGTCCTCGCCACCGACTTGTTGGCATCGCGCCTGCGCCTCGCCAGAAAATTCGGCGCGAAGTGGACGCTTGACGTAGGACAGGCTTCCAGCCTGTCTTCATCTTCATCAACTCATTCCCAAAAGACCGGGACCGGCAGGATGCCTGTCCTGCAATCCGGGTTCGACGCCGCCATCGTGGCCGTCCCTTCCGACGCCGTCGTCCAACAGGCCCTCCAACTCGTCCGCGGCGGCGGCCAAGTCTTGTTGTTCGCCCACACCAAACGCAGTTCCCTCGCCCATTCGATGGGAGAGGGTGGCCACCGGCCGGGTGAGGGTAAATCTGCTCTTGACCCTCGACCTTCGCCCTTCCAACTTGATTTGGCTTCCGTCTGTCTTGACGAAAAGGATTTGCTGGGCAGCTACTCATCCGACTTCACGCTCCAGCGCGATGTCGCGCGGCTGGTGTTCTCGCGCCAATTGGATGTCCGCCGTTTCATCACCCATCGTTTCCCGTTGGAACAAACCGCGGCGGCGGTTGCTTTGGCCGCCCGCCCGACGGAAGATTCGTTGAAAATTATCGTGGAAGCCGACGTCAGGAGGCTCTGACTTTCCCTCTCGACTCTCAACCCTCAACGCCTCGGCGAGCCGCAGCCGGGCGAAGACGGCTCAACCCCGCCTTGTGCTTCGCGTCTTTGCCCCTGTGCGCCGCTTTTTTCGGCCATCGGCCTCCGGTCTTCCCGTCCCTGCCGGCACCAACTCGATCTTGACCTTGCGTCCCACGGCCCGCGCGGCCTTGCCCAGTGTGGTCAAGGTAGGACAGGCGTCACGCCTGTCTCCATCTTCAAGCGGTCCCAAAAGTCAGAAACCGGCAGGATGCCCGTCCTGCTTTCGGCGTTCCACCCACTGCGGGAGCGCGAGCTGTCTCAGCTCGCTGCCGTCATCTCCGCCAAAGATCGGTAGAGCTGCGGTGCGCCGCAGCCCCGCCGGCGCAGGTCATCGCCCTGCCTTTCCTGCTCAAACACGCCAAATCCAGCTTCTGCAACCTCCCAACTCTCAACTTTCAAAGCTCAATTCTCAGCCATTCTGTGTCTTTTTGGCCTGTTTCCACCCACCCCTCTGCCCCTTTTTGACCGACACCATCGCATTAACTACCTCTGAATCAACAACATTCAACTTTGAACCCCTTGGCGCGTCGAAGCGGCACGAAGACTGCTAAAAACACCCAAAAAACGTTCAAAAATATTTGAAAAAAGTGTTGACACCCCCTTGTGGTTTTGAGATATTGATGTCACACACGGTAACACTAAAACTTAACAGAACACGAAATATGAGAACTAAAACACTACTCATGGCAGGTGCCGCGCTCGCGCTAAGCCTCGCCACTTCACAAGCACAGGTCTATTCCGCCAACATGGTGGGCTATGTACAAACATTGATACCAGGTTCTTCAGCCCTCACGCTGATGGCCAACCCGCTTTCACAGGGGACCAACGGGCTCACGCAGATTATGACCGGTCTGCAAGGCAGTGAAAGCGTGCTTATTTGGAACGGACACGGCTACTATAATTATTTTTACGAAGGTTTTGGTGTTGGCACCTCCTTGGGTTACCTGAGCGATTGGGTTGATGCCAGCTATGATGGCACCCATCTCAACTCTACCAATATACCCAGTAGTCAGTATGATTCTAGCGACAACGTGTATTGGACGCAAGTTCCGGTGTTGGCACCAGGCCAAGGCTTTTTCCTTAGTAATCCCAATGGCCTTGAAACGAATGTGTTTTATGGCGCAGTGGTTTCAACCAACAATACAACACTAAGAGGCAATTCTGCCTTAACGATGGTGGGCTCTGCCATCCCGGTTTTTGGTAATCTTGGAACCAACGTGGATTTGAACCTGACGAACGCTTTGGCTGGTAATGAAAGCCTGCTTGTTTGGAACGGGCACGGCTACTATAATTATTTTTACGAAGGCGCTGGTGTTGGCACCGACTTGGGTTACCAGAGCGATTGGATTGACGCCAGCTATGATGGCACCCATCTCAACTCCACCAACATACCCAGTTGTCAGTATGATTCTAGCGACAACGTGTATTGGACGCCGCCTCCGCAAGTGAAGTTATCCCAGGGTTTCTTTATCTCAAACCCGAATGGAAATGAACCTTGGATCCAATATTTGCACTGAAATTTGAGTTCACAACTAAAAACCAAAAAAACAGACAAACAACAAACCTAAAGAAATAAAGTTTATGAAAAAACTAGTATTAACAGCTATAGCGTTGGTTGCGGGAGCCACCCTTGGCTATTCTCAGGGAAACATTATTCTGGTCAATAGCGTTTCCACATTCTACATATCCACCAACGGCACCTCGATTGGTCTAGGGACGGGTGTCGCCTATGGTCCTAGTACCTCATACTACTATGAAGTGCTGGATAGCACTGTGGTGGTCGCATCAACGGGCAACCAGTTGCTGTTCAACTTGGCGAATCAGGCATTGTGGCAAGATTCGGGTGTATCGGGTGACAGCAATAATTCATTAAAGAAGGGCGGCATAGCGGATTCACCAAACCCTGTATCTGCTGCACACTGGGGTGCGCCGACAGGAAACGACTATACAACCGGCCCGACGGACTACTACATTGTTGTGGGTTGGTCGGCCAATTTGGGAACCACTTGGGCAATAGCTGAGGCCAATCTGAACAATAACAGTTGGCAAAGTTTATCAACCACTCCTTGGTTCGGCACGTCGGCAGTGGCTTATCAAGAAGCCGGTGGTGGTACGGACGCTCTTCCTGCAGTGTCAGTATGGGGTAGTCCAGCACAGAGTGGGCTTGCTGGTGCTGGCCTGACAACTGGATTCCAGTTGCTGCCGGTGCCGGAGCCCAGCACAATGGTGTTGGCCGGTTTGGGCGGTCTGTCGCTCTTGCTGTTCCGCCGTCGCAAGTAAGTATTTGATTCAACTTTAGGTTTCAATCCCCGCTCTGGTTTCCAGAGCGGGGTTTTTGTTTCCACCATTTTCTTCCGTAGCAGCGGGCGTCAGCCCGCTCCAATCTCCTTCCATCAAAAAATGGATGGAGCTGACGCTCGATGCTACACATCTGCGGATAAGAATGATCCAGCTCACGCCGGCTGCTGCTGAACCAGAGCCGCACACGGCGTCCGCTCCCAATGGAGTGCAGGCGCAGTCAATTTGCAGGTTTACGGATTTGTAGGAGGTGCAGGCCGAGCGCCCTTGAGCTTGGAGAAGACGGCCAGATTGTCGCGCGCGCTGACATGGTTGGGATCCAGACGCAGGGCTTCTTGAAACTGGCTGATCGCTTCGTCCAATCGGCCTTTCTTGCTTAACGCCAGACCCAGATTATTATGGGCATCGGCGTTGTCGGGCTTGAGTTCAAGGGCTTTCCGGAACGAGGCGATGGCCTCATCCAGTTGTCCTTTACGGTAGAAGGCCAGCCCCACATTGTACAGCGCACCGACGTCTTTTGGGTCCAGCTTGAGCGCTGCTTGAAACTGGCCGATGGCCTCATCCAGTTGCCCCTTCCGGGCAAACGCAACGCCCAGGTTATTGTGCACCCCAAAATAATCCGGATCGAGCCGGAGGACTTCCTGATACTGGCTGATCGCCTCGTTCAACCGTCCCTTCTTGCCAAGCGCAACGCCAAAACTGTAGTGGGCATCTGCATAGTCAGGCTTCAGTTTGAGGGCTTCTTGAAAGAACTGGATGGCTTCATCCAACTGCCCTTTTTTGGTCGCTACAAAGCCCAAAGCATAAAGCGTGTAGACATTGTCGGGTTCCAGTTTGAGGGTTTCCTGCAATTGGTAGAAGGCGCCGTCAAGATTTCCCTTTTTATCCAAGGCGGTCCCCAGTTCGTAGTGGGCGGTGCGATTGTCGCCGGTGACCGCAAGATCACGTCGAAAAAGAGTTTCGGCGTCCTTCCAATAGCCAATCTGTTGCCGCGTGATGAACAGGCACAGAATGGCCGATGCAGCGGCACTGGTAGACAACACGACCGTCCCGTAACGCCACCGGCCGATTAATTCAGGGAGGCCCCAGGCAACCAGGATGAGCATTCCAATCATCGGCACATACATGTGGCGATCGGCCATTGATTGTTCGCCCACCTGCACCAGGCCGATGACTGGCACCAAGGTGCCAACAAACCAAAACCAGCCCATCGGCAGATAGGGACGTTGTCGCCGCAGTGCCACCACCAAAATCGAGACGCCAAGCAACATCAGACTCGACCAGAGCACCACCGATGCCGGCCACCCGCGTGGATACGGATATAAAACCGCGATATTCTCCGGCCAGAACAATTTGCCAAGATATCGGCCGTACGAAACCAGGGCGTTTTCCAAACGCAGTGAAAAGGGCAGTTTTTCAAGTGTTGCCACACCCCCTCCAGACTTCTGAACCATGATAGTGACAACGCTCGCAAGGCCGGATAGCAAAAGGAATGGGACTTTCTCCACCAACAATTTGCCAATGCTTTCATGCTTCCATCTTTCCAGCGGCCAGTAGTCCAACAACAGCAACACACACGGCAGCGTGACCAACATGGGTTTGCTGAGCAAGCCCAGTGTGAAAAACAGCAGCGCCAGCCAGTAGAAAAGTGACGGGTGACACGTGACGCGTGACCTGATGGGTGCTGGCGCGGTTCCCGTTCGTGTCACTGGCCACTGGCCACTGGCCACTGCCTTTGCATAGCAAAGGAGCGTCAGCATCCAGAATAGTGTGCTCAATACGTTCTTGCGCTCGGCTATCCATGCCACCGATTGCACTTGCAGCGGATGCAAACCGAACAATCCTGCCACCACCAGACTCCGCCACGTTGCCCCCGTCATCCTGCTCAAAACCATGAAGAGCAAAAGCGTGTTGGCCGTGTGCAGCAGCACATTGGTCAGGTGATGACCCCACGGATGCAATCCGTAAAGCTGGCAATCTATCATATGAGACATCATGGTCAGCGGATGCCAATTGCTGGCGGTGGAACTGCGAAAAGCCCACTTGATGCCTTCCCAGGTCAGTCCCGGTTGCACATGGGCGTTTTCGGCGACGTAGGCCTTGTCATCGTAGCTGACAAAATCGTTGTTTATGGCCGGATAGAACGTCCCAAACACCACGATCCCGAGCAGCAGGCAAAGCCAGGGCATCCTGCCAGCACCGGAAAAGACGGTTGCCCCTGCCAAAAGGGGAGCGGCAGGGCCGCTGCCGGATGCCACACCGTCTTGCGGTTGGGACTTTTCACCGGTCACCGGTCTTTTTTGGTTGGAATCGCGCCTGATCATTTTCAAAGTCTGCCTGTGAAAGATTTTCAAGGTTGTCCAACGATGGCCAGTTAAAACTGCCGGCGCCATCGCCGGACTTGTCCGGATATCCGTTTGCAACTTCGATTTCGTTTCCCGAATCCGGCGCGCTGGCGTTGGCCGGTTTGGGCGGTCTGTCGCTCTGGCTGTTCCGCCGTCGCAAGTAAGTATTTGATTCAACTTTAGGTTTCAATTCCCGCTCTGGAAACCAGAGCGGGGTTTTTGTTTCCCCAAATCTGGTAGGGCGGCGCTGCTGCGCCGCCGGGCTGCGGAGCACCGCAGCCCTACCCCACAAACAGGATTCCCGGTAAGGGCGGCGCTGTGCGCCGCCACAGTCCCACCATAAATCAGGACACCATCGCGCGACGAACGGGCTTTTTATCACCCCGGATTTTTTGTTATGAAGGGCTTCATGCCCGACACGCGCCAGCGCAGCCTCGCAACCACGCGACCCCATCGCCGCACACCGGCAAAAGGCGTTCGTCTTTCCCTGGGCGGACCAAATTGGATTTTCCTTACCGTCTGCACGGACAAACGCGAACCCTGGCTCGCTCAACCCACCATCCAGCGCACGCTCCATGATGTCTGGAAAAACACGGCGACGGCCTGGTTGGTGGGCGATTACCTGTTGATGCCCGACCACCTGCATCTGTTTTGCGCGCCACATGACCTGAAATTCACCATCGAACGCTGGATTGCCTTCTGGAAAGATCGCTTTGCCAAAACGTATCCCGGCACCGGCTCATTTCAGTCGGGTGGATTTCATCACCGGTTGCGCGATGACGAAAGTTACGCGCAAAAATGGCAATATGTGCTGGAAAATCCGGTGCGCGCCGGGTTGGTGGCGCGGCCCGAGGATTGGCCTTACTTTGGCCGGGTGCATGAGGTGCATTGGTGACACTGCCATATTTCTTTGGTGGTAGGGCGGCCCTGTGAACGTTCTCACCACCTGGGTAACACTTTGCAGTTGGGGTAAGGGTAAAAATCCAATATTTTCGCGGGTCATATAGCACTAAAAGAGAACTACTGCACACTTCGGCGCAAGCCCTTAAAGGCAAGAAGGACGGGGGTTGCGACGAAGTGTGCAGTGGTTCGGTCGTGGAACAAACCCGAGCATTAACCTTAATTTTATTGCCTGAAGTGTTAGCTGTGTCTTGGTGCCAAAGTGTTACCTGTCTCCTGAGACTGTGCCCTGCTGCGCCGTCAAGCTGCGGAGCACCGCAGCCCTACCCTTGCCACATTTTTGGTGGCAGGGGTGGAGGTGCTCCTCCGCCAGGCATTTCTGGCCGCGCAGCAGCGCGGCCCGACCATAAACGAGCTGAATTCAGGGAGACGTTTTGGCCTTCGCGCGGAAGGCCTGGCCGGACTTGAAAAGCTCGATGAGGCGCTCGTTGTCGGCAGCGATTTCCTTTTGCCCCTGGGCAAGGGCCACGTCGTGCGCCTTTTGGGCGGTGGCGGCGGCGTCATGGAATCGTCCAGCTTCGGCGTAAGCGGCGGCGAGCGTACCGATGAAAAAGGCGTTTTGGTTTTTAGTCAGTTTGCAGGCGTGTTCGGCCAACGCCACGGCTTCAGGACCATTCCGCAAACGCGGGTCGGAGTCGGTGGCCAGCAACCAGGCAAGGTTGTTCAGGGCAATGACGGAATTGGTGTTTAGTTGGATAGCCAGGCGATAATGTGCAATCGCTTCGGCATCGTGTCCGGTACTCGCCAGAATCATGGCCAGACCCAGTTGGGCCGGGCCACTGTCCGGGTGCAGGCGGATGGCATTTTGATACGCCATGGCCGCCCGGTCCGGTTGCCGGTCAAGGACAAGGCTTTGTCCCAGCTTGGTCTGGACGGCTGGCTGATCCGGCGCCAGTGCCAGCGAACTTTGGAAATTGGCAATCGCGTCCCCATAGCGGCCGGTGGCCATGAACAAATCGCCCAGATTGTCGTAAATCTCCACCTTGTTCCGGGTGTAGCGCAGGGCCATTTCATAGGCATCTTGCGCCTCGGCATAGTTTCCTTTGAGGAAAAGCATGCCAGCGAGATCGTGCCAGGCTTGATAATACATGTAATTGATGGTCGTGGCGCGACGCAGGCAAGCGATGGCTTTGTCCGCGTTGCCCTGGTTCATGGAAGTCAAGCCGAGCAGCGCCCAGGCTTCCTCGTTTCCCGGGTCCAAGGCGAGCGCCCGCTCAAAGAGCGTCTGCCCGTTTTGCCAGAGACGGACTTGGGCAACTGTCAGGAAGCCGCAGGCCGCCGAGGCGAGCAGGGCCGCGGCCAGAAGAATCGCCCGGCGGTGGAGCCACTTGGCCAGCAACGCCGGAATGCCCCAGGCGATGATGATAAAAAGACCGATATAAGGGAGGTAAGTGTAGCGATCGGCGTAAGCCTGGTTGCCGACCTGCAGGAGGCCCACAACCGGCACCAGCATCCCGACAAACCATAACCAGCCAACAAGCAAGTAGGGCTGTTTGCGCGCCCGCCAGACGGCAAACAGGGTCATGACGAGGAGCAGCAATGAAGCGCCGGCCACCGTATCGGAGTCATAGTCGGTATGCAGCATGTAGAAAACGGAAAGGTCGGACGGCCAGAACAGTTTGAGCACATACCAACCGTAAGCCACCGGGACATGCGCCAGCCGGTCGTCCAGGGGAAATTCCGCGAGGGGCTTGACCGCGCCGAGGCTGTTTTGGGCGAGCCAGGTCATCCAGCAGGAAAGCGCGGTTAAAATGAAGAAGGGAATTTTCTCCACGGCCAGACGCCGCAAAACCGCAAGGGGCTGCCTTTTGAGCGGCAATTGGAATCGGGCCAAAGGCCAGTAGTCCAACAGGCAAAGCACGCACGGCAGAGTCACCAGCATGGGCTTGGCCATCAATCCCAGGGCGAAAAACATCAGTGCCAGCCAGTAAAAAAGTGACGGAGGACACGTGACGCGTGACCTGATGGGCGCTGGCGCGGTTTCAGTTTGTGTCACTGGCCACTTGCCTGCCGTGCCGAAGCGCGGCGAAGGCTGGCCACTTGTCACTGCCTTTGCGTAGCAAAGGAGCGTCAACAAAAAGAAAAAAGCGCTCAGCACGTCCTTGCGCTCGGAAACCCAGGCCACCGATTCCACATGCATGGGATGCAGGGCAAACAGCAGGGCAACAAACGCGCTGGGCCACAATCTGGACGTCAACTGTTGCAGCAAAATAAAAAGCAGCAGGGTATTGGCGACGTGCAAGGCCAGATTGGTCAAATGAGGGCCGGTGGGATTCAGGCCGTATAGCTGACAATCCAACATGTGCGAAAGCCAGGTCAACGGATGCCAATTGCTGGAATGAAAAGAAACGAAGGCCCATTTGACGGCGCTCCACGAAAGCCCTTGCTGGACGGGTGGATTGTTCATCACGTAATCCATGTCGTCCAAACTGATGAATTGGCTTTTACCGACCGGAGCATAGGCGGCAAGGGTGGCAATGGCCAGCAGGACACAGACCGACCCTTTCAACCAATGTTTTCGCACCATTTCTTTCATCGTGTGCGGAAAAGATAACGACGGCCGCTGTGGGAAAAAGCTCAAAGTGCGAAAACGCCACGCCCAAACCGGTTCGCCTCCATCATTGACAATCGCAAGGCAGACGTGAGTCCGCTCTAATCCTGCCCTGCATCCTTGCAGCAGCAGGCGTCAGCCTGCTCCCATCTCCGTTTATCAAAAGATGGCAAGAGTGTTTTTTACGGTGCCGGTTGCCCGCTGTTCCCCCCATTAATTTTTCGGAGCAGTCTGCGGAATGGATGGCATGATTGCCGCGAAGGGATTACCTTGGCTTTGCCACTGTTCCTGTTGAGCTTTCATCAAGAGGATTCGTTGTGCTGGTGGCGTTGTATCCTGATATTGAGGAGCGGTATAATCATTGTTGGGCGTGGAGCTGGAGTAACCGCTGCTTGTTGGGGCGGCTCCAAGCTGGAGGGAGCCACCACTGCCACCTGCCAAAACGACTCCCAGGCGCGAGCCACTGTTCGCGCCGCCATTCATGCTGCCGTTGAAATTGTTGCCACCACTGATATTCGGATTTTGCCCGCCAAAACCGCCGCTCTGGCCGAAACGATTGCCCATGGGAAGGAAGCCGCCGTTGTTGACGTTGCCGCCACCAGACCCAATTCTCGACACGGGATTGTTCGGCCCTGGCCCCGGCCCGCCTTGCGCCAGTCCGGAAGGTCCGCTCGCGGTCGCAACCAGCAGGGGCAGTTCCTGGATCGTGCCGTGGTTGTTGAACGTCACCACGCCGGCCTTTTCATCAATTTTCGTCACTTCAATGTCGTCCTGTTGCTGGCCTTCGCTGAGGATGTAAGCCTGCTCCCGGGCCGGTTGTCCCGGCTTGGGCGGGATGGCAACTTTGAACAACGCTTGCAAATGCCCGAGAACGGACGTGATGCCGTTGGGCGTGATTTTAGGCGGCGGCTCGGCAGGTTGTTTATTCGGGTCCACCGGCGGCGGCGGGTTGATGCTGAAAACATTGCGGGTCACTATCGGCGCGTAGGGATTATCCGGTGACACCACATCCTCCGCGCGCAGACCGGCGTTCAACACCAGCCCGCCCGCGAGGCAAATGCAAAGTTTTCCGACGCGCTTCACGAATCAAATATATCGTTTGCCGGTCTAAATGCAAACACCGCCAAACCGGTTTGGTTGTGCGCCCGCGCCGGGCGCCATTTGATACTGCCCCTGAGGAACGCCGCCTTCAGGCGGCAACAACCGGCAGGGTACACTACTGCCGCGTGACCGCGGCGTTCCCTGCTGGCGGATGGATTCTGTTCTGGGGGCGGTGTCAACGGCGGGTTGTCCAATTCGTCAGTTGGTGAGCAGAGCGCGGACAGCCTTGTCCGCATGATCTTGTTCGTCCCAAGCGTTCCGATTCATGGGAGATTGGCAACGTGGACTTGGCAGTCCGCGCTCCGAACGTTTGGGCAACACGCCTCCCAGGATGCATGGCACCCACGCCGGCGCTCTGTTATTGACAACGGCAGGGCTGGCGGTAGTTTGCCGGTCTCACGCTGGCGCGTTCGTCTATCGGTTCAGGACACGGCCCTCTCAAGGCTGAAAGACGGGTTCGATTCCCGTACGCGCTGCCAATCCTTGTAAATAAAGGGTTTTATGCGTTTTTAAGCCCTCAAAAATGCCCAGTCATAACAGATAGTCATAACAAATCGCCCAAAATCAGCCATGTCACCGAGTGCAAAACTTGCCGGGGAGCTACACCGCCAAACGAACTGGTCGCCGCCGAACGCGGCAGCCTGACTTCCACACCCGCCACCGGGCCAGTGGCCACTGGCCCGGATGATTTCAACTGGCGGCGTCTGCCACGGCCTAAAGCTCGTCTTGCCGGCCTGTCTCGAACGGCGTGGAACGAGTTGTGCGCCAGCGGCAAGGTGAAGTCCGTGACGATTCGCAAACCGCACGCGCAACGCGGCATCAAACTGAGCTACTGGCCGAGCGCGGAAGCCTGCTGCCATGGCGGACAATAACTGATCGAAAAAGCGGTTGCGCTCGTTTTTTAACTGGTCAATGAGAAAATCTTTACCCCGGTTGGCAATCTTCAAATCCAGGTTCTCCCGTTCCAGTTCCTCGACCCGTTCGTTGTCCGGTTCGGGAATATCTTTTGAACTTTCCGCATCGGTCGAAATGCTTCCGACGGGTTACGGATTTGTAGAAGGTGCAGGCGGAGCGCCCTTGATCTTTGAGAAGACGGCCAGATTGTCGCGCGCGCTGACATGGTTGGGATCCAGACGCAGGGCTTCTTGAAACTGGCTGATCGCTTCGTCCAATCGGCCTTTCTTGCTTAACGCCAGACCCAGATTGTTATGGGCATCGGCGTAGTCGGGCTTGAGTTCGAGGGCTTTCTGGAACGAGGCGATGGCCTCATCCAGTTGTCCTTTACGGTAGAAGGCCAGCCCCATATTGTACAGCGCACCGATGTCTTTTGGGTCCAGTTTGAGCACTGCTTGAAACTGGCCGATGGCCTCATCCAATTGCCCCTTCCGGGCAAAGGCAACACCCAGGTTATTGTGCACCCCAAAATAATCCGGATTCAGCCGGAGGATTTCCTGATACTGGCCAATCGCCTCGTCCAACCGTCCCTTCTTACCAAGCGCAATACCAAGACTGTAGTGGGCATCTGCATAGTCAGGCTTGAGTTTGAGGGCTTCTTGAAAGAACTGGATGGCCTCATCCAGTTGCCCTTTACTGCTCGATATAACACCCAGAGAATAAAGCGCGTAGAAATTGTCGGGTTCCAGTTTGAGGGTTTCTTGAAATTGGCGGGTGGCTTCGTCAAGTTCCCCCTTTCTACTCAAGGCAGCCCCCAATTTGTAGTGGGCGGTGCGAGTGTCTCCGGCAACCGCAATCTCACGTCGAAAAAGCGTTTCACTGTCCTTCCAATAGCCAATTTGTTGACGTGTGATGAACAGGCACAAAACAGCCGATGCGATGGCCATAGCGGACAGCACGACCATCCCGTAACGCCACCGGCCGATTAATTCAGGAAGGCCCCAGGCAACCAGGATGAGCACTCCAATCATCGGCACATACATGTAGCGATCGGCCATTGATTGTTCGCCCACCTGCACCAGGCCAATGACCGGCACCAAGGTGCCGACAAACCAAAACCAGCCCACCGGCAGATAGGAACGCTGTTTCCGCAGCACAACCACCAAAATTGAGATGCCAAGCAGCATCAGACTCGACCAGAGCACCACCCACGCCGGCCACTCGCGTGGATACGGATATAACACCGCGATATTCTCCGGCCAGAACAATTTGCCAAGATATCGGCCGTACGAAACCAGGGCGTTTTCCAAACGCAGTGAAAAGGACAGTCTTTCAAAGGGTGTCACAGCCCCTCCAGACCTCTGAACCATGATAGTGACAACGCTCGCAAGGACGGAAAGCAAAACGAACGGGATTTTCTCCACCAACAATTTGCCAATGCTTTTATGCTTCCATCTTTCCAGCGGCCAGCAGTCCAGCAACAGCAACACACCCGGCAGCGTGACCAGCATCGGCTTGCTCATCAGCCCCATCGCGAAAAACATCAGTGCCAGCCAGTAAAAAAGTGACGGGTGACACGTGACGTGTGACCTGATGGGTGCTGGCGTGGTTTCCGTTCGTGTCACTGGCCACTTGCCTGCCATGCCGAAGCGCGGCGAAGGCTGGTCACTTGTCACTGTCTTTGCGTAGCAAAGGAGCGTCAGCATCCAGAATAGTGTGCTCAATACATCCTTGCGCTCGGCTATCCATGCTACCGATTGCACATGCAACGGGTGCAGACCGAACAACCCTGCCACCCATAGACTCCGCCACGTTGCCCCCGTCATCCTGCTCAAAACCACAAAAAGCAAAAGCGTGTTGGTCGTGTGCAGCAACACATTGGTCAGGTGATGACCCCACGGATGCAATCCGTATAGCTGGCAATCCATCATATGCGACACCCATGTCAGCGGATGCCAATTGCTGGCGGTGGAACTACGAAAAGCCCACTTGATGCCTTCCCAAGTCAGTCCCGGTTGCACATGGGTGTTTTCGGTGACGTAGGCAAAGTCATCGTAGTTGACAAAATCGTTGTTTATAGCTGGGAAGAACGTCCAAAAGACTGCGATTCCAAGCAGCAGGTAAAGCCATGGCATCTTACCAGCACCGGAAAAGACGGATACCCCTGCCATTAAGGGAGCGACCGGGCCACTGCCGGATGCCGCATTGTCTTGCGATTGGAGCTTTTCACCGGTCACCGGCCTTTTTCGGTTGAAATCGCGCTTTGTCATTTTCAACGTCTGCTTGTGAAATGTTTTCAAGGTTGTCAAATGATGGCCAGTTAAAACTTCTGGCGCCATCGCCGGACTTATCCGGAGATGCCAGGACACGCACCTGCATCCCCCTGAAGCGGAGCGATTCGGCCTGAAGTGTTTCTTGCCCGACCCTCAACCCTCAACTTTTCCAGTTGACTCTCAACCTTCAACCCCCAACCCTCAAACAACATGCAGCCTTTCCAAATTGTATTTACGCCCATGGCCGCCGCCGAACTGGCGCGGATGCCCAAGGAACTGCAATTGCAAATCCTCGGCGAGTTTCGAGGGCTACCGCACCAGGTGCTCGGCACGGAACTGGAAGAGTTCGGCAAGCTGGAACAGGGCGGAAGCACCCTGCATCGCTTCCACTTGGGCGACTATCGCGTCTATTTCGAGCGTCACGACCTGGGTGTGCTCGTCCACCGGATTCTCAGCCGCCACACGCTCAAGGATTTTCTGTTCCGGTCCGGCCTGCAAACCGGCGAAGACGAGGCGCTCCAGGAAAACCCGAAGTTTTGGGAAATGATCGAAGCCGCCCGGGGCACTGAAAAGGCCTGAAGCCACCGAAACGCCGGGCGCCATTTTGAGGAACGCCGCCTTCAAAGGCTGCGTGAAAAAACGCGGGAGCCAACCCAAGGCTCGCTATTTTCGATTGACGATATACGATTTACGCGAGACGCAGAATGGGGCAAGGATTCGTAAATCGTATATCGCAAATCGTAAATCAAACCCGCCGGCCGCTTGTCAAACGCCGCCCGTTGCACTACTGTCTTGCCATGTTGTTGAAACAAAAATTTGCCCTGCCGGCGTTGCTCTGCTGTAGCCTGGGCCTCGCGTCCGCCGACGTGATTCAACTGAAGGACCAGGCCGCCGTCACCGGCAAAATCCTCATGGAAAAGCCCGACAGCATCGTCGTGGATGTCGGCTACACCGTGCTCGTTGTGCCGCGCAACTCCATCGCCAGAATTTCCCGGGCCGCCGAAGCGGCGCCGGCGGCCGCCGCCGCGTCCAACCTCCTCGTCAGCGTCAACCCGCCGCAATTTTATTCCTCGGACATCCGGCCGGTGGCGGCCCGCGACGTGCGCGATCTCGTCAAGCAAATCGGCGAGGCCGTCGTGCAGGTCCGCACCCCCGGCGGACTCGGCTCCGGATTTTTCATAAACGCCGACGGTTATTTGATCACGAATTTTCATGTGATCGAGGGCGAGACGGAAATTTCCGTGGAGGTTTACCATCAAACCAACGGCCAGCTCGACCGTGAAACCTACAAGCAGATCAAAATCGTCGCCATCAACAAATTCCACGACCTGGCGCTGCTGCACATCGAGGACAAGAACGCGCCGAAATACAAATTTGTCACGCTCGGCAGCGCGGACGCGCTGACCGTCGGTGATTCGGTGTTTGCCATCGGCAGCCCGATGGGCCTCGAACGCACCGTGACGGAAGGCATCCTGAGCACCAAGACGCGCGAACTGGAGGGCGAGCTTTATCTCCAGACCACGGCCCAGATCAATCCCGGCAACAGCGGCGGTCCCTTGTTCAACCTAGCGGGCGATGTCGTCGGCGTCACCAACATGAAAATCATGTTCGGCGAGGGCCTCGGCTTTGCCATCCCGGTCGAACTGGTGAAAAATTTTCTCGACCACCGCGACGCCTTCGCCTACTCGACCGACAATCCGAACAATCCGTATCGCTATCTTGAACCGCCCGGCCGCACCCGGCATCATCCGGCGGAAAAATAAACAATTGCGTCCGGCACCTGATGGGTGCAAATTGCTTCCATGAAAACAAGCGTCATTCTCGACGATGACCTGGTCAGTGAGGTGGAGAAGACAACTTCACTCGTCGGCGAAAACCAGGCGACCATCCTGCGCATGGCCATTCGCGCGGGGCTGCCGGTCGTGGCCAGCCGGTTTCAAGCGCCGAGGCCGGAGGGATATTTTGCGGATGCGTACCGTCCCAATCCGGAACGGGAAGCACTGGAAAAGGCCATGCTGAAACAAAAGCAAAGGCCGGAGCGATGAAAATCCGGCAGTGGGAAATTTGGAAGGCGACCCCGGCCGGTTTCAGCAAGGCGCATTGGTTTGTGATCCTTTCCTCTCAGGAACGATTGGACTCAAACCGCGTCGCCATCAACGGTCTTGCCTGTTACTCGCTCCGCGGCCAAAAGGAAGAAACCGATGTTCTACTGAACAACGCGGATGGATTTGAGGCGCCGACCGTTTGCCAGTGCGACCTGCTGTTCTTGCTCGACAAGACCAGGC
>JBEKMU010000069.1:0-16544 GCA_049523555.1 Verrucomicrobiota bacterium | reverse complement strand
AAAAAATCCCTCGCCCCGCACCTCTCCCATTGGATGGGAGAGGGTGGTTCCACAGCAGCGGAACCGGGTGAGGCAGTACTCAATTCGTGTCCATCCGGGTGTATTCGTGGTTGAAAAAAATCGAAAAAGAAAAAGTTTGTGAAAACCGCATTAATTTTCGTCGCGCTGTCCCTTTGTTTGCTGGCCGGCTGCGCCTCGCACTCGTATTCGGGAGCGCGCCGCAGCGCTCCGCACCAAAAGCTCAAAGACACGGATGCATTCAAGATTGACGAGGCGGTCTATGGCTATTTGCTGCAAAGACATTTTTGGGATGGCGGTGAATACACCGCGATTTTTCTCCAGGGAGAGGACGCCGAAGTGGACGCCATCCGGCGGGACTTTCCGAATCACGTTCCGCCCATCAAGCCGAGCAAACGGGCGAAACTTCATCCAAACCGGACGCTGATGGACCGGGACACGGACAAACCGGCGATGATTCTCGGTGTGGAAGCTTCGGAGCCGGCGAATGGCACGGTTGAGGCCATCGGCACCTGGTATGCAGGCGGCGCGGTGTCGGGGCATTACACTTTTTCGCTCAAAAAGGTGAATGGCGAGTGGATGATTGAGAGCGTGAAATGAAGACACAGATTTCACGGATTAACACTGATAAAAATCGTCCGCGAAAATCAGTGTAATCCGTGTCGAAAGTTTTTGTGGTTGCAATGGAAACGAAAAAGAAGAAAGTGTGGTTTCCGCGCCGGATTTGGCAGATTAACCCCGTTACGCGTGTGAAAGATTCGACGAAGAAGTATTCGCGTCCACGAGTGAATACGGGATTTGCGGAAGTTGGAAGACAAATAACGCGATGGGCGTTGAATGGTTAAAGCGTTGAACCGTGGAATCGTTGAACCAGTTTAACCATTCAACGGTTCAACGAGTCAACGAAATTTTGATGAGCAAGAAATTAAAATTCGGTCTGCCGAAAGGCAGTTTGCAGGAAGCCACCCTCCAGAAGATGGCGAAGGCAGGCTACAACATTTCCATCAGCAGCCGCTCCTACGTGCCTTACGTGGACGACGCCGAACTGGAGATCCGCCTGATCCGCTCGCAGGAAATCAGCCGCTACGTCGAGCACGGCTATCTCGACGGCGGCATCACGGGTCACGATTGGATTGTCGAGAACGGCTCGAACGTGCACGAGGTCGCCGAATTTATTTTCAGCAAGACGACGCGACAGGCGGCGCGGTGGGTGCTGGCCGTGCCGGAAAATTCGCCAATCAGATCGGTGAAGGATTTGAAAGGGAAACGCATCGCAACCGAGGTCGTCAACCTCACGAAGAAATACCTTCGCCGGCACGGCGTGAAGGCGGAGGTGGAATTTTCGTGGGGCGCCACGGAAGTGAAGGCGCACGAATTGGTGGACGCGATTGTGGAATTGACCGAGACCGGCTCGTCGTTGCGCGCGAACAAGCTGCGCATCGTGGACACGCTGCTGACTTCGACGCCGCGGCTCATCGCCAATCACCAGGCGTGGAAAGACCCATGGAAGCGCAGGAAAATCGAGACGCTGGCGCTTCTGCTCAAGGGTGCGCTGTAGGCGGAGTCCAAGGTCGGTTTGAAGATGAACATCGCCGAAAAGAATCTGGCGAGGCTGCTGAAAAATCTGCCGGCACTGCGGAACCCGACGATTTCCAGTTTGAGCCAGAAAGGCTGGGTGGCCGTGGAGACGATTATTGACGAGCATGTCGTGCGCGAATTGATTCCGCAACTCAAAGCTGCCGGTGCCGAGGGCATCATCGAATACCCGCTGAATAAAGTGGTGTATTGATTTTGGCCTGTTTTGGCCACTTAGGACTTCCGCCAATAAAGACGCGCTAATCCCCACTTTCGTCAATAAAATCAATGGTCACGGCCACTTTATCACTTCTCTTTCGTTCCCTTGCCTGTCCCTGCATTGACCTGCCAAAGTGCAATCAAAATGCAATCAAACGGGTGGCGTCCGTTTTCTCTAGGAATTTCCCATCCGCTTTCTTACGCTGAATTGGGACTGGTCCCGCCGGGTCTCGCACCACCGGGTTTTTCGGCATGGTGCTGTGCCTTGGCTGGCGCGCTGGCGGCGTTTCAGGTGCCAGACGTGGGAAATGTCGTTCGGAAGTCCCGGTGCGTCCTACGGCGTTTACGGCGTCGGCCTTCCTGGAACATCTGACTCGCAGCGTTTTTGTCTCAGCGCTTCGACGAATGGATGAGGCGATTTTCCGGTTGCATTTCCATTAGCCGAGGCGTAAAGACGCACTATAAGTTAGATTGTCACCTAAGTAACGGAAACCAAACTCGAATTTATTATGAAAACCAAACTTCACTATTTGTTCATCGCGCTGGCGTTGTTCGCCGGCGTTCATCCCGCTCTGGCGCAACCGACATTGGGTATTGCACCGGCGGGCAAACAAACTGTTCTCTATTGGCCGACTACGGCTACGAATTACGTTCTGCAAAGCACCACAAACCTGACCGCGCCAAACTGGGTGACGGCCACTGATGCCGTCCCGGTGATTGCCGTCACCGTTACCAACACCTCGCTTGCAAGGTTCTTCCGTTTGTATAACACCAACGCGTTCGCCGGCATGGCGCTCATTCCCGCCGGCACGTTCACGATGGGGGACACGCTGGATGGCGAAAGTGATGCCATCCCCACCAACGTGACGATGTCGGCGTTTTACATGGATACGAACTTGGTGAGCTATAGTCAATGGCAGACGGTCTATAATTGGGCCACAAACAACGGATATGGCTTTGTGAATCCGGGTGCGGGCAAGGCGGCGAATAATCCGGTGCAGACGGTGGATTGGTATGACGTGGTGAAGTGGTGCAATGCGCGGTCGCAGCAAGCGGGTTTGACTCCGGTGTATTACACGGATGGAGGGATGACACAGGTTTATACGAATGGGGAGTTGACGCCTTATGTGAATTGGACGGCCAATGGCTACCGGCTGCCGACGGAAGCGGAGTGGGAGAAGGCGGCGCGGGGCGGGTTGAGCGGGCAACGGTTTCCGTGGGGCAACACGATTTCCGAAAGCCAGGCCAACTATTACGGAGACAGCAACTATAGCTACGATTTGGGACCGAACGGCTACAACGCCGCCTTCTATACTGGAGAGGATCCCTACACAAGTCCGGTGGGATCCTTTGCAGCGAACGGTTATGGTCTAAATGACATGGCGGGGAATGTGTTTGAGTGGTGTTGGGATTGGTATGGGACGCCGTATGGTCAACCAACGACTACAAACCCAACCGGACCGGCAACAGGGAGCAGCCGTGTGTTGCGCGGCGGCGGTTGGTTCGTCGTCGCCTCCTACGCGCGGTGCGCCTATCGCGGTGACCTCAACTACCCGAACGACGCCGGCGACGGCGTCGGGTTTCGTTGTGTGAGGGGGCTTTAGTTTTTGCTCTTTTAACCTCTGATTTGAGCGGTTTTGAGTGAGCGGTTTTTTTGCCTGTATGGCGATTCTGCCGTTTTTGGGTTTCGACAGGCGAAATCTTCGCGTGAGGATTGCGTTAGAGCGCCGATGATGAAGTGCTCCGCTGTCCTGACATGCGGGGAAAACGGTTTTTGAGTCACGACATTTTATGACGATACACGATTACATCAAGAAGCGAGGATTGACCAAGTGGAGAACTTGGCCAGTCGTGAGCACCAAGTTCCCCGACGAATGGATGCCGGCGTTTTTCATTGCTCCGGATTCTGGACAGCGTGAGCATGACGACAAGTTTGAGATATACGCGAACGCTGACGATACGACGACTGCACCTAACGGATCGCCTTTTGCGGCGCTTCAATTTCCTGAACTTAATGGGGATGGATTTTTGGCGCGGAGAATTTCGATATACCCTTCTAGCGTAAGCGAACATTCCCGAAATTCTCGACCCGGCTGGGCTGTCATAAAAAGCTGACGCGGAATGTAATCGTGCGATTTTTCCTTTGAAGCTCTCTGAATCAACTCGTCGGGTGGTTCTTGGCCGCGATTCAGATAGGTGAGTTTAGCGTGGCGCACCGAAAGTCGGTTGCGGAACAGACGGAATGTATTTATGAACAAGCCATGACCGACGAAACCGTTTCAAGTCGCATCGCCATCATCGCTGGCGACATCACGCAACAGCGCGTGGACGCGATTGTGAACGCCGCCAACCGGACGTTGCTCGGTGGCGGCGGGGTGGATGGTGCAATTCATCGCGCCGCCGGCCCGGAGTTGCTGGCGGAATGCCGCGCGCTTGGCGGCTGCGCCACCGGCCAGGCCAAAATCACACGCGGCTACAAACTCCCCGCCCGGCGAGTGATTCACACCGTCGGCCCGGTCTGGCAGGACGGCAACCACGGTGAGGATGAACTGCTCGTGAGCTGCTATCGAAGCTGCTTTGCACTCGTGGAGCAGCATGGAATCAAAACCGTGGTGTTTCCGTCCATCAGCACCGGCGCGTATGGTTTTCCGATGGAACGCGCGGCGCGGCTTGCCGTGCGCGAGACGAAGGATTTTCTGGAGCGGAACCGTTCGGTTGAGAAGGTGATTCTGGTTTGCTTTGGCGCAACCGCGCTGGCAATCCACCAAGCAGCGCTGCGGGAAATTTGCGGGTGACAAAAAGTTGTGGCACAGGCCTCCGGCCTGTGCCACAAACACAGACCATAGGTCCGTACCACAAAATCGAAAAACGGGTTTTCAGCGAGACTGGAAGGCGATTCCGTTATGCGGGCCCGCGATTTCAAATCGCGCGCGAAAAAAAAGGGACAAGCGGCGAAATGCTGCGCCTGCTCCGCAGGTGGCGGCAGACACCCGGTCAGTGGTCGTTCCTGACCAGGATCACGGCCCCCACCCGCTGATCGTTCGGCACCACCAGCTTTTGGTCGCCGACGCTGGAGACCAAATGGAGCGCCCCCGCGGGATCGAGCGTCAGGCACGTGTCGGCGCGAAAATTGTCCTGTAGATAGGTCTGGCTCCACCGCGTGAAATACTGTTCGCTGCCGGGTTGGAAAAAGAGCATGTTCGGCATATACAAGGCCGCCGCGGGCCGCGCACGGGTTATTTCCCCGGCGGCGGCCGTTTGCCTTTCGCGCGCGTTCCGGTCCAAGCCATACAGCGGCGAAAGAAAAATGTATCGCGTTGCCGAAGCCCGACGGGCGTAGAACAGTACCTCGGCTTCCTCGCCGAAAATGAATACCCGGTCCTCGGGATGGGTCACCTCGGCGATCCGCCTGCCCAACGCTGGCATTTCCGCAAACGCATCTCCCGGATAAATCTTTCGCGCGGCCTCGGCCGGCGTATAGCAGAACAGGAACGGAAGGATTGCTGCCACCGGCAGGATCGCCAGCGCAATACCCGTCGCCGCTCGGCGGGCTTTTCGCGGAACCCGTTCCCACCCGGGAGCGCCTTCCAACGCCTCGGCGCCGGCGGCGGCGGCCAGGCAGAGGACCGGCAGCAGTTGCAGGAAATAATGCCGGTAAAAATATCCGCTGGCGCTGACACCGGCCATGCTCGCGACCGCTCCTCCAGCCAGGAACAGGAACCACTTCGTTCTTCGGGCCATCCACAAACCCGCAAAGCCGGCCAGCGAAAAAATCCAGGCCAGCGCCTGCGAGGGAGCGAGCGCGTCAAGCGACTGCTTGAAAAGGTTCCACCGCATCGACCAATGAATGGCGCTGACATAACCGAGATTGTGGGTGAAAATACCGTAAACGAAGTCGCCTAAAGCGTGCCGGCCCCAAAAATAGATCGCGACCAGTGCCCAGACCAATCCCGCGCCCCCTGCTGACCACAAAGCAAAACGGACCATTCCCCGCAGCCGCTTCTCACCGGTCGCAACGGCGGGATAGAGGAACACCAGTAACGGCCAATTGACGATGGCGACCTGTTTAAAGATGGCGGCAATCCCGGTCAGGACCCCGACGAGGACGATCAAAGGGGTCCGGTGCCGGTCATTTGTCGTCGCGGACAAAAAAACGATTTGCGACAGGATTAGCGGGAGCAGCATGAAAAGTTCAGTGTTCGCGGCAATACCCTGCGCCATGGGATCCGCGGACAGCAGCGCGAACAGTGCGGCGGCCGTTCCTGCCCCAAACCGGCTCATAAACCGGGACGCCAGAAAGAAAAGCGCGACGGCGGAGCCCGCCGAGAACAGAAGCCCCATCAGGTGGGCGGCGCGGACTGGCTCCAGCGGCAGACTGAGGCCCAGCCAATAAACCCAGAAGATGCCCGGTGGTTTGCGATCGATCCAATCCCGATACGGGAGTTCGTTGTGTTCCATCCGCCAGGCGACGTAAGCATACTCACCTTCATCCCGTTCGAACGGTAGATTCAGCAGAGGCGCTCTCAAGGCAACGGTCAGGAGAACAAGGCCAGCGACCGTGAAGAGGATCGATTTCAGAGAAGGGTCG
Source organism: Verrucomicrobiota bacterium (assembly GCA_049523555.1). Lineage (GTDB taxonomy): Bacteria > Verrucomicrobiota > Verrucomicrobiia > Limisphaerales > UBA11358 > UBA11358. The sequence goes on along the minus strand of JBEKMU010000069.1, from coordinate 10,144 downwards.
CCGGCAGTCGAAGCGCTCGGACGCATGGCATCACAGGCTGGTTCGGACATGGTTGATGGTCAAGCACAAGTTTGGAATGCGTCGGCACACGGTGCATTCGACCCCGTTCTTGTTTAGAGTTCCGCCTGCCGGCGGTTCTTGCCGTATAAACGCGGGACTACAAACAGACGAAGCTTCAGCCTCGCTTGGATGAAATGGGTCCGCGACTCAGTCGTTCAAGCCTTCGAGAACGAGCAGGATGAACGAGCTTCGGCCGTAGGTGAACGGCTGGCAACTCACCCGCAGTTTCACTTTGGCAACTCTCCCTTTGCGAACCAGTTCCATCTGCGCCCATTGACGGGTGACCCGACGGCCTCGCGCAGCGGTCCGCACGGACTTGCGCACCACACAATCACGGCAGGACAGAGTGCTGCCACATCCCTTGGGGCCTTCCATCGAATGCACACAGTTCAGCACTTCTCCACCGCGCCGCCGGATGATGAGTTTTTTGTCCTTTCTCAACAGCCGGGCTGCCGCCGCGTTGTAGTCGTAGATGCACACGTCCTTGTCCACGACGAAGACCGGCATCGGCATGGCGTCGAACAGCACGCGATGAAATCCCTGATCCAGGAATTGAACAGCTAGCCTGCTCATAACAGTGCCCAGTTTGGCAAGTCCGGCCAGGAATGACAGCAAAAAAGCGAGGCTAATCAGCCCCGCTCTTATGAAGAACTTTCGGGTTGCTTCGTCGCCGCCGGTTCGGCGACAGCCTTCTCTTCCTTCTCGCGCACGAGGGTCGCGCCCTTGCCGAGGCGTTTGCGCAGGTAGGTGAGCTTGGCGCGGCGGACTTCGCCTTTGCGCTCGACCTCAATCTTGTCCACGCGCGGCGAATGCAGCGGGAACACGCGCTCGACGCCCTCGCCATAACTGATGCGGCGGACGGTGAAGGTCTCGTTCAGACCGCGTCCGCGTTTCCCGATGACGACGCCGGCAAAAACCTGGATGCGTTCCTTGTCGCCTTCGACAACTTTGGTGTGCACGCGCACGCTGTCGCCCACCGCAAAATCGGTTTTGTCCTTGCGATATTGCTCCGATTCAATTTTTTCAAGCAATGCCTGGTTCATAATCTTTTAAATTTTGATGGTAGGGCCGCGTTGCCGCGCGGCCTGGACGAGCAGCAGCTCGTCCCTACCTTGTGTCACTTCATCAAATCCGGTCTTTGTTTTTTTGTCCGCGCTTTCGCCTGTTCGCGCCGCCATTTTTCGATTTCGGCGTGGTTGCCGGAAACTAAAATGTCCGGGACTTTCATCCCGCGAAATTCCGCCGGTCGCGTGTATTGCGGATATTCCAACAACCCGTGGCTGAACGATTCGTCGTGCGAACTTGCGTCGTCGCCCAGCGCCCCGGGCAGCAGCCGCACGACCGCGTCAATCACCACCATTGCGGGCAGCGCACCGTTCGTCAGCACGTAATCGCCGATGGACAGTTCGTCGTCGGCGAGTTTTTCCCGCACGCGCTCGTCAAAACCTTCGTAATGGCCGGTGACGAGCAGCAAATCCTGCTGTTCCGCCAGTTCGCGCGCGATGGCCTGATTAAATTGCCGCCCGGCCGGCGACAACAAAATCACACGCGTCTTTTCGCGCTTCAAACTTTCAATCGCTTCAAAGAGCGGTTCCGGCTTCAGCAGCATTCCCGGTCCGCCGCCGAACGGCCGGTCGTCCACGGTCTTGTGCCGGTCGTGCGTCCAGTCGCGCAGGTTGTGGATTTTCAGGTCTAACAACCCGGTTTCCCGCGCCCGTTTGACAATGCTTTCGTCGAGCGGCCCGGCAAACATGGCCGGGAACAAAGTGAGCACGTCAATCTTCATTCGTCCGTAGTCAGTAGTTAGTAGTCCGTAGTAAAACAATTCGCGCGCTGCTGCTGCTGACCACTGACTACTGACTACCGACTCTCCTCAACTATTTCCACCGAACAGCGCAGGCCTTTCTTTGCGCTGCCGGCCAGCAACAACGAACGGATGGCATTGATGGTCATGCCCTGCCGTCCGATGATTTTGCCTACATCCGACTGATCCATGCGGAGTTCATAAACCGTCATGCCCGCGCGCTCCACCGGCGTTACCCTCACGGCTTCCGGGTGTTGCACAAGTCCTTTAACGACATATTCCAGAAACTCCTGCATCGCGCCAAAAATTGAGTTCAAGCCGCCGTGGCCACCTTGCCGGCTTTTTTGATGAAGCTGGCGACGGTGTCGCTCGGCTGCGCGCCCTTGCTGATCCAGTATTTGGCGCGGTCGAGGTTAAGGGTGAAATTGTCGCCTTTTTTCAACGGCCGATACGAGCCAAGTTCCTCGATGAACTTGCCATCGCGCGGGCTGCGGCTGTCGGCCACCACAATGCGGAAAAACGGAGCGTTCTTGGCTCCGACGCGCTTCATGCGAATTTTTACGGCCATAAATTTTTCAAAAGAGCCGGAAATCTAGTCATGCGCGTACTAATTTGCAAGCCTTGTTTTAATGAAAAAACGCCGCTTGCCGTCCGTGCCAATCGCTGCTTTGCTGATGCCCATGAGCCGGCCGTATGAAGAGATTCTCGAGGGGGCGTCGTTGCCGCGTTCCGCGCCGGGCGATCGCCACGAAACGATTTGCGACCGGCTGCACGCGTTGATGACGGCGAGCGTGGCGAACCTGCCCAGCACTCAACTGCTGGCGCCGCGCACGAGAGTCCAGATTTCCCGCTTCACGGCGATTTGTCCCGACCTCGCGCTCGTGACGGTCGCCACCGGCAAACTCTGGCTGGCTGTGGAAATCATCAGCCGCGACGATCACCGTGCCGACACGGTCATCAAAAAGGAGCTCTACGAGAAAATCCGCGTGCCGCGTTTGTGGATGGTGGATCCGCGCTATGACAACGTGGAAATTTATCACAGCATGGAATTTGGGTTGCAATTGAAGGGCATCCTGGCCGGCAGCGAGCTGCTGACGGAGAAATTGATACCCGAATTTCAAATCGTCATTGCCGAATTGTTCGCCACCCCAAAAACGGCGAATTAATTTGATTGAACAAAACTATTAACCGTGTTGTCCTATCCCCCCGTAAGCTAAAAATCCAAAATCTATGAAAAAATTCATCTCCACTCTGGCCGCCGGAATTTTGCTGGCGGGACTAACCACGCGCGCGTTGGCCGCTGACACTGCGGACAAGGAAGTCACCATCACCGGCACGATGGTTTGTGCCAAATGCACCCTGCATGAAACCAAATCGTGCCAGAACGTCGTCCAGGTCGAAAAAGACGGCAAGACCGTCAATTACTACCTGAAACAAAATGACGTGAGCAAGGCCGCGCATGACCCCATTTGCGGTGGCAGTTCTGAAAAAGTCACTGTCACCGGCACCGTCAAGGAAAAGGACGGAAAGGAAATGATGACGCCGACCAAGATTGACGTGATCAAATCCTGATTTTTTCGACACTCAACCGCCGCCGGATTTTTTCATCTGGCGGCGGTTGAATTTTACCATGTCGTCGTATTTCACGCCGCTGCCACCGAAAATATCCAGCGCCGAACCGATGGTGAGGTCAACCTTTCCCCGCCCCAGCCGCGTGACTTCCTCCAAATCCGACAGCGAATTCGCGCCGCCCGCGTAAGTCGTCGGAAGGGTCGTCCACTCACCGAGCCTTTCAACCAGTTCGCGGTCAATGCCGCGGCACAGGCCTTCCACGTCCACGGCGTGAACCAAAAATTCCGCGCAGCTTCCGGCGAGCTTTTGGAACGTGTCCTGCGAGATGGGCAGTTCCGTGAATTTCTGCCAGCGGTCGGTCACGACAAAATAATCTTCAGCGCGTCGGCGACAACTCAAGTCCAGCACCAGCCGGCTCTTGCCTACGGTCTTGACCAGTCCGCCCAGCCGTTCCCAAACCACGCGGCCTTCGCGAAACACCCAACTGGTGACGATGACGTGTGACGCACCGGCGTCAAGCCAGTTTCGCGCGTTTTCAGAATTGATCCCGCCGCCGATTTGCAGTCCGCCCGGAAAGGCCGCGAGCGCCGCGCGCGCTTCCGTTTCATTGCCGGGGCCGAGCATGATGACGTGACCGCCGGCCAGCCCGTCGCGCCTGTAAAGTTCGGCAAACCACGCAGCGGAGTGGTCGGAGACAAAATTCGCCCGCGGCCGGTCAGCTTCGCCGAGCGTGCCGCCGACGATTTGCTTCACTTTGCCTTCATGCAGGTCAATGCACGGACGGAACATGCGTCCAAACTAGATTCGCGCGGCTCAAATTCACACTAAAAAATTTGACGGCGCGGGCGGCACGGAGAAACTTGTGCGTGTTTCGATTCGTGAAGAGGATGTTTCCCAGCCTTCACGCGAGTGGCAAAATGCTTTTCGCCTTCGCGATGGCGGGCTGTCTCGTTTTTTCCGCTCACGCCAAATCCTACGGACTCGCCACGCGCCCGCCCATCGGCACTTTTCTGAACGGTGCGATGCCCGAAACCGCCCCGGGCATTTCAGGCAACTGGTCGGCGGTGGTCGCGTTCACGAACCTGCTCTTCACCAACGCCGTCGGCCTCACGTTTGTCCCCGGCACGGACGAACTTTGCGTTTGGGAGCGCGAAGGTCGTGTGTGGACGTTTCAAAATTCCCCGGGCGCGACGCAAAAAAAACTCGTCCTCGACCTCAGCAACCAATGCCAGGGCTGGGACGATTCCGGCCTGCTTGGGCTGGCGTTTCATCCGGGCTTTGCCACGAACCATTACGTTTTTGTTTATTACACCTGGGTCAAACCCGGCACGGTCGCCGGCGGTCCGACGGTTCGCCCGGATCCGATGCTGCCCGACACCTACCGCGACCGGCTCTCGCGCTTCACGCTGGACGCGAACGGTGTGGCCATTCCCGGTTCCGAAACGGTTTTCATTGACCAGACCGATCAGACCGTCTGGCATCACGGCGGCGGCATTTTCTTCCATCCCGCAAACGGATTTCTCTACCTGACCATCGGCGACAATTCCGTCGGCGACAACAACCAGATCATCAACAAAAGCCTGTTTTCCGGTGTCTTTCGCATCGACGTGGATTGCCGTGGTGGAAATGTGAGCCACCCGGTTCCGCGCCAGCCCCTCAACGGCGTCACGGCGAATTATTTCATTCCGAACGACAACCCGTGGGTTGGACAATCCAACGTGCTGGAGGAATTTTTCTGCCTCGGCCTGCGCAGCCCGCATCGCATGACTTATGATGCGACGACCGGAAGAATTTTCATCGGCGATGTCGGCGAAAGCGCCCGCGAGGAAATTGACGTGATCGAGCCGGGCGAATCCGGACTGAATTTCCAGTGGAACTACTGCGAAGGCACGCTGGGCGAAATGAAATCGCCCTACATCGGCATCAGTCGTGGACCGATTCTGGATTATCCCCACAGCGACGGACGCGCGGTCATCGGCGGCTACGTTTATCGCGGCCGGGAATTCGCGTCCGACCTCGGCGGCAAATACATTTTTGGTGACAATGTCTATCGCACGATTTGGGCGCTCGACGAAACGACCACGCCGATCAAAAAGAATGTGCTGTGCGTCATGCCAAAAGGCAACGGCCCCAATTCCGGCGCCGATTACACCGGCCTTTCTTCGTTCGGCACCGACGCCAACGGCGAAATTTACCTGTGCCAGATGAGCAGCATCGGTGGGCGCATCTACAAACTCGCGCGCGGCGGCCCGCCACCGCCGACACGTCTTCTCCCAAAATTGCTCTCGCAAACCGGCGCGTTTCGTGACTTGGCCAGGCTCACCCCGGCAACCGGCTTGATTCCTTACACGGTCAATTCGCCATTATGGTCGGATGGCGCGGTCAAATCGCGTTGGATGGCGCTTCCGACGAACACCGTCATCGGCTTCGCGCCCAACGGCGAATGGACGTTCCCGGCCGGCACCGTGTTCGTGAAAACCTTTGAACTGCCCGTGGACGAAACGAATCCGAATCCCGCATTGCGGGACCGCCGGCTCGAAACGCGCCTGCTCGTCCGCGACACGACCGGCGCGGTCTACGGCGCGAGTTATAAATGGCGCGCCGATAACAGCGACGCCGATCTGGTGACCGCCGGAACTAACGAAGACATTATCATCAAGACCGCCACCGGCACGCGGATTCAGCGGTGGTTTTACCCCGGACGGCAGGATTGTCTGACCTGCCACACGCCCGCGTCCAGCGGCGTGCTCGGCGTCAAAACGCGCCAGCTCAACGGCGATTTCAAATATCCGAACAGCGTCACCGACAACCAACTGCGCGCCTGGAACCACGTCGGCCTCTTTGACACGAAGCTCGATGAACGTGAAATTCCGCACTTCACCCGGCTTGTCGCCGTTACCGACATCAGCGCGTCGCTGGGATGGCGCGTGCGTTCCTACCTCGACGCCAATTGCGCGCAGTGTCACCGTCCCGGCGGCGCCGAGGCATTTTTTGACGCACGCATTGATACGCCGCTGGGAAAGCAAAACATCATCGCCGGCCCCGTCGAAAATCCACTCGGCATCTCCGGCGCGAGAATCATTGTCCCCCGCGACACCGGCAAATCCGTTCTGTTCCGCCGCGTCAGCGTTGCCGGCAATATGCAAATGCCGCCGCTGGCCAAAAATGTCGTTGACCGCAACGCGGTTTCCGTCATCGCGAATTGGATTGATTTACTGCCGTTGTCCGCCAAAGCCTTGCTCCCGCCGGACTGGAAGCACAGGGACATTGGCAAGGTCGGGCAGGTGGGCGACGCCGGCTATTTGAACGGCGAGTTCAACTTGATTGCCTCCGGCACCGACATCTGGGAAAACGCCGACGCGTTCCATTACGCTTACACATCGCTGACCGGCGACGGAGAAATCACCACACGCGTCGTCTCGATGCAATTCACCGATCCGTGGGCCAAGGCGGGCGTGACGTTCCGTGAAACCCTTGCGCCCGGTTCGCGGCACGTACTGATGACCGTCACCGCTGGCGGTGGCTCGGCGTTCCAATGGCGTCCAATCGCGGACAATGCCAGCCGCAACACCGACGGTCCGACGACCAGTGTTCCCTTTTGGGTGAAATTGTCCCGCGCAGGCGACAACTTTTCCGGCTACGTCTCCGCTGACGGCGTCAACTGGCAACGCGTTGGCAGCGTGACGCTTCCGTTGAAGAAAACCATTTACGTCGGGCTGGCCTTGTCCGCACACAACAATTCGGCGCTGAACTCGACGCTGTTCGACAGCGTCGTCGTCACGCCGTAAATTTTTGCAGACGAAAGGTAGGGCGCGCAGTCCTCTGCGCGCCGAGAACGCGGAAGGTCGCCCAAATTTTCGAGAACCTCTCGACGGCGCGCACGGAGTGACGCGCCCTACCTTGTGCGCTTTGTTTCGTTCGCAGGATTTGTTACCATTGACTCATGGATTTGCCCGCCCGGAAAAAGCTGCCGCATATCAGTCCACAATGGGTAACCGAGGGCAGTTGGTATTTCATCACCATCAAATGCGTGCCGCCCGGAAATAACCAACTTTGCATGGCAGACGTCGGCGACAGCGTTCTTGCGGCTATGGCGCACAATCACGACAAACTCATCTGACATTGCCGTCTCTGCTTGCTCATGCCCGATCATTTGCACGCCATCATCGCTTTTCCGCGCGAGCCAGGAATGCAAACCGTGATTTCAAACTGGAAAAAGTTCGTGGCGGTCAAACTTGGCGTGAAATGGCAGCGCGGTTTTTTTGATCATCGATTGCGCGACCACCACGAATTGGAAGAAAAAACCAGCTACGTCCTGATGAATCCTGTGCGGAAAGGATTGTGTGAACGGATGGAGGATTGGGTTTGGGTCTATCGGCTTGCCGACCGACTGCCGCCCCAGCTTGGCTAGGTAGGGCGCGTCACTCCGTGCGCGCCGCGCGAATGGGGTAGGCGCACGTTTGAAAACATTCGGACGAGCGGCGGGCAGGGGACTGCCCGCCCTACCCAAACCGCGCTTGCCAATTTCCGGCAAACGGGCTATTCCCCGTCCATGAACCGGAAGGTAAGATGGCTGAAGCGCTGGAAAATTTGTTTCAACAGATTCGTGACCTGCACCTTTCTTTGCAGGCTTCGATTTTCCAAGCGACGCACATCGAGAAAACCCCTCGCACGGACTTCATGGTTCTCCTTAACGAAATTCAACGAGGAATTGGGAAGGTTAGCCCCGCAGTTCTCAATGAAGCGCTGTCGGTAATATTAGCACATTTAGCGGATCCCAAGCGCATCGATTCACTGAATCGGACAGAATTGTTGGCGTTGGCACAAAGCTTGCCGCCCGAAAGTGTGGGTTATGCCCAAAGGTTGCGTGAAATTCTCGGAAGAAAATCTAAATAAAGGTTGGCTTTTATTCAGACCGCTCCGCCTGTTTCCAGTTTCACAAAGCCATTCCCGCATCGCGTCTCGACAAAGCGGCATTTTTTCTTAAATTGGTTGAGATGTCTTTGCCGAATCAGCCATTGACCATATCCGGGCGTCAGTTTCGTTCGCGGCTTATCATGGGCACGGGAAAGTTTTCGTCGCCGGAAGCCATGCGCGATGCGCTTGCCGCCAGCGGCGTGGAAATAGTCACCGTCGCCCTGCGCCGTGCTGATTTGTCCGGCCAGCGCGATCCGTTTGCGAACATTCTCGAATTCATTGACCCGAAAAAATATCTACTCCTGCCCAATACCAGCGGCGCAAAGAACGCCGAGGAAGCCGTCCGGCTCGCGCGTCTTGCCGCCGCCGCCGGTCTGCCAAAATGGGTGAAGCTCGAAATCCATCCCGACCCGCGCTATTTGCTGCCCGACCCGATGGAAACATTCAAGGCCGCCGAAATTCTGGTGAAGGAGGGTTTCACCGTTTTGCCTTACATTAACGCTGACCCGGTGCTGGCAAAGCGATTGCAGGACGTCGGCGTTGCGACCGTCATGCCACTCGGCTCGCCCATCGGCTCGAATCGCGGCGTGCAAACGCGCGACCAAATCCGCATTATCATCGAACAAGCCACCGTGCCGGTTGTCGTAGATGCGGGACTGGGCGCGCCGAGCCACGCGGCGGAAGCGATGGAAATGGGCGCCGACGCTGTGCTCGTCAACACTGCCGTCGCCGTTTCGAACGACCCGGACCGGATGGCGGTCGCGTTCAAAATGGCGGTTGAAGCCGGACGCGCCGCTTACGAAGCCGGACTAGCGGCAGCGCAGGAAATCGCCAGCGCCACAAGTCCATTGACGGCATTTTTGGATTGAAAGTTATGCAATTCATTTTTAACGCAAAGACGCAAAGACACAAAGACGCAACGGAAATGACACTTTTGCTTCGCCGTGGGCCTTCGCTGTCCGGTGAGAATCTTTTGCGTTTTCAACGTCTTTGTTTTTCTTTGCGCCTCTGCACCTTTGCGACTTTGCGTTAATATGAATCCAAAAATATTATCCGTCTCGCGTGCACGGCAAATCCTGAATGCCGCGACGAAAACCCAAGTGCTCGTCGTCGGCGACGTGATGCTCGACCAGTTCATCTGGGGCAGCGTCGCCCGCATTTCGCCGGAAGCGCCGGTGCCCGTCGTGGATTTCGAACGCGAAAGCTTCATGCCCGGCGGCGCGGCCAACGTCGCGCGCAACCTCACTGCATTGAACGTGCCGACGGAAATTTTCGGCGCGATTGGCCATGACGATGCCGCGCGCCAACTGAATAAACTTCTGGTTGACCAAAAAATTGGCTGCGGCGGATTGGTGGCGAATCCCGCGCGCCACACGAGCGTCAAAACCCGCATCGTGGCGCATAAGCAACAGGTCGTGCGCATTGACCGCGAAACACGCGACGGCCTGGATGCGAAATTGACCGGCCGCTTGCTCGCCGGATTGAAAGCGAAGCTTCCGCGCGCCGCCGCCGTCATCGTCGGCGATTACGGCAAAGGCGTCGTGACCCAGCCGTTGCTCAACGAAGTCAAAAGCCTCTGCCGCGCGCGGGGCATCTGGCTCAGTTTCGACCCCAAGCCGGTGCATCACCTGAATTTGTACGGACTTTCACTCATCACGCCCAATCGCAAGGAGGCGTTTGAACTGGCGAACCTGCCGGATGAATCGCGTAATGCAAATCCGCTGGCGGACAAAAATCTCATGCTCGTTGCGGAACGGTTGCTCAACGAACTTCGCCCGGCGGTGCTTTTGA
>JBEKMU010000068.1:0-16568 GCA_049523555.1 Verrucomicrobiota bacterium | reverse complement strand
CCATCGGCTGTTCGGGACTCCGGTCGGGCTTCGCCCTCCCTCCGTCCCGAACAGCCGAACAAAACATCAAACCAATGGCAGAACTCTACTTATGAAGTGTCCAGCTATTGGGGTCAGGTCAATGTCAGTCTTGGGAGATCGTCTGAACCTGCTCTTGCGGCATCAGCATCTGGGGCCGATTACGGATTTGTCTGTTGACCCAGCGGGCAAGATGGCCAGCCTCGCAAGAGACAAGTCTGCCGGGTTGGTAGTTCGCCGGCTGGATAACGGCACTGTTCTTGGGGAAATCCCGGATCAGGCGTATGAGGCCTGTCGCTTTGATGCGGGCCGATGCCACCTTTGGTGTGCAGCTAGGATTAATCGCCACGAGATTAAGTGTGAGTTACTTGACGCCCCGTCCCTGCGAATCCTCTGCCAAGCGATCATTCCTGACGATTTCGGTGATTCTGGTTGTATATTCTCGCCTGCTCCGCAGCCGGATGCGATGGGCCTCTGGTTAACTGATTGCCAAGCTTCACGTTTGTTGTGGCTGGCCTGTGGACCAAGCGGTCTAAGCTGGAGAGTAGAGCCCTTGGTGGAGGATGCCTATCCTCCGGTCTTCAACGATTCCGGTACTGAGTTTCTCGTCAATCACGGCGATATGGTGCGCAGGTATGCATACCCAGCGGTGCAACTGCTGAATACTTGCCCCTGTACTTTCGATGAGGAGGCGTTTGAACCATCTCTATGCTACTTGAGCGGCAAGACCGCTTTGGTACGCTCGAGTAATGGCAGGCTGTTTACCATTAATCTTGAGACGATGGCTCTCGGCGAGGAGGCGCTCATAAGTGGACATGAGCCTAAACCCGCCCGAGCCTTTTCCTCGCTTCAACGTGACGCGAGGCTGTGCACAGACATCGACACCTTCCAGCGGTTAGGCCGCTATGTTGTGATGGTGTGCCCGCCGGAAGGACACTCTTCCCATGGTGATTCGTTGCTCTTTTGCCATATCGAGGAGTTCAGTTCTTAGCTGGACTTTATCCATCCTCGACAGGCAGAACCCGTGTGGTCAAAACATTCATCCGCGCAAAGAAACGCGGTTGTCAACGAGTTTGGATGTTGGCACTCCGGCAAAAGCCGTAAAACGGGTCAACCATTTGAGCGGGAATTGACAATTTCTGCGCTGCCGGCATGTTTTGGTTTCCTGCGTTCCCCGCCGTCCCCGGATTTGAAGTCCGAGGGCGTAAAGCCGCGTAAAACTTTGCCACGCGGCCACGCCCCTGGGATGAGAAGTGCGAGGTGCGAATGGGCGGAACTCCTATGCGCCGACTCCGGAAATTTCGAAAAGCACGGCGTCCTGAAATCACTTTCAGCCTCATCATTGGCCGATTACTCTCGGCTGAAAACTGATGAAGATTTCCATCATCCTTGCCCATCCGTATCTGGGCAGTTTCAATCATGCCATTGCCAGCACGGCGGCAGACACGCTTCGCTGGAACGGCCACGAGGTCATTCTCCACGACCTTTGCCAGGAACAGTTTCCACCACTGCTTTCCACCGCTGAACTCCAGAAGGACGCCAAGCTCAAGCCAATCGTTGCCCGGCACTGCGAGGAGATTGCCAGCGCCGACGGCATCATCATCGTGCATCCGAACTGGTGGGGCATGCCGCCCGCCATCTTGAAAGGCTGGATTGATCGCGTGCTGCGACCCGAAGTGGCCTATCGCTTTGTCGAAGGCGACCAGGGCGAAGGCGTGCCCGTTGGCTTGCTCAAGGCGAAGGCGGCCATTGTTTTCAACACCGCCAACACGCCGGACGCGCGGGAGCGTAAAGTGTTCGGCGATCCGCTGGAAACACTTTGGAAGAAATGCGTCTTCGATCTGTGCGGTGTGAAAAACGTCCAGCGCCGGACGTTCAGCGTGGTCGTCACCAGCACGCCGGAACAACGCGCCGAATGGCTTGCCGAGGTGCGGGAGATTGTCACCAAGCAGTTCCCCGCTGGATAAACACTAAGGCGTGGCGTTTTTAAAATTCTGGTAGGGCTGAGCTGCTGCTCAGCCGTGCGCCGCGGCAGCGGCGCACCCACCAAATTCAAATTAAGACATTACCTCCCTCCGTGTCTTCGTGCTTTTCAAATATGTTACAACCTACAATCATCTTCGCCCGCATGAGCATTGCCTACCAAATCGTCGTTTGCGCCGGTATCGTGCCGGACCCGCTTCAAACCCTGGAGCCGGTGACCGGCCCGGCCGGGCCGGCGTTGAAAAATGAAATGATGTTGCCCGCCGTCCTCGACCCGTGGGCGAGTCACGCTCTTTACGAAGCCGCCAACCTCGCGAAGAACGCCCCCGGCAGCAAAGTCTGGCTGGTCAGCCTTGGCCCGAAGGCGAAGCTCCAGCAGGTGATGATGACCATCGCGCAAAAAGTGCCGTTTGAACTTGTGGCGCTCGACGGCCCGGCCAGCGGATTCACCGAAGCCGCGGAAGTCGCAGCGGCGTTGGCCGAAGCCATCCAAGCGATTCCCGGTCTCGACAAATCCAAGCTGCTCGTCTTCGGCGGCTGGGAGTCCGCGTCGCGCGGTGCAGGCGCGACCATGCAAATGGTCGGCGAGCGCCTCGGCATCGTGGACCAGTTTCAAGGTGTGGATGAATTGAAAATTGCCGCCGATGGGTTGCTGGAGGTTCTGGAACGGGTTGAAGGCGGCAAACATCAGATTTCGAAATGCGCCGGTCCGCCGGCGTTGCTCGGTTGGGCGACGGGCAATTTGCCTGAGCCAAAAAACAATCCGCAGGTCGGCACGGTCAACATGCGCACCGTGATGCCAGCTTTGCAAAAGGCCAGGCCTACCAAGTTTGCGGGCGAAGGCTTGAGCTTCGCAAGTGTCTCACTTCCGAAGCAATTGCGTGAAACCAGGATTGTGAAGGACAAATCGCTGGAAGACATCGCGAAGGAAATTGTCGAGTGGATCAAGAAATAATTGCCGCAAAAAGGCGCAAAAGGCACAAAAAGGAACTATGAAAACAGAAAAAGAAATCTTCCAATTGTGTGATCAAGAAATCAGTGACGACATCCGCCCTCACCCCGGCCCTCTCCCCCAGGAGAGGGGGAATCATTCGCCGCGTTTTGTGCAATGCCAATGTGCCGGGTTGTTGTGCGCTTTTCGGCCAATGGCGCAGAATTGGAGGCGGCAACGAAGATCGAGGGAATTATCCAGTGCCGTGACGTTGCTCTCCCTCTCCCCGGGGGAGAGGGCCGGGGTGAGGGCGAGCGTAAACGCCATTTCCACTGAAAATATCGAGCAACTGGAAGTAAGAAAATATGTGTTATCGGAAGCTGTTTGATTTTGCGCTTTTTGTGCCTTTTTGCGGCTAAATCAACTTATGGAAACCATCTTGTTACTCGCCCACACCGAAGCCGATGGCTCGCTCGCCAAATCCGCCCGCGAAGCGTTGCGCGCGGCCCGCACCCTGAACCAGGCCTTGGCTGGCTCCAGCCTCGTCGTGGGCTTCGTCGGCGAAAGCGTCCAGGCAGCGGCGGATTCCATCGCCGCCTGTCCGGCCACGAAATATTTTGGCGTCACCGGCAAAGACTTCAGCCAGTCCCGCTACGCCTCCGACGCGGCGGCGGCGGAAGCGATTTGCAGGGCGGCCCAAGCCACACTGGTCGTCGCCCCGGCAACGTCGCGCTGGGCGCGCGTGTTGCCCGGTGTTGCACAACGCCTCGGCGGACGCGCCGACACGCATGTTACCGGCGTCAGTGTCGGCGGCGATAAAGTGACCGTCAACCGCTGGTATTACCGCCAGCGCATGGAAGCCACGCTGCAACGCCAGCAACGACCGTGGTTCATTTTGGTTGATCCGGGCAGCCAGTCCGCGTGCGAATGCGGCGCGGGCACGGCCGCGGTGGAAAATGTCGCGGTCGCGCTGCCGGATGCCGCGAAGCGCACAACCGTCACCGGCTTCCGTGCGCCCGTGACCGACGCGCAGACCATCCGGCCCGATGCCCAATTGTTGTTCGTTACCGGTGCTGGTTGGACGAAGAAACAGGCCGACGGCCAGACGCATGTGTCGGAGGCGGAGAAGCTCATTCGCAGTTTCCTACAACTCAGCCGCGCGTCGCTGGGCAGCAGCAAATCGCTGGTGGACCTCGGCGGCGAAGGCCAGGCGGTCCTGCCGTTCCTCTCGCATCTCAACCAGATTGGGCAGACTGGCGCGACGCCGCGCCATCCAAAAGGTTTGAGCACCTGCTGTCACGGCGAGGAACCGCACACGGTGGGCTGGCGTTTCATCGCCGAGCGCCGCGCGATCAATCTCGATCCGAACTGCGGCTGGGCGCGCGGCAAGGCGGACGTGCTTTACGTCGCCGACGCGTTCGCCGTGATGGGAAAAGTGAACGAAATACTAGCTGCGAAGAAGTAATTACAAGGTTGCCGCCCAGCACCGAGTGGAGGAGCGTAGCGGCGGTTTGCTCGACCGGTTTTTAGGCTCCAAAGCAGTGTTAAAAATCATCATCGACTCATTGAATTTGTTTGGTTATCCACTTCGTAAACCAAATTATGGTCATCCACATGAATAATCCTAAGCTGTTTCTTTTCGCCAATTGACCAGTGGGGTTCGGTACCACTCGCATTTGTTGGGAACAAAAGTGAAGCCGGATCTCTAACTCTACCCACCCAATTTCCCCCGTAAATGTTTGTATGATATTGGTCCGACCATCTTGATAAAAACTCGCCATTGGGTGCGATGGCTAACATTCTGGAATTCTCATTTGTCCAAGTGCCAACAAACCGCCCGACAAACGCAGCATCACGATCTTCTTCTTCGATTTCGGGAATTGTCTGTTTCATCTCAATTGAATCCTCGACCCACTGCCAGAATCCCATCCGCCATTCTTTTCCCAAAATGGCATTACGTTCTGCCAAATATAAACGAACTTCTTGGTTGGTTCTTTCGATATCCGCTGCTCCCGGAAACCATATATGCTCGGATGTGCTCGCGAATTCACCCTGTATTCTAGCTGACCAACGAATCCTTCCGTTGGTCGCGTATCGCTCGATGAGCGCACGGGAATGACCTAGAATGTGAATTTCTGCTTCATTATTGGTACCTTCGCACTCGTATCCGATGTATCCTTCTGAATTCGGCTTAAGCAACGTTGGAACTGGACGTAAAAGAAATTCCTTTGCGCGTGCTTGCAATAACCCACGTTCGTGTCGAATGCCGGCGACCAACAGTACAGGACTCGCGACGAGGATGGCTAGAAAGAGAACAATCAGAATTTTAGCCTTCTTTGACATCACCTGCCGCCGCTTCAAAATCAGAAAGAGACCGGTCGCAATTAGTCCTAGGATAAAAGCGACAGGCACCAACATGTACCAGAGTTCCCCCCATACCAAGGAGACCCATGGTTCCAAGAAAAGCGCTGCAATCAAACAACCCAGCCCCGCGATGACTTTTATGATGCCCATCCGAGTGATGAGTGCAATGTAGCCTCGAACAGTATTATTTTGACAAACTCACTTTGTCATTTGATCTCTTTTGCCGGGGAAAGCCAAAATCCGAATGTCTTGTCCAATCCCGTTTTCAACTGACTTCGCGGGCATGATGCGCCTAGGCCATAACCAGTCAACCCCTTTTGGTTTGTCTGCGGCCGAGTTTCAACGCAAAGGCGCAAAGAAGCAGAGGCGCAAAGGCCGAACCGGAGATTGAGTTCAGGAAAACCAAGCTACAGTTCCAGGACCGGTTGCGAAGGCAACCCACCCCGGCAATTCTTCGCGTCTTTGCGCCCTGGCGTCTTTGCGTTAAAGATTTCGAAGGCAGGTAGAATCGTGCCCGAACAGGAAAGGGAAAGGCCGCAAAAAGGGTGGCGGGTGTGAATTTTCATGTTTGGCTTGAAGCACGTTTTAAATTGGCGTAGCTTGCCTCCATGAGCGTGGCGACCATCCAGAATGAGTTGTTGAACCTGCCCGCAACTGAGCGCGCCCGGATGATTGATTTTTTGTGGGACTCGCTTTCCGAGCCGGAATTGAAGTTGCGCGAAGCGGCTTGGGCGGGCGGAGTCGGAGCGGCGGATTGATGCCTACGAATCCGGCAAGCTGAAGGCGCGGGATGCCCGGGCGGTGTTTGCGGAATTGAAAAAAGGGCTGGGGAAGTAAACGTGCGGTTCGCTTCGCTGGCGGAACGCAACAAAACATCCCCAACCGTAACGCCAGATTCATCTGGCAGTTCCCCGGGCGGCCAATTGGGGTGAAGTTTGGAATTCAGAGACAGGCGGGACGCCTGTCCTACGTTATCCATGCGCTGGGCATTGGGCGAGAGATTCGGTTGCGCCGGGCAACAGATTTATTAATTTAGGTTCATCGAGCAACGTGAGTCATCGCCTTCGTTTCTGTCAGATCAGGCTCTGGTCTGGCTGGCTGTGGTGATTGTTTTCACGACGCTTTGTTTTCGTCTGGGGCATCTACCGTTGCTGGCTCCCGATGAAGGGCGCAACGCGGAGGTGGGTCGTGAGATGAAGGAATCCGGCGCGTGGTTGGTGCCCACTTACAACGGGGTGGACTACCTGGACAAGCCGGCCTTTTACTTCAAGGCGGTGGCCCTCTCGCTGGCAATCCTGGGTGACAGCGAAACCGCGGCGCGCATTCCGTCGGCGGCTTTTGGCGTCGGGTTGGTGGTTCTGGTCTTTGCTTTCTGCCGAAAAGTCCACGGGACCCGCTGCGGTTTGCTGGCGGCCATCATCATCGCGACCACGCCGCTTTATTTTGGATATTCGCGCACCGTCATCTTCGACACCGCCCTCGCCTTTTTCGTTTGCGGCGCGATCTTCGCCGGTTACCTGGCGGAGGAGACGGAAGGCAACGCGCGTCGAAACTGGTATCTGCTGGGCGCGGCATCAGCGGGTTTCGCGACGCTGGTCAAAGGGCCGGTCGGTTTCCTGATTCCCGCCCTGGTGTTGCTGGTCTTCAACCGGGTCGAAGGCCGGCGTGGCGCATGGAAGCGGTTGTTCGCACCGTTAAACTTTCTGGTGTTTTTCGGCGTGACGCTGCCGTGGTTTGTCGGACTTTGTTTGACGCACAGCAATTTCCTTCATTATGGGCTGGTCGAGGAATCCTTCAACCGGTTCACTTCGGTGAAAAGGCTTCGCCACCCCGAGCCGGTCTTCTATTATCCGCTGATTGTCGCTGTAACCTTTTTCCCGTGGAGCCTGCTGCTGCCGGAGGCAAGCCTGGCGACATGGAAAGAACGTTGGGCAAGGAATCGCGCGGATCGGCTTTGTCTTGTCTGGTCGCTGCTGGTCGTCGTCGTCTTCTCGATCTCCTGGTCGAAATTGTCAGGCTACATCCTGAGCGTGGCGATCGCCTACGGCATCCTCGTGGCCCGGGTGTTCGATGCGGCGCTGGCGAATCCCGAAGGCAGACCGGCGCGCCTCGTGCGCCGTGCGACGGCGGCGTTCGCGCTCGTATGCCTGTTGGTGGGGATGGCGGCAGCGGTGGGGGCATCGCACATCCGGATGCTGGCCAAACCCCTGCGCATCCCCGTTGCTGACGCTGAACGGCTCCGCAATGAAGCCCTGCCGCTCGCGGTTTCGCTCGGAGCGTTCGGCGTATTCGGATTGGTCGCGCGTTATCGGCGAAGCGCCCCGCTTTGCTTCCTCTGCCTGGCGCTCTCCCCGCCGCTGTGCATGATTGTGAATGTGGCCGTGATTGATGTAATCTTCGATGCGAAGTCGGGCCGGCGAATCGCAGGCCAGGTTGCCGCCCTCCCCGCGGGAACGGAATGGGCCTGCCTGGAATGTTTTCCGAACAGCCTCGCGTTTTACCTGGGTCGCACGGCGACGATTGTCTCCCGCGACGGCGGCGAATTGACGAGCAACTATATCATGTGCTCTCTGAAGCAGGACGCGCGGTGGCCAAAGCAAATTGTACCGCTGGCCGATTTCGACGCGTGGCTGGGGTCTCGAAAAACCCCGGTTTTCCTGATCGTTCGGCAGGAAGACCGTGACAAACTGATGACCATCGCCGCTGCGCGCAGTGCGATCGTCCAACCTCTTTCGCCGGGTTACTGGGGTGCTCAACTCCCGGTTCCGACTGGTCCCTGATAACCCGCCGCAAACGTGGACGCCCGGTGCCCATCGGCTGCTGGCTGCGCGGCCCGCTTCACGAGTGGGCATCCGCGACACTGAGCGGCGGGCGCCTCGACCGTGTTGGGATTCGCACAGCCGCCGCTCTCGATCTGTTCTCCGAGCATTGCCAACGCAAGGCCAACCATGCCCGTGCCCTTTGGACTTTGCTGGTGCTGAGCGAGTGGCTGGATTGGATGGCGAATGAACCTGCTCCCCTGCGGGCAAAACGGCACGCACGCCGGCCACCCTTTGAAACTCCTGCCTCTGGTGAATCAGCCCGGCCTCAGCGAAGATTGCGACACTCAAAGAGCTGCACGCGCTTATAGATGCGGCTGCCGAGTTTGATCTCGTGCACGCCGAGATCGGTGACCGAGTCGAATTCTTGCAAAAGAAACGGCGGCGTAGGAACGGGGGGCGGTTCTTTCGCAACGCGCACCTCCTGACCCGTCAGCCATTTCCAACCCCAGCTATTCTCAAGGCGGGCCTTGGCCGGTTCGACAACGTAAATTGCATTTTCACCTTTGCGTCGGTCGGCATAGCGGTACTCGGGCCAGAAAAACAACTGGTTTTCCGGTCTGACCGAAGCCTTGCAGTAAACGAGCGGCTTGCTGCGCAACGCGGCCCTGGCCTCGGGCAGGTAGAACGAAAACAGCCCCGTTATGCCATATTGATCACAGATGATGAACGCGGGCTTGCCTTCCTGAAGCAGCTTTTCCCGAGCCTGTTCGACAAAGGCGGCGGTTTCCTGGTAGCCGCGCACGCGACGGAGCGGGTCCATGTCTCCCGGCAAGGGATGACCCACGATTTTGCCGATGAGGCCGGTGTCGTGCAGCAGCACCACGGCTGTGAGGCCCAAAACCAGCCCGCCTGCGAACCAGCCTTTCACCGCGCGTGATCCTTCGCGCCAGCGTTGGCCCCAATAGACGACCATAAGGCAGTACATCGGCAGCACCGCCGGCGCGACCCAGTTCGGCAACACGCGCGAGTGAAGCGAGTAGGCCCAATGTCCCAGGAAAACCACCCCGCCCATGCAGAAGAAATAAAGCGCCAGCGGATTTTCGTGGCGTTGTCTCCAAAATGCCGCCATGGCCCACAACGCGCCGACGAAGAACACCGGGTTCAGCAGCGCCGCTTGCACCCCGAGGAAATCCCAGAAGTAGCGCAGCGTCGGTTGCCATTCTGAGGCCATCCCGGCGTCGGCGGCCACATGGCGCACGGTTATCCAGCCGTTCCGGGAGTTCCAGATAACGACCGGGAGGGTGCAGAGCGCGAAGATCAGCAAGGCGAGATAGGGGCCAGGTTTCTTGAGGTGAACGCGCGCCGGAGCCCAGAGTAGGAAGAACAACGCCCAGCAGACGATGAGGTACGCAGCACTGTATTTAAAGAGGAAGCCCAGACCGGCAGCCAAGCCGACGAGCAACCACTGTTTCGTCTTGCCACCGGGCTGCACCGCGCGCCAGCCGGCGACCAGGGCCAGCATCCAGCAGAGCACCAGCGGCGGGTCGATGGTCATCAGGATGGTGCCGATGCTCATCAGCGGTACGCTGGTGATGATGAGCAACAGCAGGAAGCCCTGGCGCGCGCCCACCTCGCGGGCCAAAAACCGCAATACGATCACACTCAGAACGGCGGCGAGGACCGGGGAGAAAAACCGCACCCCAAATTCCGTGTCGCCCCAGAGCGAAGTGCCGGCGAACTGGAGGAACGCGATGCCGGGCGGCTTGCTGTAATAGGACAACGCGAGGTGTTTCGACCACAGCCACTGGTAGGCTTCGTCGTTGCTCAACTCGATTACACCGGAGGCGATATAACCCAGGCGGAACAGTAACAAGACGGCGGTGAGGAGATAGCCGGACCAGAGCCAGCGTTGATCGAGCCGGGAATTCCGGTGCGGAGATTCGGCGCCAGAAGCTCCGGGAGATTCCTTCGCCTCAGAGTGGCTTGGGGTGGGTATCAGCGACATCGGTTTAACGTCAGAGCTCAGGCACAGCCACCGGAGCCTGACTCAAAATGCAATAGTGACAAACGAATATCATAAAACCGTCCAACTGACCAGCGCGATAGCTGTTGCCTGCAGCGCCTTGTTCGCAATATGTCAAATAATTCCAAGAGGTTTGTTCGACTGCTTCATCTTAAATCTATAGCCAGTCTGTTTGTCTCCCAAAATGCTGATGGAAATGAAATTAGTTACTGCGGACGTCGTCGTAAACGTAAACGCATTAGTCACCGGAGGTCTTCCGCAGACCATCACCTCGACCGAATGCATCCCAGGCCCCACGCGAGTGCCGATCGCGTAGCTACCAAAATGCTCGTCCCGAATCAACGAAGCTCCAAATGCAAGCGAGCCGTCCAGAACAGCCTCTACACTGATTTCTCTATGCGTCTGATTGGAAACAAAAATGTGCAAGTTGGCATTCGTTACCTCCAGCCCGCCTCCATCGACGGTCATATCCTCGAGCTTCGGCGGTAACGCAACCCCGATCTTCAGGACCACACCAAACGCCGTCAGTACCAGCAAAGCGATCAGCACCGAAACTGCCGTGATCCATTTCACGTTGTTTGCGAACAGTATTATTCGGGCAAAGTCACTTTGTCATTGGATGTCTTTTACCGGAAAAGGACAAAGTCCGAATGCTTGTCCATTCCCGCGTTATCCTGACTTCGGGGCCATGATGCTCCTGTGACACAACCAGTCAACCCCTTTTGGTTTGGCTGCGGCCGACAGAATTGCCGCAAAGAGATACACAAGCCATAAAACAGACTGACGATTTATGTTTGTTTTGCGACTCTTGCGCCTTTTTGCGGCTATTCCAATCAGTCGAGGACGACCCGGCTTCGCTGCGCTCCGCCGCGGCAGCGGACGAGGACGAGCACGATTTAAACCGGCCTTATCCTCCCCAAATACAGTCGCCCGTCTGCATTCTGAAATCCGTGTTTATACGTGTTCATCCGTGGTTGAATCTTTCGCGTTTAAAAAAACCGGATTGCTGTCCGGCCCCGGTTCGACCATAACTTTATCATGTTAGCGAGGGTCTGTTCCGCCGCGCTCAATGGCATTGAAGCGTATCCCGTCGAAGTCGAAGTCAACGCGGGTTGGGGCGATACTATCATCGTCATCGTCGGCCTGCCGGATGCCGCGGTGAAGGAATCCCGCGACCGTGTGACCACCGCACTCAGCAATTCCGGCTTCAAATTCCCGATGGGCCGCACGACCATCAACCTCGCGCCCGCCGACGTGAAAAAGGAAGGGCCGAGCTTCGATTTGCCGATTGCCCTTGGAATGCTGGCTGCCAGCGAACAACTCGAAACCGATCAACTCGACAATTTCGTCATCGTGGGTGAACTCGCGCTGACCGGTGCGGTGCGCCCTTCCAAGGGCGTTTTGCCCGTCGCCCTCCGCGCGCGGGCGGACGGCAAGATCGGCGTGCTGGTGCCGGCGGAAAATGCGGCTGAAGCCGCCGTCGTTTCCGGCCTGCAGGTCGTCCCGGTTCAAAATCTCCGCGAGGCGGCGGGTTTTCTCGAAGGCGAAATCAAGATTGCGCCGACGAAAGTGGACATTGAGAAGATTTTCGACCAAGCGCGCGATGACGAACTGGATTTCGCCGAAGTCAAGGGCCAGGAAAACGTCAAACGGGCGCTGGAAATCGCCGCGGCGGGCGGCCACAACGCGCTGTTGATTGGTCCGCCCGGCACGGGCAAATCCATGCTGGCCAAACGATTGCCGACGATTCTGCCGCCGCTGACCTTGGACGAGGCGCTCGAAACGACGAAGATTCACAGCATCGTCGGCCTGTTGTCACCGGGTCAGGCGCTCGTGACGCAGCGCCCCTTCCGTTCACCGCATCACACGGCGAGCGACGCCGGTTTGCTCGGTGGCAACATCAACCCGACCCCGGGAGAAATTTCGCTGGCCCACAACGGCGTTTTGTTTCTGGACGAATTGCCGGAGTTCAAGCGCGGAGTTTTGGAGACGATGCGCCAGCCGCTCGAAGAAGGCCGCGTCACCATTTCGCGCGCGGCAGGCACGATGACCTTTCCGTCACAGTTCATGCTGGTGGCGGCGATGAACCCGACGCCGGACGGGAAAATGCCGCACGAATCAAGAAGTTCGCCGCGCGAAATCCAGAATTATCTGGGCCGGATTTCCGGGCCGCTGCTGGACCGCATTGATTTGCACGTGGAAGTGCCGCAAGTGAAATTTCGCGAGATTGCCGGTGATCGCACCGGTGAAACCTCGGCGCAAATCCGCGAGCGGGTGGTCGCGGCGCGCCGGCGCCAGCACGAACGTTTCAAGCACAAGCCGAAAATCACCTGCAATGCGCGGATGGGCACGCGCGAGTTGAAACAGTTTTGCGAGCTGGACGAGCCGACCAAGGAATTGTTGAAGAACGCGATGGCGGATTTGAACCTGAGCGCGCGCGCTTACGACCGGATTTTGAAAGTGGCGAGGACGATTGCCGATTTGGCCGGCGCGGAGAAAATTCTCAGTGACCACGTTTCGGAGGCCATTCAATACCGTTCGCTCGACCGGCAGATTTGGAGTTAACAAACCCGGGTCACAATGGTTGGCGCACGGCTATGGCTGCGGCAAACCGGTCTTGGGCTGGAAGCGACCAGACAAACAAACCCCCGCCACAGTCAACCATTCCCCAACTGGCCGGACCGACGGCGATGGAGAAAATCCGCGACGTCAGACCTTCACCTGCGGCTTCCTTGCGCGTCCAGATTTCCGCGAAGGCCGGGGCGCGCGTTGCCGGTGGCAGGGCTTGAACATGTTCCCATTCATCCGGTGTGCAGAAGCGTCCGGCGACGGCGGGCCACGCGGCCTCCCGCAATGCGCCCTGCAAGTCAACCCCGATTTCCCGTCCCGCCGCGACTGCCAACAGCGCGAGACGGTCGCAATGGGAAAGATTGAATTGCAGACCGGCGCGATTCACTTCCCCGGCGATGCAGGGTTTGCCATGGGCATTGGCCACCAAAGGCACGGCGTGTGGAGACGAATTCAGGTAAGCGCCGAGCACCGACCGGAGCCAGGCCCGGGCGGCAAGGTAACGCCGGCGGTGCTCCTCAAAAACAAACCGCCGGGCGCGTTCCTGTTCGGAAGACGAAAGCGTGCGGAACGAAATTCCGCCGTTCGTCGGCGGTTCATCCAGATCGGTTTGCCAGAGATGGATTTCATCCGCGCCCGGCAATCCGGCGGGTTCCTTCAATCGTTGCGGCCATTTGACGGTTGGTGTCATAGCAGCCCTTTGCCTTCGGCATGGGCGAGGCATATTTGCAATTGCCGCGCCAGTTCATCCACAGCGGGAGGAACAAACAAGCCGACTCGGTTTCCTGGAATGGTGATGGTTTGTGTTTCGCAGGCGTATTTTGCCATCATCGCTCGACGATCTTCCTTTGGAAATTTTGCAGCGGTCTGAAAAAGGGTGAGTTTTCCCGGGTAAGAAACAGGACGGTACAAATGCCATGCACGACCAGTCATGGCGGAGACAAAATGTCGGTAGGCGGGCAGCCAACGAGGAGTGCGCGCCAAGCCCATCATGTGCATGATTGACCAACGCAGAATACGGAACGCGTCCCGCACCCGATCCATAGTCAATTCAGACCAGCGCGAGCGCTGTCCGCTGAAGGGCGGTGTCGGAGAATCAAACAGTGCAACCAAACCCACTGAACGCCCTGATTGCACCAATTGCTGCGCCATCTCAAAAGCAACCAGTGCGCCGGTGCATGTGCCGGCCAGAAGATAAGGCCCGGTTGAGTCTGCGGCGATGACCGCGGGCAAGTAGGAGCGGACCATGTCGGGAATCCGCATTATCGGCCAACTCTCTCCGCGAAGCCCGCGGGCTTGAAGCCCGTAAATGGGACGATTCGGTAAACGCCGCGCAAGCTGACCATACGTTGAGACCTCGCCCATCCCGTTGTGCATGAAAAAAAGAGGCCGGCCAGTTGTCGCCATACGCAGCACGACCAACGGACTGTCTGATTGACTGATTGTCCGGTCAGCCAACAGCAAGGCCAGCGCTTCAATAGTGCTGTGCTCGGCCAGGGTGGACGCAGGTAAAATCACGTTGAACGCCTCTTCAATTTTGGTCAGTATCTGGGCGGATTGAAGAGAGGTTCCTCCCAAATCAAAAAAATCATGCTGACGTCCAATTTTAGGGAGGTTCAAAACCTCCCGCCAGATTTGCGCCAGCTTTTGTTCGATGCTGTAACGGGGCATAGGCCCCTTGCTTGCCACTGACTTCGTCATGCGCGGCGGGTGAGCCAGGGCGCGACGGTCAATTTTTCCAGCCGCCGTCTGCGGCAATTCTTCCAGCGGTACGAAGTCATTCGGAATCATGTGCTCCGGCAATTGCCCGCGCAACACACGCCGGAAATTTTTTGGTGTCGCATCCGCTTCCACACGCGGAACAAAATACGCCACCAGCCGCCGTTCGCCGGACGCATCTTCGGGCGCGGTCACCGCAGCTTCCTTCACCAGTTCCGTGGCCAGCAGCGCGGCTTCAACTTCGCCGAGGTCCACGCGCTGGCCGCGAATTTTCACCAGTTGATCCGTGCGACCGAGATGTTCGAGCGAGCCGTCCGGCAAGAATCTTCCCATGTCGTTCGAGACGAAAATGCGCAAATTCGGATCGCAGTCGTCGATCAGAAATATTTCCGCCGTCAGTTCCGGTTGCCGCCAGTAGCCCTGCCGCAAGCGCGCGCTGCGGACGGCGATTTTTCCTTCGCTGCTGTTTTTTAGCGGCTGATTTTTTTCATCCACCAGAAAAATATCCACGCCCTGGACGGCATAGCCGACCGGTACGCGTTGATCGGGCAGGAAAGTTTGCTTGTCCATCGTGAACGCGCTGATGATGCCCGTTTCGGTGGAACTCAACGACTGCACCAAGCGGCAGTTGTCCGGGCACAGCCGCCGGAAGATTTCCACATCACCGCGCAGAACCGGTTCACCGCCGAGCCGGACGAGGCGGACGCTTTCAAAGGAATTTTTCCCATTGGCTGCGCGCGCGAGATGGCGGAAAATCGTCGGCACGGAATGAAAAATGGTGATGCGTTCGCTGCGCAGCCAATCCACGAGCCGCTCGATGCCTTGCGAACGCACGTGGAACGGACACAGGGTCGCGCCGTGGAGCAACGCGGCGAAAAGCGTCGCGCCGGAGGCGGAAAGACCGCACGCCGTCAACAGCGAAACGCGGTCGTCCAGCGTGAGTTGAATCAACTCCGCGTAAATCTCCGCTTCGCGGACGAGGCCATGATGATTTTGCCACACGCCTTTGGGCGCGTTGGTCGAGCCGGAAGTGAACATCAGCCAAGCGCTGGCTTCCCCGGTAATTCCCGGGAAACTTCGGCGCGGCGCATCGCCGGAAAGATCTTGCGCGACCGTGAAAATTTTCAACTGCCCGGACGCGAGTGAATTCGCCAACGGCAGGTTCGACAGGTCGGCCAGCAGCAATTTTGCGCCGGAGCTGGCGAGCATGGCGGCCAGTTGTTCCGGCGGATGGTCCGGGTCGAGCGCCAGATAAATCTTGTTTGCTTTGAGCGCGCCGAAAATGGCGGCGATCAACGGCGCGTCATGCACCATCAGCAGCGCGACCGGCTCAGAGTTTTCGCCGAGCCGCTCCAGAATTTCTGCCGCGATGAAATTGGAACGGCGGTCGAGTTCCGCGTAAGTCCACCGGCCTGCGGGCGCGTTGACGGCCGGGCGCGCGGCAAACCGGGCAACGGCGCGCGCAAAGCGGTCGGGAATGGATTCTGATGACGGGTTGGTGTTCAACAAATTCAACGGGAAACAAGCGGTGCATAATCCTGTTTCATCTTCGCCGCGTAATGTTCAGTCCACGAATCTTTTTCTTCAAGCAGCAACTGGCCGCCAAAGGCGCGGCTCGCGGCGGCAGGTTCAGGCAGGCGCCGGGCACAGACCGGAGCCAGGCCCGGGCGGCGATGTAACGTCGGCGATGCTCCTCAAAAACAAACCGCCGGGCGCGTTCCTGTTCGGTAAATGAAAGCGTGCGGAACGAAATTCCGCCGTTCGTCGTCAGTTCATCAAGGTCGGTTTGCCAAAGATGGATTTCAGTCACGCCCGGCCATTCGGCGGGTCCTTGCAATCGTTGCGGCCATTTGATCGTCGGTGTCATGGCAGCCCTTTGCCTTCGGCGCGGTCGAGAGCGCTTTGCAATTGCCGAGCCAGTTCATCCACCGCCGGCCGGCCAAACAGCCCGGAGCGATTACCGGAGATGGCAATGACGTGTGTCTCTTGCACGTGGTGGCGCATCAGGAGACGAAGGTCTTCCCGTGAAAACTTTGTGTCGGCAGTGATGAACAACGTCATGGCGCCGGGATAAAAAACGGGTTTGTAGGAACGATTCGCGCGACTGTTCATGTTCGCCACGAAACGCCGATATGCCGGCAACCAGCGCGCGTCGCGTCCCCGACCGGCAGCGCGAACAATTGACCAGCGCAACATCCGG
>JBEKMU010000067.1:0-35748 GCA_049523555.1 Verrucomicrobiota bacterium | reverse complement strand
CTTCCCTGATGCGAACCGCATTCTCAGCAAACAATCCTGTCATAGTTCTGGATGATCTATCGACAGACAGCGGAAAGAACATCCAGCAAGGATACATGGATATCTTTGCCGGAAGTATGACAGGCATACGAAATCCGAAAGCGCACGGCAATGTTCAAATTGATTCAAAGCGGGCGATCCACATGCTTTTTCTCGCAAGTCACTTGCTTTACATATTTGATGAGCGGTTATGAAGTGTGTTCATGCGCTGCTAAGAAACGGAGGGATAGCTTAGGCGAATGTAGCGGTGGCGGAGTTCGGTCGCGTGTGATGTCTGTTAGCATTAATTCGCGGTGGTTTTGCTTTTCCTTGAAACGATTCGCGTTTAATATCGCCAGCGTTTATGACTGATTCAACCACGCGCGCGGATGGCCGCAATCCAAACCAGTTGCGGCCCATCCGTTTTCAAAACGATATCGCGCCGCATGCCACCGGCTCGACGCTCATCGAGTGGGGCAACACGCGCGTCATCTGCGGCGTGACGGTCGAGGAAACGGTGCCGCGCTGGATGAAGGAACAAAAAATCGCGGGCGGCTGGCTCACCGCCGAGTATGCCATGCTCCCTTACTCCACCCTGGAGCGCAAACCGCGCGACAGCGCCAGGGGGAAAATTGACGGGCGCTCGCAGGAAATCCAGCGGCTCATCGGTCGCGCCATGCGCGCCGCGCTCAATCTCGAAAAACTCGGCGAACGCACCGTCTGGGTGGATTGCGACGTATTGCAGGCCGACGGCGGCACGCGCGCCGCAGCCATCACCGGCGCCTATGTCGCCCTTTCGATGGCGATGCAAAATCTTTTGGTCGAAGGCAAATTGACGGAGGACCCGGTACTGCATGCCGTCGCCGCCGTCAGCGTCGGCATCGTGAATGGCCAGCCGCTGCTGGATTTGTGTTATGCCGAGGACGTGGCCGCGGCGGTGGATTTGAACCTCGTGATGAACTCCGCCGGCGAATTCATCGAAGTCCAGGGCACCGGCGAGGAAGCCACGTTCAGTGAAAAACAACTCAGCGATTTGCTTGCGCTCGGCAAGGCGGGCATTCGTGAATTGCTGGCCGCACAGGAAAAGGCGCTGTTGGAGTCCAAGCTTTAGCTTGTTCCGGCCACGCTAAAGAGTGAACTCCAACCTGAATTTGAAATCCATGTCGTACTCAAACCGTCCGCGGCAAAAACCCAAACCACCGCAGCCAACGCGGCTGTTGCTGATTCGCCACGGGGAAATCGAGCCGCGTCATCAGCACTCGTTCGGCGGACGCATTGACATGAATCTTTCGGCGCGCGGCCACGAACAGGCCAAAACGCTTGCCGGATATCTGCGCGGCAAGACGATTGACGCGATTTACGCCAGTCCGATGAAGCGGGTCCAGCAAACCCTGGCGCCGCTGCTGAAAAATGGCTCACCGGCGCAAACGATCCTGCCCGCGTTGCGCGAACTGGATTTCGGCGACTGGACCGGGTTGGGCTGGCAGGTCGTCAGTGAACGGTTTGGTTTCAGCGCTTATGAGTGGCTTGACCAGATTGAACTCAAAGGAGCGCCGAACGGCGAAAACGGCAAAACCTTCCGCGCCCGCGTCGAGCCGTGCCTGCGCGAAATCATACGGCGGCATCGCGGACAAAACGTCGCTGTCTTCTGTCATGGTGGCGTGATCCGCATGATGCTCGCCATTCTCCTCGAGGTGCCGCTGCCGAAAACCAATCTGTTCGAGATCGAATACGCGAGTGTCACACAGGTCGCGTTGCATCCGCACATGGCCGAGGTGGAATTGCTCAATTTCGCCCCGTGGCGCGATTTGGTGGCATGAAGACAATGTTCGGAGTCCCGGCTTCAGCCGGCCGCCTGAAGGCGGAACTCCAAACTCGTCGCAATGGGCAAAAATCCCAAGCTGTCCGGCACGCCCCACCGATTGGAAAAATGAAATCGATCAGACCACTCTGGCGGATTTCCATCGCCACAAAGCCTGAAGCCGAAGACGCTGTTGCAGAAACGCTTGCCGCGATTCTGAACTGCGTTGTTTCATCCTATTTCCACGTAAAAACCGGCGTGAACACGGTTTCCGCCTTTTGCGAACGAAGGCCGGTTGCAGAAGTTCGCAAAAAAATTTCCGCCGGACTGAAGCGGATCAAGGATTGCGGGCTGAAAATCGGTTCCGGCAAAATCACCATTGCCAAAGTCCGGCGCGAGGACTGGGCGGAATCGTGGAAACGGCATTTCAAGCCCATTGAAATCAAACTCAAAAATCGGAAGGGCGAGTTTCGCGAGCCTCCGGGTTTAGCCCGAAAATCAGGGCGTCGTGGAAGTGGAACTCGTGTAACTCGTCCCGCCGAGATGGGGAAATCGCTGCTGATTAAACCGAGCTGGAGCAAACGCAAACCGCGGCAAGGTCAAACCGTCGTCGTGCTCGATCCCGGCCTTGGCTTTGGCACCGGCCAGCATCCGACGACGGCGTTTTGCCTGCACGAATTGGTGCGCTGTGGAAAATTTGAAGCACGGCGGTCATTTTTAGACATCGGCACCGGCTCGGGAATTCTGGCGATTGCGGCGGCGAAACTCGGCTATTCAGCCGTGCGTGCCTTCGATTTTGACCCCGAGGCAGTCCGTGTCGCGCGCGCCAACGCCCGCGTGAATGGGGTTCATAAAAAACTGCGGATTACGCGCGGGGACGTGGCAAAACTGCCGATTCACGCGGCAAAACAATACGATCTGGTTTGCGCAAATTTGATTTCGACGTTGCTGATGGCGGAACGGCGGCGGATTGCGGCGCAATTGAAACGCGGCGGAACGCTCGTGCTGGCGGGAATTTTGAAATCAGAATTTTCCCGGGTGCAAAAAGTTTTTGCGGAATTTGGTTTGAAACTTGCTGTCAAAAAAACCGAGAACGAGTGGCGTTCGGGTTCATTTTGTTACGCCAGGGAAAATTCTATGGGGAAATTTGAATGACCGACGTCGGGATTGGTCTTATAGTCAGGAGTGCAGGCAGCGGATTCTTGCCGGCAAGGAAGGCGAGGCCCTGCACAACTCCACAACCAGAGTTGCATTATGAAAAGAATGATGGAAGTCATCACGGAAGCCGTTCGGGATCCAAAACACCCATTCCGCAAGCTGGATCATCAGCCCAAAAAACCGCTGAAAAACCGTTACGAACGCAGAAAAGTGAAGGAGTTTCTCCACCTGGGTGATTGGCAGGAGGAACTGGTGTAAAGGTTTTCGCCCAACATGAATGAATGAGCCGCGCGCGAGCGCGGCTTTTTTCTTTCAGGAAGGCAAATTTACTGGCACTCCGGGCAGATGCCAAAAAACTCAAGTTTGTGACTGACGGCCTTAAACTTGTTTTGGGCGGCAATGCGCTTCTCAATTCCCGCCGGAAAGCATTCGTCAATCTCGACGACTCCCGAACATTTCGTGCAAACCAGATGATGGTGATGGCCGTCGTCGCCCTCGCCGACCAGTTCAAACCGCGCCGCGCCGTCGCCGAAATCAAACCGCTTGACCATATCCATTTCTTCGAGCAGGTGCATGGCCCGATAAATCGTCGCCAAATCACAAAGCCCTTTGGGCAGCGCGGCAAAAATTTCCCGGCTGGTAAGCGGATGCGGGTGCGCGCGCAAAATTTTCAGGATGGCCTGGCGCGGGCCGGTGATTTTGCGCGATTGCCGGCGCAAACGGCCTGTCAGCGCGGACAATTCCTGCCGCTTGTGTGAATGGGGATGTTGGTGCGCTTTCGTCACGCCTGAAAAATCACACCGGCAACCCCCAAAAGCAAGCCGGCAAACAAAAGGGAGTAATAAAGAGCTGGGGTGATGAACCATCGGTTGTGCAACACTCCAACACTCTGTAACCCCGTTCCGTTTTTACTTCATCAGCAGCATTTGGCGCGCACGCTTGATGGCACGGGTCAGGCGGCGCTGATAATGCGCGGGCATGTTGGTGTATTTGCGCGGCAGGATGCGGCCCTGATCGGTCACATATTGCCGGAGCAGGTTGGTGTTTTTGTAATCGAGCGCGGCGGCAATGAAGTCAATCTTCGGCTTGGGCCGGGGAGTGCGGGCTTCCATCATCCCGCGGCGCTGGCCGCGACGTTCGGGTTTCTCGGTGTGGGTTTTACGCGGCATAATTATTTGATTTCGCGGTGGAGCGTGTGGCGGCGCAAAAAACGATTATACTTTTTGATTTCGAGCTTTTCCGTCTGCGTCTTTTTGTTGCGCGTGGTGGTATAGCGCGAGGGCGATTTGCCTTCCTTGCGCGCCTCGGTGCATTCGATGGTGATGATTTCGCGCGGCATAAATCACTCTTTCTCCTTGGTCTTTTCCTCCGACTCCTCGTCCTCACTTTCCACTTCGGCCACCGCCGCGCTGTCAATCGTGCCGAGCGCGCCCAACCGGCGCTGGCGCAAGGCGCCTTCGCGTTCCAATTGCGCCTGCGCTTCGACCCGGAATCGTGTCCACGGAATGGCGTCCAGGCGCGCGCGGGGGATGGGCTTGCCGGTCAATTCACAGACGCCATAGGTCTTTTTCTCGATGCGCTTGAGCGCTTCCTCGATTTCATAAACCGCGTCCTGGTCGGACGAAAGCAGGCTTAACGCGAAGTCGCGGTCGAAATTGTCGGTGCCGGAATCGGCCATGTGCAGGCTGTAACCGGGGACTTCCTGCGCGGATTCCTGGGCCAGGCCGTTCATCTGGTGGAGCAACTGCTCGCGCAATTCGAGCAAACGCTGGTAATACTTCTGCCATTCCGGCTTGATTCTTTTCGGCCCGGCGCTGGTGGCGCTCTTTCTCGCCATCGGCCGGCCAAGAATTGCCGCCGCCGTGGCGGGGGTTTGCAGCATCGCGTGTAACGGTTTTTTCATCGTTTTACTCATTTCAGTCACAGTTTCAAAATTGGTCTCCGGCTTTCACAGCAATTTCCGGTCCATCAAAGGCGCGGGAATGTAGCAAAGAAAATCAAATACGCCATTAAAATATCGAAAAATCTTTGCGCCAAAAAGGATCAGCCTTTTTCAATGCACGCGTAGGCGTTGTGATTGTGGATGCTCTCAAAGTTTTCCGCCTCGACTTTATACCAGGTTACCAGCGGATGGGCGTTGAGCTTGAGCGCCACGTTCCGCACCAGGTCCTCGACAAACACCGGATTTTCATACGCGCGCTCGGTCACGGCCTTTTCGTCCTGCCGCTTGAGCAGGGCGTAAAGCTCCGAACTGGCCGAACTTTCTATCATCGCCACCACATCCTCGATCCAGACCGGCTTCGTGAACCGGAGCGCCACCGTCACCAGCCCGCGCTGGTTGTGCGCGCCGTATTTGGCAATCGCCTTGGAACACGGGCACAGCGTCGTGACATGCGCCTTGACCGTCAGCACGAAATCAATTTCCGGCCCGCACGCCGCCGCGTCGAACCGCGCAATGTAATCCATCAAACTTTCCAAACGCGATGCCGGCGACTTTTTGATCATGAAATAGGGGAACTCGATTTCCAGGTGCGACGTGGCCGCATGAAATTTCTTCTGCATGGCGTGAAGAATTTCGCCGATGTTTTCCACGTGAATCACGCTGCCGTGCGCGTTGAGCACCTCGAGGAAGCGGCTCAGGTGCGTGCCTTTGAATTCCTTCGGCAAATCCACAAACATTCCGATGGTCGCCACCGTGTTCTGCACGCTGTGTGCCCGGTCGCGCACCTGTATCGGAAAGCGCAGCCCGCGCACGCCGACTTTGTCAATCGGCAATTCGCGGTGATCGCGCCGGCTCTGCATGTCGTCCAGCTTTTGCGGCGCGCTCTTCTTGGCCGTGCGCGTTGCTGAACCATTTTGGCTGATTTTAGGCATGGAAAAATAGTAGCAGTTTTGCGAAATTTGGCAAAGGATTCCCCACCGGAAGGGAGAGGGTACTGTGGTCCTCCGATGCCCACGTTAGTTTCACTGCGGCCACGATATGTACCACTGCGTAACGGCCTTGATCGGCAGAATGTCCCCATCCGGGCTGAACTTCAAAGGTACCCAGAACTGAAAATCATGGCCGTTTACACCGTCCAGACAGGATTGCCAGCGATCCGCCATCCAGATGAATACCGGGCCTTCGGAGGTTGGAATTCTCGCGACCCAGGTCTCTTGCGCCGGGATGTTCGGAGTGTCATTTTCTGGACGGCGATTGATGTTCGACCGCGCGGCAAATGGGCCCAGAGGTGATGTGGCGGTGAAAACCTGCACTTGGCTGCCTTCGGGACAGGCCGGGCAGAGCGGGCCGCAAAGGGCGTAATAGAGATTATTTCGCCGGAAAAGCAGGGGTGCCTCGCCGCCCTTGGCCAGAATGTTGCTGGCCTCGCCGGTCAACCCCAGATAGTCCGGCGTCAGCGGCAACACACGAATGGCATATCCATCATCAATGGCAGAAAAAATGAGGTAACCTTTCCCATCGTCGTCCACAAAGAGACTGCCGTCACCGGAACGGGAACCCTCCCGGTGGCGAAGCACGTTCGGATTGACAATGGTGAAAGGCCCGATCGGCGTGTCGCTGGTGGCAACCCCAATCTGGCCGTTCCATAGTTTTGGGTACCAATTATACCAAAGCATGGCCGTTCCATAGTTTTGGGTACCAATTATACCAAAGCACATACTTGTGGGTGTTCGGATTGAAGACCACGTAGGGACGATAATAAACCCCGGCCGGTTGTCCCCGGAGCAACTCGCCTTCATAGGTCCAGCGCTCCAGATCCGGCGAACTGTAAACCCGGTAATGATTGGTAAGGCTCAAACGGTCGCTCGCGCCGTAGGCTGTTCCGTAGAGGTAATAGCGTCCATCGAAGTACTGCAGACAGCCATCGTGCGCGTCAATAATTTCCCAGACAGCCATCGTGCGCGTCAATAATTTCCCCCGCAACATCACGCCGCGGCTCGATATTGTTGATGGTGACAGTCTGAAGGCTGTTCGTCCCCGATTTCCCGGCTGGCGACCGGGGCGTCTCGTCACACGAAATCGTGAAAACCACCAGCAAGAGGGCGAGTATGACCTGCTGACAACGCTTGGGCGAAGCCTTTCGCCAGAACCTGGCCAAAGAACTCGCCACCAACGGAATTCTGTGGTCAACGACACCTTTTCGGCGGATTTTAAGCACGGGGAGAAATTACCATCCGCGCCGCGTTTGGCAAAGTTCTCTGTTGAAAACTGAGCACTCTGACTTTGCGCGGCGTGCGTCGGCTGCGTCAATCTGTGGCGTTCGGCGGCGGTCATTTCTTTTCAAGCTCGGCGATTAACTCGGCGGGCAGTTGTTCGCCGCGTTTCAAGCAGACCAACGCCCGTTCATACGTTGCGCGTTTCGTATGGTCCAGTGGCAAATAATTCGCGAGTGCATTTTGAAGGTGAACGGCGATTTCAGCAGTGGACAGTTTGGGCGAACTTGCCGCCCATTTTCCCACTGCCTCTGCTGCTTTCTCAAATTCCCTGTCAGCGGCGGCTTTCGATTCAGCAAGGCACTTTGCCAACCTTGTGATTCGTGACCGATTTTTGCGAACGATTGCAAACGCACTTTTGCACGCCCGCCAAATGTCTTTGTAAGCGAAAATTCCAATCCGGTCGCCTTCGCTCAATTTGCCGATTTGCTGGCGAACCATGTTGTGCCAGTCGCGCAGCATTTTTGCTGACGGTTTGAATGGCGGTGCCCATTCCGGCGCGGTGGAGAACATCGCCTGCCCAAGTATGCCCGCAAAAGAAATCACGGCGTCTTGAAATGGAGTCACCGGGGTTTCAAGCCAACACACACCGCCGCAACCGGGCATCGTCTGTTTCATCAACGGCGAAACGCCGTCCGGTGTCAGTTCCGGGTAAGACGGGATACCGACACGGCGTGTCAGGGAGTGATACACCCTGCCTTGGTTCGTCAAAGTTTCTCGTGCATTTTCGCGGCCTGGCATCTCCGCGTCTCTGCGTTGAAATGACCCGCACGCTGAATTCACTTTACTCGCCGCCATACCAAGCTATCCTCCTATTTCTAAATTTTTCGGAATCAGGACAATTTTATGGCTAAACTGACAGTTCGTGACCTGGACGTCCGCGGCAAGCGCGTTTTCCTGCGTGTGGATTACAACGTGCCGCTGGAGGAAAAAGACGGGCAGATGGTCATTACCGATGACACGCGCATCGTCGCCACGCTGCCGACGCTGAAACTTTTAATGGAGAAGGGCGGCAAACTCATTCTGACCGCGCACCTCGGCCGGCCCAAAGGCAAGCGCGACGTAACGATGTCCCTGAAACCGGTTGCAGTCAAATTGTCCGGGCTGCTCGGCAAACCGGTGACGTTCGTGGACGATTGCATCGGCGAAAAGGTCGAGCGGGCCGTGGCGGGGATGAAGGATGGCGACGTGGTGCTGCTCGAAAACGTCCGTTATTACAACGAGGAGGAAAAGAACGACCCGGCGTTCGCCGAAAAACTGGCGAAGGTCGCCGACGTTTATGTGAACGACGCGTTCGGCGCGGCGCATCGCGCGCACGCTTCGACGGAGGGTGTCGCCCGCGTGGTCGCCAGGCGCGGCGGCAAGTGCGCCGCCGGTTTGTTGATGGAACGCGAATTGAAGTTCCTCGGCGATGAATTGGAAAAGCCCGTGCGTCCGTTTGTCGTGATTCTGGGCGGCGCGAAGGTTTCGGACAAAATCAAGGTGATTGACCGGTTGCTGGAAAAGGCGAACACGATTTTGATTGGCGGGGCGATGGCTTACACGTTCCGGCTGGCGCAGGGTTACAAAACCGGCAAATCGCTGGTGGAACCGGACGCGACCGGCATCGCCAAGGCCGCGCTCGAAAAAGCCAAGGTGAAAAATGTGAAGTTCCTTTTGCCGGTGGACGACGTGGTCGCCGTGCCGGTCAAGACCGACAAGCTCGACAAGAAGGGCAAACCGGTCATCGAATGGCAGAATCCGCGCACGAACACGGACATGAATTGCCCGGACGACGCAGCGGGGCTCGACATCGGGATCGCCACGGTCGCGGCGTATTCGGCGGAGATTGCGAAGGCCAGGACGATTTTGTGGAACGGTCCGATGGGATTGTTTGAGAACAAGCAGTTTGCCATCGGCACCAACGCCATCGCGCTGGCCGTGGCGGATGCGACGCAGAAGAATGGCGCGAAGAGCATCATCGGCGGCGGCGACAGCGTGAAGGCGTTGAACAAGGCCAAGCTCGGCGGCAAGGTGACGTTTATGAGCACCGGCGGGGGGGCGAGCCTGGAATTCCTGGAAGGCGCGGTTCTGCCCGGCGTCGCGGCGCTTTCAAACAAATGAATTTAACGCAAAGGCGCAAAGACCCAAAGACGCGGAGATGAACGAGAATGATATCAGCAAGGTCATTGTGGACAGTGCGATTGAAGTTCATCGGGAATTGGGCGGTCCGGGCCTGATCGAGTCAATATACGAAGAGGCGATGGTGGAAGAATTAGTGCGTCGTGGGATGAAAGTTGAGCGTCAATTACAAGTTCCCATTGTTTACAAGGGCAAGCGGCTCGCCAACCCGCTGTGGCTCGATTTGAAAGTAAACAGTCTGGTGTTGGTGGATAACAAAGCTGTGACCGAGTGGAATCCGATTTTTGAGGCGCAAATGTTGACATATCTGCGGCTGACTGGATTGAAATTGGGGTTGGTCATCAATTTTGGCGGACAATACGTGAAGAACGGAATT
Source organism: Verrucomicrobiota bacterium (assembly GCA_049523555.1). GTDB lineage: Bacteria > Verrucomicrobiota > Verrucomicrobiia > Limisphaerales > UBA11358 > UBA11358. The sequence goes on along the minus strand of JBEKMU010000067.1, from coordinate 26,059 downwards.
CATCGGGTTGTTAATGGCCTATAAAACTTTGCGCCTTTGAACCTTGGCGCCTTTGCGTTAAGCTTTTAGAACATGAACAAAGAACGTAAATTGATCATTGCCGGCAATTGGAAGATGAACAAAACGGTCGCCGAGGCGCTGGCCCTCGTCAATGGCCTGAAACTGGAACTGGCCAACGTCAAGGAGGCGGACATCGTGGTTTGTCCGCCGTTCACGGCCTTGGAGTCGGTGTCGAAGGCGGTCCTGGATTCCAATCTCCGCCTCGGCGCGCAGAACATGAGCGAGCACAATTTCGGCGCGTTCACCGGTGAAATCTGCGCCGGGATGCTCAAGGAATTTTCCGTGCGTTACGTCATTCTCGGCCATTCCGAGCGGCGGCAGTATCAGAAGGAACCGGACGCGCTCATCGCCAAAAAAACGGCGGCGGCGCACGCGGCCGCGCTCAAACCCATCGTTTGTGTTGGTGAAACGCTGGCCGAACGCGAAGCCAACCAGACGGAAAAGGTTCTGGAAACGCAGGTGCGTGGCAGTCTCGCCGGTTTGACGAAGGAACAGGCGATTGAAACCATTGTCGCCTACGAACCGGTCTGGGCCATCGGCACAGGCAAAACGGCGACGACGGAACAGGCGCAGGGCGCGCACGCCTTCATCCGCGGTGTACTCGCGAAGGTGTTCGACAAGGCCGCCGCCCGGAAAATCCGCATTCAATACGGCGGCAGCGTGAAGCCGTCGAACGCGCGCGAGTTGATGGGGCAGGCGGACGTGGACGGCGCGCTGGTCGGGGGCGCGTCGCTCGAAGCGCGAAGTTTTGCTGACATCATCAAAAATTCGATCTAGAATAGGGTATGAATTTCATTGCTGGAGTTTTGACGTTTTTGCTGGTCACCAACTGTCTGCTGTTGATTTTGCTGATATTGATGCAGTTGCCGAAGAAGGACGCCGGGGCAGGTGTGGCGTTCGGCGGCGCGGCGGCGGACGCGTTGTTTGGCGCGGGTTCGGGCAATTTTCTGACTCAAACGACGAGATACGCCACCATCGTGCTCCTCGTGCTGGCTTTGGGTTTGGGTTACGTGGAAGACCGCTTGCACAACGAGAGCAGCGGGTCTGAATTCGAAAAGGTGGTGCAGCAAAAACAAACGCAAATACCCATTACCGCTCCGCTACCCGTTGCGCCGGCGAGTTCGCCGGCGGCAATGCCAACGAACAATTTGCTCCTGCCGCCGGTCACGCCGCCACCCAGCACGCCAGTCGCCCCGCCGACCAGCAAGCCGGTTGCGCCTGGCAACACACCTGCAGCGCCGACGAAATCAAAATAACGAGATGGCCATTTTCAAACGCGCCCGCCGGATTCTTTCGTGGGCGCGTTTTCGTTTCGACATCTTAGGTTTTTATCGCGGTTGTGTTTGCACCGTGCAATTGCAGCCGCTGCGAGCCGACTATCCCCCGTGCGGCGGGTTCGGATTCCTGTTTTGGGGTTTGCCGTCCCTCAGTCCATGCGCCCCGCTTCATGGACGCGGGCGTACTTACGAAGGACGATCAAGCCGACCGGCGCAACTGTGACGGTGAGGGCCACGGCCAGCCAGAGGATTCCCGAGTGTCTCACCCCGACCTCCGGGCAATATTTTGCCAACAGCATACCTGAGAAAGTTCCGAACAGAAGTTTCGCAAGCAGAAAAGGCACATAGGAGAGGGCGCTGTAAGAGGCCTCCTGACCTTTGGGCGCGATGGCCGCTGCATATTCATAGACGCGCGGCGAGTAGAAAGCTTCCCCAACTGAAAGAAGAGCGACGAACAGAGCGATCATGACATAATAGGGATGAACCTCCCCATGCAGCCCAAGATAACCATGGCCCAGCCAGCGGCCCACGAACCCGGTCGCCAGCGGTTCGAACCACACCGTGGGCAAGGCCATGATGAAGACGGACGCGGTGGAAATGATGGCGCCCAGTGTTACCATCTTATAGGCGGAATACCTTTGGGTGAGGGCGCCGACCAATGGGGCAAGGAAAATGATGAGGATGCTGTTGATTGCCCAGAGCCGGCCGATGGGAGCGCCGTCTCCCAATTCGCGGATGCCGAATTTTGGATAAACGTAATACATCTGCATGAAGATCAGCTTCAGGAACGCGACCAGCACGAGAAAGACCAGCAGCCGATAGAAACCGACCTGGCGCAAAAGTTCCGTAATAAGCCGGACCGTCTCGCGCAGACTGTCGCGCATGGTCAGACACATCGAATTCCAAAGGTTCTCTCGCTGATACCTTGCTTCCCGGGGAACAATCTTGAGGCCATCGTCGGTTGCCTCGACTCCCTCGCGCAGGAACCACAGAGTCGGCAACAGCAAAATCTCAATCACCAGGCTCACAAGAAACAGGGTTTGATAGGTGGTAATCCTGATGCCGAGCAGCACAAGATGGCCATGCTCTCCCAGGTGCTGCCGCACAAAGTCGAAGACAAAAGCAGCAATCAGGAAACCGAAATTCATCATCGCGTAAAAGATCGAAAAAGAGATGGACCGCTGCCTCGTGTTGGAGTAACGGCGGATGGCGGCAACCGAGACGGGGGCGCTCAACGCCTCGCCGACCGCCAAAGGGGCCAGCCCGCTAATCAGCGCCAGCCATTTGAGATTCGTAAAAGCCATCACGGCGCGAGCGACAATGCAGATCCAGACGCCCAGGAAAAATGTTCTGCGCAAGCCGAGGGCATCCGTGAGCGAACCGACCAGCACGATCGCTGCGGTCATAATACCGGACCAGACAGCCACCAGACCCAAGGCCTTCTCGTCGCTGTAACCCAAATCAGACGTTAGCCAGAGCACCAGGGTCGAGTTCGTTACGGCATAAGCCGCTATGACCAAAAGCTTGACCGCAAACACCAGCCACAACTCCCGCGCTGCTCCTTTCAGGACAGTGAATTTGCCGAGCAAACTCATGGGCGCTTGCGGAGTATCAGCCATGTGCCTGTCTCGGGATGTAATTCGCTGTCATTGTGCAGGCCGAATCTGAAACCAAGGCGGGTGCCGAGTAAAGGAAGAACATGGCGCAGGCATCCACACTGGCTCCGGATTCAGGAAATTGGGAACCATCCAGCCCTGTGTTTGCTTAAAGCCCCAGCTTCGCAATTCCACCGGGTAAACAGGAAAGGGCATATCAACCCGCGCGCGCGTCGGGTTTTGAATAATCCCTCATTCGCCATTTCAGAAACGCCGAGCAATGTTGCGGCGTGGTCTTGTTGCGCAACGGCCAGTAAGCATTGAATTTCTTGTCCAGTTTGCGTAATGCGCGGATACCCGTCCGGGCCAGACGTTTCGCCTCGGAATTTTTTTCCGCCGCGCGCACCTGCTGCCACAGCATGAACTGGCATGACTGCGCGGCCATGCGCGCAGCCAAATCCAGCTCACACAATAAAATCCCGGCATTTCTGCTCGAAGGTTTTACCCGGCGAAGCAAGGTGCGTTGTTTCTCAATTTCCTTCAGCGTCGCGCGGACGTTCTTTTCCGAAATCCGCGCGTGGTATTTCAATCCATTTCGACAAAACAATTCGCGCGTTTCCGGCGGTGGCGCAGCAATGACTGCGCCCAGCGGCGTCAGATTGGGTTCGGTGTAACCGAGCTTGCGGTGGGCGTGACCGAGCGCAAACGCGGCTTTTGCCATGCGCCCGGTCGAATCATGAAAAAGGTCACGGCTTAAAACCGGCACGAGCAGTCTTTCGTCAAACGTTTTCTCACACCAACTCAGCGACGCGCCGGCAAGGTAGGGGAGATAACTGACGGCGAGCGGTTGTGGATGACCGCCGTCACCCCAATCGGTGATGAGATAACCGACCGCGCCAAACTTTTTCCCGGCTCTCGCCGCTGTGCGCAAATTGGCCAGCGCGTTGTCGTGCCGGCCAACCAACGTTTGCCAGGTCGAAGTGCCGGGGCAGACGTAAAAGGGAACTTTTGCCTTGGCAAATTGGGCGGCTTCTTTTTCAAAAGGATGGTCAGCTTCGTAACCCCAATTCAGGGCGATAAGGTTTGGAGTCCCGCCTTCAGGCGGTTTGGATGACTTGCTGCGAAGGCCGCCTGAAGGCGGAACTCCAAACGAAGCCAGTTCGGGAATCAGCTTCGGATATTTCAAAATGATGTCGCCCCAAAACATCATCCGTTTGCCGCGCCGGGAAACTTCGTGGTGGATTTTTTTTAGAAAATCGAGATAAACCCGGCCTTTGCCAATCCGCTCGCAGAGTTTTTTGCTCCGGCCGAGACCAAGATCAAACGTCTCGTCACAGCCGACATTGAAAAATTGGCTCGAAAAGTTCGGTAACAACTCGTCGTAAAGCCCGCGCAGGAAGGGCAGGGTACCGGGATGATCCGGCGCGAGTGTGCTCGGACGACGGACAAATTCACCACTCGCGTCTTCGTAAGGCATGGAAACCTCGGCGAGTTTTTTTAATCGAGGATGTCCGAGGAAATAGCGCAAATGACCGAAGGAATTTTGGTTCGGCACGAGGTCAATGCCGAGTTCGCGACAACGCGCGTCAAGCTGGCGGATTTCGTCACCGGACAATGCGCCCCAACTTTGCCAGACGGATTTGAATTTGCGATAGGCGAACGTGTGCTCGGTGTAGAGTTGCAGCTCGTTGACCTTGAAATCGGCAAGATGTTCGACCAGTCCGAGCAGCGTTTCGAGCCTGGGCACGCGCCCGCGCGAGACGTCGAGCATCACGCCGCGACGCGGAAAATCCGGCCAGTCGCGTATTTTCAGGCAGGGCAGACACCGACCGTATTGCCGCAGCAATTGCCGCAACGTGGCGGTGGCGGCGCGCAAGCCCAGCACTTCGTGGTATTCAATCAATACGCCGCGCGGATTAATCGTAAGCGTGTATTCTTCAACGTCATTTCGGAGGGCGGAGTTCCACGACGCCCTGATTGTTGGCGGAAAGTTTGGGGCTCGCAGAGCTCGCCCCTCCGATAAAAGTTCAACGCCGATTTCGCGCGCCACGGATTGCAACCGTCTGGCGATCGCCGCCGCTACTTCAGGTGAAAGCGACCTGTCGAATTGCAGCGTCAAGCGCTCGGGCAGCGTGAACGTGCCACGAAGCCTTTTCAGCGAGCGAGGGCAGGGGAGTAGGATTAACGATAAAATATCTTGCTTGCTCATCAAATTTAAATCATTTAGCCACAGGTTGAACACGGATGAAATACGGAAATGAAAGCAAGTTCGATAGTTCGACTGTCTAAAGCGGGGCGCATCGCAAAGACTATGCCTGTCCCAGAATTCCTGACAGTCTTAGGGCTTATAGTTGGCACGGTGACGATTTGTGCAACGGTCGCGACTGGCCAAGCGACGCCGCAAGTTACCTTAATTCTGAAATCCAGTTTTTGGTTGGGTGTCTTTGTCTTCATTTCCCTCGTTGTTTTTCTGATTCCAAAGTGGATGATGGAATATCGCTGCAGGACATATGATCCCAATTTGATTTTCAATTTTCAGGAATACTTTGACAAGATCGAACCCGCAAGGAGTGAAGCAGCTAAGGTATGTGCAGAATATTTGAACCTGGAAAAAGACGGCAGAGATGAGATCCAAAAATGGGAAATGATCGACGGTGACAAACGAGATAAGCTAGAACCAATCTTGGATTTTTTTGACGATTTGGGATTTTTCTTGAAAGGCGATCAATTTAGCGACGAAGTCGCGCATCATTATTTTCACCATTGGATTCGGGGTTACTACAACATCTTAAAATCCTACATTAAATTTTATCAAGAATCAGAAGGCGACCAATCTGCGTATGTATGGATCAAACCGCTTTTCGAGCGCACTTCGGTCATTGAGAAGCAATATGAAAGCCCGAAACTTTTACTGGATACAAAAGAAGAGAAAATTGATTTCTTGAGAGGCGAATGCGGTGATTTGGGCCAATAGATTTTCGGAATTAAACTTCAAGACAGCATGGAAAAGTTTTTGTTTGCGGGCGGATATTTTTTTCAGGCTTTGTTCTCTGGCTTCTTTCAGGTGCATAAAGATTATGGGGGTGCATCTGGAAGTTTATTGGCTAATTTTTCTATTTCGTCCGCAATGATTCGCACTTCCGGATAAGTCATTTGAAAATCATACATTACTTTATCAAAGTCATCCGAATGTTGGCCGCTTTGGTCTAAATCGTCTCTCATAATTGAAGCCCTTAAGCCAAATCGTTGTAGGTATTTTTGAACATGTTGATACTTTTGGTCTGGTGAATCTGTGTCCTTCCAATCTTTGATATAATCATGTATTTGCCGCGCCAAAATAAGCGCATTTTGTTTGAGTGGCATTGTTTCTTTCGAGCGATAATTTCTTAACCATTCATTGTCTCTTGCTAGTTTGTCATTTTCTCTGTTGGCTGAATCTCGCTGTTCTGAAACGTTTCTTATCGTCGCCTCATTTTGAACAATCGTAGCATCCTTTTCCACGATTGTTCCGCCGTAATGTCGTTCTTCAAGCCAGAAAAGTCCTATGGCAATTATTCCAACCGCAATATAAAAAGAGGGGTTTTTAATCACACGCCACTCCTTCCACAAAAATTCAACCACCGGGTGAATTTTTGTGGCGTTTTCCGGCGGCTTCGGTGGCTGCGGGGTGAATGATTCGCTTTCTGGCGACATACGATTAGAGCATCCGCAAAAGCCGCGAAACTGTCAAATTTCCTGTCACCGTATGCGAAAGGGATAATTCCGTAGATTTATTTTGTAATCATCCCGCTTTTCCGCGCGTAATTGAACAAGCCGCCGGCGTCCACGACCGGGCGCACGTCGCCGAGTGGTTTGAATTTGAAAACCTTGCCCGTCGCCTTGACCGTGACCGTTCCGGCGTCGAGATCAACGGTGACGACATCACCGTTTTTCAGCGTGTCGCAGAGGCGTCCGGTGAGTTCGCACGGATAGAGTTCGCCGGTGGCGACGCTGTTGCGGAAGAAAATGCGGGCGAAACTTTCGGCCAAAACGATTTTGCATCCGGCTGAGCCAAGCGCAATGGGTGCGTGTTCGCGCGAACTGCCGCAGCCGAAATTTTTTCCGGCAACGACAATCGGATATTCGCTGTCAAGCTGGCCAGTCTTGATGAAACGCGCCGGGTAGAGCGATTCGGGCAGGCCGGCAAGCGCGTAGCTGCCGAGCTTCTCATATTCGTCGGAAATCGTCGGCACGAGCGTGAGATATTGCGCGGGGATAATCTGGTCGGTGTCAATATTGTCGCGCACCACGTAAACCGGTCCGGTAAAAACAGTTTGCATGGTGGCAATGTGCCGTGGATGGGCGTGGTTTTCAATCAGATTCCAACGGCGCAAGGCTTCCACCTTGCCGTTGCCATTTTGATTTCTATAATGGCCCGGTGCTGGACATCAAATTGATTCGTGAGAAACCGGACTTTGTGCGTCAGCGTCTGGCGACGCGCGGGGCGGGGGATGAAACCCGGATTGATGAATTGCTCAAGCTCGACGAGCAACGGCGAAAATTTTTGGCGGAAGTCGAATCGCTCAAATCGCAACGCAATCGCGTCTCAAAGGAAATCGGCGCGCTGATGGGCCAGAAGAAAACCGCCGAGGCGGAGGCAAAAAAGGCGGAAACGCGCGAGTTGGGCGATCGCATTGCCGCACTCGACAAGCAGGCCGCCGAAGTCGAGGCCGGGCGCAACGCGCTCATGTTGCAACTGCCCAACCTGCCGCACGAATCGGTCAAAGTTGGCAAAAGCGCGGAAGACAATCCGGTCGTCCGGGTTCATGGTGAGAAGGCAACTTTCGCCTTCAAACCAAAATCGCACGTTGAACTTTGCGAATCGCTCAAGCTGGTGGATTTCGCGCGCGCGGCAAAGCTTTCCGGTAGCGGCTTCATCCTCTACACGAATTGGGGTGCACGGCTGGAACGGGCGTTGATCCAGTTTTTGCTGGATTTGCATATCACGCAGCACGGCTACACGGAAGTGTCGCCACCGTTCATGGTCGGGCCGCAATGCCTCGAAGGGGTCGGGCAGTTTCCAAAATTTAGGGATCAATATTATGGCGTGGCTGAAGGTGATGACGATAATGAACTTGGGCATTTGTATTTGATTCCAACGGCAGAAACACCGGTGGCGAACATTCATCGCGAGGAAATTCTGGCGGAGAAGCAATTGCCCATCCGGTACTGCGCCTACACGCCGTGTTTTCGCGGTGAGGCGGGCGCGGCGGGCGTCGGGACGCGCGGCATGATTCGCGTGCACCAGTTCGACAAGGTCGAGCTGATCAAAATCGTGAAACCGGAGCACGGTTACGATGAATTGGAAAAGATGGTGGCAAATGCGGAAAAGGTTTTGCAACTGCTTGGCCTCCATTATCACGTGCTGTTGCTGTGCACGGGTGACATGGGATTTGCGAGCGCGAAGACCTATGACATCGAAGTCTGGGCGCCGGGGCAGGGGAGTTATCTCGAAGTTTCGAGCTGCTCGAATTGCGAGGATTTCCAGGCGCGCCGGATGAACCTGCGGTTCAAAACGGAGTCGGGTGAAAACAAATTTCCGCACATTCTCAACGGCAGCGGCACGGCGCTGGCGCGGCTGTTCGTGGCGCTGATTGAAACGCATCAGCAACCCGACGGCAGTGTGTTGATTCCGTCCGCGCTACAGCCATACTTCAAAGCCGACCGGATTTGCGCGTGATGATCTCTTTTTTTATTTACGATTTACGATTTGCGATTGACGCGATGTTCGGCGCGCGATGCGTAAATCGTAAATCGTGAATCGTTAATGAATGAAAATTCTTCTGGCCAGCAGTGAAGTCCATCCGTTCTCCAAAACCGGCGGGCTGGCCGACATGGTGGGCGCGCTGGGCAAGGTGCTGGCGCACGCGGGCCACGAAACGAGGATTGTCACGCCGTTGTATCGGGGCATCCGCGAAAAATATCCGCAAATCCGGCACATGGACTGGTGGTTCGATTTGCCGCTGGGCGCGCGGCGCGTGCAGGCCGAATTGTGGTCGCTCGAAATCGAAAACGGGCCGATGGTTTATTTCATTCACCAGCCGGAATTTTACCAGCGCGCCGGGCTATACCTGGAAAACGACATCAGCTATCCCGACAACGCGGAGCGGTTCATCTTCTTTTCGAAATGCATCGCACATCTCGCGCGCCATTTGCCGTGGCGGCCGGACGTGGTCCACATCAACGACTGGCAGACCGGGCTCGTGCCGGCGTTGATTTTGCAGCAACGGCGCGCCGAAGGGTGGGGAAATCCGCCGCCGACGTGCCTGACCATTCACAATCTTTTTTATCAGGGCATTTTTCCGCCCGGCGCATTTGCAATTGTCTCAAAGCCGGAATCGTCTTTGCCGACGCCATCACCACGGTCAGCCCGCGATATGCCCGCGAAATCATGACGGAGGAATTCGGCTGCGCCCTCGATGGACTTTTGCGCCAGCGGCAAAACCGGCTTTTTGGAATTCTCAACGGCGTGGACGGCGAGGAATGGGACCCTGCAACCGACCCGCTTTTGCCGCAGACGTTTTCGGTCAAGCGCCTGGCGGGGAAAACCGCCTGCAAACTGGCGTTGCAAAAAGAAATGGGTCTGCCGGAAGCCGCAGACACGCCGTTGTTCGGCACGATTTCCCGGCTGGCCGAGCAAAAAGGCGTGGACATCCAGCTCGGCGCGCTGGAAGAAATGTTGAGCGCGGACATTCAATTCGTCCAGCTCGGCAGCGGCTCATCGGCGTATGAACGGGGTTATTACGAACTCGCGCGGCGGTTTCCCTCCAAGGTCGCCGTGCGGGTGGGTTATGACGAAGGCTTGGCGCATCACATCGAAGCCGGCTGCGACTTTTACCTCATGCCGTCCCGTTTCGAGCCGAGTGGCCTGAACCAGATGTACAGCCTGTGTTACGGGACGATTCCCATTGTGCGGGCAGTCGGTGGTCTCGACGACAGCGTGATTGACTTTTCCCAGGACGCGGCGCGCGCCAATGGAATTAAATTTCACGAATATTCCGCGCGGGCGCTGGCCAAGGCGATTCGCAAGGCGCTGGCGCTTTACCAGCATCCTGATCTGCTGCAACGATATCGCCGGAATGCCATGAAATCGGATTTTTCCTGGGACCAAACCGTTGGCGAATATTTGAAAGTTTACGCGACCATAAAAGGTCAGCGTTGAATAAGATTGGAAAACCGGCGGGCACGTTCGGTGACGGCAGCGCTGGGGTGGTCCGCCTGCCACGGCGCATTCCACAAAACGTAAAATTCAAAGTCCGTCGGCATGCGCTGGTGGGTCCGTTGAAACAGCTCAATGCGCGGGAGCATGATTTCCCGGGCGGCCGCCAACGCGATCTGTGTATTTTGCGGATTGCCGCCCGGCCAAAGTTCGGGTCGGATTTGAAAACGGGAAATTTCTCCGCCCGGCCCGATGGCCTGGTCGTCATCGCCGCTTTCAATCATGGAAAGCGCCGCCCACCGATCCATTGCTTTTGCGGGGTGACTCGTTGTCAGGCATAAACCCGTCAGAATGAGAACAGTAAACCGGATTCTCATGGTGGATAATAAAGCTTGCAGTCTGCGATTCGTCAACAACACCTGTATTAAATTAAAGGTGACAAACAGGAAAATCTTCGCTGTGAACAACGCCGTGAATAAAGCCCACGCTTCGTGCTGAAAGAAAGTGATGATGGTTCGCCTGGGGTGGTGAAAAAGTGGAGCATCAAGTCGGCTTTGCAGTTTCTATTTGAGCGACGCCTACGGCTGCAACCCCATGGTGGTTCTCCATGGTTTTGCAGGCTGGAGTTGCAGAGGACCACTCTTGGGAACAAGTTGTCCCTTAAAGTAATTGGCAATCAAAGAGTCCGGTATGACTGTTCCCTTGTGTTTGGAACCGCCTTTTTCAAACCAAATGGTATGCCAGGGTGTGCCGGTTTGACGAGTCAGCAGGGACAACTGAATGGCGCTCATCGAACCATAAATTTCCCAAATTCTCCCGATGAACTTGTCAATAAAGTCACTCCGCTCGAGAACTGGAGTCATAAAATCGACGATATTCTTTTCAACAAAATCCTTCATGTCCGTTCCCAAACCAAATTGGGCTATGTCTGCCTCCGAACCCAATTTGGCTATTGGTTCAGAATCATATTCCTTGAATGAATGGTAGATGGTTGGCGCGGCCGGGCCAAACTTCCATGCCTCAATGGTATCATCAATGAGGGGTTTTTCATCAGTCAGTGCCAAATGCCAGCCATGGGCAAAATAAACAACCTCCAACAGCTTCAGCAACGTGAGCTTGTTCCCGGATTCATTACCCAATTCAATGAATCGGTTTGCCACCGCCAGGGATTTGAAAGGCACTTCCACTGCGATTACTTCGATTGCAATTAAAATATTGGATTCAAAATTCCACCGCAAGCCCAAATTGTCCTGCTACCTGCTTTGAGAATGAGGGCGGCGAAGGTTTCGAGACGTGACCGGCTATCAAGTCGAGTATTACACTGTGCCACTTGATGTAAACATCATTCACTGTCAGTCCGGCGCATCACGCGTTTGCCGCCATACCCGCAAACAAGTTTTTTTTGTCAATAACCCGGTGAATAAGTTTTAGGTGCGCATGGGCTGCTTCGCTTTTTGAACGGTCAACAGCGCAGCGAACTTCAACAAGGCGGACTCCCCCCTCTACTCATCTATTTGTGGAACTACCATTGACAACCAAAGCCCCACGTCGTAAAAATGCGGCATGAAGACAAAACTGCTCTTCGTCGCGCTCGTGTTCGCAACCAGTATCGCTACATCGGGCAACGCCCTACGCCATCAGCGGGCAAGTCCGACATCCTCAGCATCTACGAAGAACAGGACAACGGCACAGTGTTCTCTCAATTTGTTCTCGTGTAGCCCATCGCAACAACCCACGCCACCAGCCCCGCTCGTCCTGCACGCGCCGACCATCGCAGACCAGAACGGCAACGGTCACTTGGTAATCACGCCCGACGAACGCGACAACCCGACAGCATACCAATTCTGGATGTCCGTTAACCCGTACGGCAGCGACCCCACAAAAGTCCAAGACGGCCCAAACAATTATTTCGACGACTTCGGGGGAAATTACTTTCTCGCCACCGTGAGCAAAAACGGTGTGACGTCACCATTCTCGAATGTCATCAAGTCAGGCGGGCAGCCGTAGTAGCAGCGGACGTGACGAAGCGATAGCGGAATCCACATCTAAAGAATCCTGTTGGCCACGATTGCCAACGGTGTGAATATAACAAACATTGTATAACTATTATTATCCAGCCTGAAAAGGTTCATTTTATACTGGTGGCCACTTCTCCACCCCATTGCCGAACCTCCGGATCAATCCTTTGTTTGGTTAAGTGATTTGACAATTTTCCGTTGGAACCAGCGCGGGGTGAGGCGCGTCAGAAAAATGAGAAAATGATTTCGCAGTCCGGGAATGGCCAGCACCCGGCCCTTGCGAAAGGCACGATGCCCGCAGCGAGCAACCGTTTTCGCCGACATTTTGGGCGACTTGAACTGCCGCTCCTTCTGGCCGCGGGCCACATTGCCGAAATTGGTCGTGGTTGGGCCGGGACACAACGCCGTTACAGTCAATTCCATGCCGGCAAGTTCCCCGGCCAGCGCCTCGCTAAATGACAGCACATAAGCCTTGGTCGCGAAATAGACCGCCATGCCGGGGCCGGGCAGGAAACCGGCCAGCGAACCGACGTTCAGCACACCGCCGCGTTTGCGTTCAATCATTCCGGGGAGAAACAACCCGGCCAGTTCCGTCAACGCCGCGACGTTCACCTGAATCATTTCCAACTGTCGCCGCAACGGCAATCCGGCAAACGCGCCGTGCGCGCCGAAACCGGCGTTGTTCACCAAAACATCCACCGTCACACCGGCCTGTCGCAAATCATTGAACATGCGCGCCGGGGTTTCAGGCCGGGAAAGGTCGGCGGTCAAAACCATTGTTTGGATTCCGTGCTCGCGGCGCAATTCGTCGGCGAGGGAATGCAGTGCTTCGGTGTTCCGGGCGACGAGTACCAGCCGGCTTTTGTCCGCCGCGAAACAGCGCGCCAGTTCCAAGCCGATCCCCGACGAAGCGCCGGTGATCAAAACCGTTTCGCTGTTGGCCGCGCTCATTTGGTCGTGGCAATTTATTGATTTCCCCACCCAAACCGGCTGGTGATAGGCCAATAGACAAAGAAGGATTTGCCGATGACGCTCGTTGCCGGGAAATCGCCCCAATATCGCGAGTCGAGACTGTTCATCGTGTTGTCGCCCATCACAAAATAACAATCCGAGCGAACATGAAACTCACTGCCCGGGGAAAGATTCTGCACCATTGCATGGCCGTAATAATGGTTTTCGTGATAGACCAAAACGTTCGTGCGGGCGGGCGCATCGGAAAACGAGTAAAGGTTTTCAAAATGCGGCGTTGAGGCGGACAGCGGCCGGCCGTTTACGACCAGATGGCCGACCGGCACGCTCATGCCGTATGGCGGGGCGCCGGCAACTTCATAATCCTGTGCCAGCGAAAGTGTGTTACCGCCCAGCCCGACCAGGCGTTTGATGTAAAACTCATCCGGCGGAATCCGGTAATAATCCCTGCGTTCCTCGGGAATTCCCTTGGTTTCAAACACCACAATTTCGCCGCGCTCCGGCTTGCGGAAATTGTAGGTAAGCCGGTCCACAAACAAATGGTCGCCGGCGTTGACCCGCATTTTCACGAGGTCTTCGCCTTTGTGATACACGCGCTCCGGATTCAAAAGATGCTTCATCATCAGGCCGGACCGATACTCCATTGACTCTTCGCCGAAGTCCGGCGGAAACCACATCGTGTGCGCCACGCCGCCAACCCAGATGGTCTGTTTGATGTTGAAAATCAGGAACCGCCGCATCGGACTGATGTCAGTAATCGGCCCCTCGTTCTGCGCGACGACATGAACGTAGGAACCCCCCCGGAACCATTCCTTGAATCGTTCCCAGCCATCGGGAATCGTCAGGGTATTTTGCAACTTAAATTGCCTGTCAATTTCGGCCTGAATTTTGGATTTGTCCTCCAGCCCGGCGTTGATTCCGCCCGCGGCGCGGGTGAAGTCAGGCACCGACTGGACCCCATAAAGCGTCGGCTGCATCGAGCCGGTCGGAATTTTGAACGGTTGCAGGAAGAACGTACGGACGCCCATCGCGACCGCTATCGCCACGAGCAACACCTCAACGTTCTCGCGCCACATCGCGTGCGGATACGGCTTGAGCCATTTGTTGGCGGCGAACTCAAGCTCCTCCGCCTTGATCCGGATCCGGCCCGTGTTCGCGCCCTCGGCAATCGCCTTTTGCACCTCGTCCATCGCGACGGTCACTGCGCCAATCGCCTGTGGCGAAAGCAAATCGCGTTGCGCGGAAAGCAGGCGATAGACGTGCTTGCGCATCGCGCACGCCTCGCGAACCGCTTTTGAAAAAAACCAGCGTAGTATCATAAAATGTGACAGGTGACGGGTGACCAGCCTTTGCTCAGAAGCTCCGGCACGGCAGGCACGTGACAAGCAGTTGAGGCAGGTTGGAGTTCAGTCCCGCCAAGCGGGACTGCTCTTGCCACGCTAAAGCGCGAACTCCAACAAACCCGCCGCAGGCTACTCCCCTGCCCTCGTCCTTCGACCTTTGACCTTCGATTTTCGTTCATGCTTTCCGTAGAATCATAAGCTGTAACAGGTGACGGGTGACCAGCCTTCGCCAAGAAGCTTCGGCACGGCAGGCACGTGACATGAACCAAACATCGGCGATCCTGCCACTTGTCACTTGTCACTTGCCACGTTTTCATGCTTTTAATACTTCAATAAACGCTTCCTGCGGGATGTTCACGCTCCCGATGGATTTCATGCGTTTTTTGCCTTCCTTTTGCTTTTCCAGCAGCTTGCGTTTGCGCGTGATGTCGCCGCCGTAACATTTCGCCGTCACGTCCTTGCGTAGCGCGCTCACCGTCTCGCGCGCGATGATCTTTCCGCCGATGGCGGCCTGGATGGCGACCTGATATTGCTGGCGCGGGATGACCTCCTTCAGCTTGGCCGCGAGGGCGCGGCCTCTACTCTCCGCCTTGGCGCGATGCACGATGCACGAAAACGCGTCCACCGGCTCGCCATTCACCAGCATGTCCAGCTTGATCATGTCGCTCTCGGCGTAACCCGCGTGGTCGTAATCCATCGAACCGTAGCCGCGCGTGAGGCTTTTGATGCGGTCATGAAAATCAATCAGGATTTCGTTCAACGGCAGCATCGTCGTCATCATCACCCGGCGCACGTCCAGCGTTTCCGTGTGGTCGAGCACACCGCGTTTTTCGGAAATCAACGCCATCATGTCGCCGATGTTGTCGTTCGGGCAGATGATGAACGCCTTGACCATCGGTTCCTCGATTTTCTGGATGTAATTCAGTTCGGGCAAATACGCCGGATTATCAATGGGCTTTACCGTGCCGTCGGT
Organism: Verrucomicrobiota bacterium; assembly: GCA_049523555.1. GTDB lineage: Bacteria > Verrucomicrobiota > Verrucomicrobiia > Limisphaerales > UBA11358 > UBA11358. The sequence goes on along the minus strand of JBEKMU010000067.1, from coordinate 10,626 downwards.
CATCGTCACGCGATACACCACGCTCGGATAAGTGGCGATGATGTCCATGCCGTATTCGCGCCGCAACCGTTCCTGGACGATTTCCATGTGCAACAAACCGAGAAAGCCACAACGAAAACCAAAACCCAGCGCCACCGAAGTCTCCGCCTGATAGACGAACGCCGAGTCGTTGAGCTGCAGCTTGGACATGCTCATCTTGAGATGTTCGTAATCGGCGGTGTTGATGGGATAAATCCCGCTGAACACCATGGGATGAATTTCCTTGAACCCCGGCAGCACCGGTGACGGATTCCGCGCGTCCGAAATCGTGTCGCCCATCTTCACTTCCTGCGGGCTTTTAATATTCGCCGTGATGTAACCCGTCTCGCCCGTTTGCAGCTTTTCGCGCACATACGGCTTCGGATTGAAACTGCCGACCTCCTTCACTTCGACGGTTTTGCCCGAATGCAACAGCTTTACGTGTTGACCGGCTCTCAGCTCGCCGTTGAACACGCGCACGTGCGTTACGACGCCCTTGAAAGTGTCGAAATACGAGTCGAAGCCCAGCGCCTGCAACGACGCCGCGCCCGTTGGCTTCGGCGCCGGAATCCGCGCCACGATCGCCTCCAGAATCTCGTCAATGCCGATGCCTTCCTTCGCGCTGCACGAAATTGCGGTGTCGCCGGGAATGGCCAGAATATCTTCGAGTTGCTGCCGGGCTAGCGCGACGTTTGCGTGCGGCAGGTCAATCTTGTTGATGACCGGGATGATTTCGAGGTTCTGCTTCATCGCCAGATGGACGTTGGCAACCGTCTGCGCCTCGACGCCCTGGGCCGCGTCCACCACCAGCAATGCCCCTTCGCATGCGCTCAGGCTGCGCGAAACTTCGTAGGAAAAATCCACGTGCCCCGGCGTATCAATCAGGTTCAGCTCGTAGGTCTCGCCGTTCTTGGCCTTGTAAAGCATGGTGACCGGGTGCGCCTTGATGGTGATGCCGCGCTCCTTTTCGAGGTCCATCGAATCGAGCAACTGGTCCTCCATGTCGCGCGTCGAGATCGTGCCGGTGCGATGCAGCAGGCGGTCCGAAAGCGTCGTCTTCCCATGGTCAATATGGGCGATGATGCTGAAATTGCGAATATGCGCTGCGTCCATTCTCTAAAACGGTGTGACAAGTGTCATGTGGCAAGTGACAAGACGTTGCCGGTGTCCGATTCATGTCACTCGTCCCCCGTCACGCGTCTTTTGATTCATGTCACCTGCCACCTGTCACGTGTCACCTTTGACGTTCCGTCAAAGCAGGATAACCGGAAAGCGGTTGAAGAAAAGGAAATTTGCCAATAAGAACGCAGAATTAAACCACGAATGGGTAGATTCATCCTCCGTCCCGCATTGCAGGACTACGGAGGACGGGCGAATAACACGGATTCAAAATCAATTTTTGGTAGGGACATTGGCGCTGCGGCGTCCGTGCCTCAATGTCCCAACGAGGCCATCCTTTCATTTTCCCTCCACGATGATATAGTGCGCGCGCATGAGTAGTGACATGAGTTCCCCGCATCTGTTTCAACCGCTGACCATCAAATCGGTTACGCTGTGCAATCGCATCGGCGTGTCGCCCATGTGCGAGTATTCGTCCGAGGACGGCGCGGCGACGGACTGGCATTTGGTGCATCTGGGTTCGCGCGCAGTCGGCGGCGCGGGCCTGGTCATCGCCGAGGCCACGGCGGTTTCGGCGGAAGGCCGTATCACGCCGGGCGACGCGGGCATCTGGGCCGACAAACACGTGGAACCGATTGCGCGCATCAACCGGTTCGTCAAGGCGCACGGCGCGGTGCCGGGAATTCAGATTGCCCACGCAGGCCGCAAAGCTTCGGCGGCGCGACCATGGAAAGGTGGTGCGCATCTGGCCGACGCTGCGGGCGGCTGGCCCACGCTGGCGCCCAGTCCCCTGCCCTTCGGCGATGAACTGCCAAAAATACCGCGCGCCCTGAGCGAGGCGGATATTGTCCGTGTGCAAAATGAATTTGTGGCCGCAGCCAAACGCGCGCTGGCGGCCGGTTGCGAGTGGCTGGAATTGCATTCGGCGCATGGTTATTTAAGCCACGAATTTCTTTCACCGCTCACCAACCGGCGCATGGACCAATACGGCGGCAGTTTCGAGAACCGCATCCGTTTTCTGCTGGAGACGACCCGCGCGGTCCGGGCCGTGTGGCCGGACAAACTGCCGCTGGCGGTGCGGATTTCGTGCACCGACTGGGTGGATGGTGGCTGGGACATCGGCCAAAGCGTCGAACTGGCGCGGCGGTTGAAGGCTGAGGGCGTGGATTTGATTGATTGCAGTTCCGGCGGCACGGTGCCGCACGCAAAAATTCCCGTCGGCGCAGGCTATCAAGTTCCCTTCGCCGAACGCATCCGGCGCGAAGCGGGCATCGCGACGGCGGCGGTCGGTTCCATCACCGAGCCGACTCATGCCGACGAGATTATCCGCAACGGCCGCGCCGACGTGGTGCTGCTGGCGCGGGAGTTTTTACGCGAACCGTACTGGCCGTTAAAGGCGGCGCGGGTGCTTGGCCACAAGGATTTGCTGACCACACCGGTTCAATACGATCGGGCCTGGTGATTTTCCCGGTTGTGTCTGGCACCATGTTCCGCGATCACGCGTTACGGGTCGGCGGTGACGAGCGCAATCGCGAAGCCGTCATAACCTTTGCTGCCGACGGTCTGGAATACCGTGGCGCTGACGCGCTTTTCCGCGGCAAGCGATTCATGGAATCGGCGCATGCCCCGGACATTCGGATCGTCGCTGGCGGCGTCGCTCACCGCGCCTTTGCGCACGACGTTGTCAACGATGATCACGCTGCCCCGCCGCGAGAGTTTGAGCGACCACGCGAAGTAATCGGCGGTGCTTGGCTTGTCGGCGTCAATGAAGATCAAGTCAAACGGGCCGCGGCCTTCGGCGGCGAGTTGCGGCAGCGTGTCCAGCGCCCGGCCAACGCGCAGCTCAACGACGCCGGCCAGGCCTGCGCGGATAAGATTGGCGCGGGCGACTTCGGCATGTTTGGGTTCAAACTCCAGCGTGATCAGCCGTCCACCAGCCGGTAATGCCCGCGCCAGCCAGATGGTGCTGTAGCCGCCCAGTGTTCCAATTTCGAGAATGCTCCGCGCTCCTTGAATCCGCGCCAACAGTTGCAGCAACTTGCCCTGGTTCGGCGAAACGCTGATGGGCGGCAGGCCGGCGGCGACGCTGGCCGCGAGCGCCGCGTCCAAGGCGGGGTCGGACGGCACAAACAAATCAGCAAGGTAACGGTCAACCGCAGTCCATGTTTCCTGGTTCATAAATTCCGGCACAAAAGATGGGGTACGTTTGAGAAGTTTGGAAACTAAAAAGCCGGGCCATTTTTACGGCCCGGCTCGTGACGATTAAATCCCCATCCCCGCGGCTTGCATTTGGCGGAATCGCCATTTGCCTTTACACCAGATTGCCGATAAACTTCCTTTATAAAAGTGAAACCGAAAACTTTCCTGACCGCTGTCATCAAGCGTTCGGAAAAATATTTCGTGGCACTTTGACCCGAACTGGATGTGGTCAGCCAGGGCAAAACCGTCAAGGAAGCCCGCCGCAACATTACCGAGGCCGTCGAATTATTTTTGGAAACGGCCAGTCCGTCAGAAATCAAGCAACGGTTCCACAAGGAAACTTACATTTCGCCCTTGGAAGTGGCTGTCGGGTAGGCGTGACGCCAGCAAGGGAGGCGGGCATTGCTGACCACGTTTAGAGCTTGGAAGAAATTGTGAATTTATTAAACTAGCAATCTATGAAAATTGAGGAATATAAAACTGCCAGTGGCTACACATTACCTGGGTTGGACAAGAACGTGAACCAACTTATTAAAGATGGATTTCAACCGTTTGGGAATCCATATTATGCTGCCGGACAATCTGACAAACATGCTGATACTTCATTTTGTCAGGCTATGGTGAAAGAATATCAGCCAATCGCCGGATAATTTCAAACTGAGCCGCTACGAAAAATCATCGTATTTTGATGGATTGGTTTGTTTATTTGCTTTCAAAGCAGCCCACTGCCAGCCATCTGACTTTTGTCACACCTTGCCCGGCCCTTTGCCTTCATCGTGCTGATGTGCTAAGTATAGCGGCATGTATAAGGCCAAAGCTTATTCCGCCCTGACTCAAACCTTGCCACTCGCACCGGCTTCCATTCAGCGCCGCGATCCCGGCGCGCATGACGTGCAAATCCAGATCCTTTATTGTGGCGTTTGCCACTCGGATTTGCACACCGTCCGCAACGAATGGCACGGCACCACCTACCCGTGCGTGCCCGGCCATGAAATCATCGGGCGCGTCGTGAAAGCCGGTGCGCATGTCAAAAAATTCAAGGAAGGCGACATCGCCGCCGTTGGTTGCATGGTGGATTCGTGCCGCACCTGTGAAAGCTGCAGGGACGGCCTCGAGCAATTTTGCGAGAACGGCATGACCTTCACCTACAACAGCCCGGACAAACACACCGGCGGCACGACCTATGGCGGTTATTCCGAAAGCATCGTCGTGGATGAAGCTTTTGTGCTGCGCGTGCCCGGGAATTTGGATTTGGCGGCGGCGGCTCCATTGCTGTGCGCCGGCATCACGACCTATTCGCCCCTCCGCCATTGGAAGGTGAGCAAGGGACAAAAAGTCGGCGTGGTGGGTTTGGGCGGACTCGGTCACATGGGCGTGAAACTCGCCAACGCCCTCGGCGCGCGTGTCGTCGTCTTCACCACCTCACCGGGCAAGACACAGGACGCCCTGCGGCTCGGCGCGCACGAAGTTGTCGTCTCCAAAAACAAGGACGAAATGCAGAAACACCGCAACACCTTTCATTTCATCCTCGACACCGTTTCGGCGCAGCACGACATCAATGCTTACTTCGAATTGTTGAAACGCGACGGCACACTCACGCAGGTGGGCGCGCCACCCGACCCGCTGCCCGTCCAGGTTTTCAATTTGATCTTCGGGCGGCGTCAATTCGGCGGCTCGCTGATTGGCGGCATTCGCGAGACGCAGGAGATGCTGGATTTTTGCGGCGAGCACAACATCACCTGCAACATCGAACTCATCCCCATCCAGAAAATCAATGAAGCCTACGAACGCCTGCTCAAGAACGACGTGAAATACCGCTTCGTGATTGACATGGCGTCGCTGAAGTGAATCGCGATTGAAGGAAATTTGCCGGACTTCCATTACTTCCAAAACCACAGGCAGCAAGTCCAGGCAACGGAAAGGGCAAACGCCGGGACGAGATCGATCCATTCAAAATGCTGCGACTCCGAAGCGGTCTCACACGCACACCAGCGGAATGGAACGCGGCAGGCGCACCACAATCGTTCCGGCGATTTTGTCGTGCCAGCCTTGTTTGTCCCGGTCCCACGCAATCCACAGGAATCCGAGGAAGAGCACCACCACGGAAAACGCGGCGGCCAGTCCGCGCACCAAGGCCGCCACAAAGGTCAGCGGCTGACCGTCGGCGCGTACCACGTGCAATTTGAGCACAATCCCGCCCACAGTCGTGCCTTTCCACGCCCACATTCCGGCAAAGTAAGCCAGCGCGACAATTAAAAAGGTCGGCGGGCCGCTCAGAAACGCCAGCAAAAATCCGAGTGGTCCGTGCGCAATCCCGGTGATAAAACCCACAACCACCATGTCCAGAAACGCCGCGCCCATGCGTTCCCAAAAGCCGGCTTTCGGGTAGGACAACAATTCGCCCCAAACCGGCGGCGTGGCCGGTGTGGCCACGGGCGTTGTTTGAACTGGTGGCGCGCCTTGCAGTGGAACGGCAGATGCCATCGGCGCTTCCGATGTTCCGGCTGGCGCGGCACCGGGATGGATCGGTGGCGTGCTGGTCATTGGCACGGCGCCCATGATCGCCATCGCCGGTGGCGGAGCGGCCGGCTTTTCGGGCATTTCCCGGCGCAGACTGCCGAAGGCGGCGGTGACCGCGCAACCCAATCCCCAAATGCCGAGGATGGTATAAGTCAGCAGTCCGAGAACCGGCACCATGTAAAGCAGCGTGACCAGGATTGTGCCGATTAGAAATGCCACAAGGGGTTTTTGCCACGCGTTTCCCAAAGGGCGACCCACCTGCATGCCGATCCATTCCAAGACCGCGACTTTGCCCACCACCGCGCAAAGGAACAGGGCCGCCCACACAAACGGCACGACCATCAAACCGACGCCGGTAGCCACCAGAATCAAAATAACGAGCGGCACGAGCAGTTTCGTCAACAATCCCATCAGAAATGTGGTGGCGGGCCGCCGGGTCAGATTATTCACGCAGGCTTGAACGGGGCGTGGAAACACCAACGCAACGACCAGATAAAACAGGAAAAATACGCCCGCAACGGCCCACACCCAACCGACCTGCGGCGCCAATGGTCGAAATTCGAACACGCAATACTTCAACCATTTGCCCAGCCATGCAAAGTTCAAATGGGGTATCGGCAAAACCACATTCACTCTCTGACCATGAACGGTTGCACCTTTGGCAATATCGAATTCGCCGCCGACCGATACCGCATTGCCGCCTATCTTTACTCCGGGGTCCACCTTGAGCGTGCCCATGACCGCCACGACGTCTTTGTGAATTTTGGCTCCGGTCTTTATGTGCGCGTTACCCATGACCGCAACCACGGCGTCGCCCACGTCGCCGTCCACCTCCGAGTTGCCGCCAACCACGACGACGGCTTGCCGGACTTTGCCGTGGACTTTTGCGGAGCCACCGATGACCACCACTGCTTCCGCCGAATCTCCGGCTTTCAATTCCACATCCTGACCGATCATCACAATCGGCTGTGGCCGGCCTTCGCTCTGGTTTTCCTGATACGCCGCCGCCTCATTGGTTGCAGCAGCGGTTGGGGCGTTGGAAACGATACCCGCCGCGGCGGCGGGATTTTGCCCGCCGGCTAGGCCATTCGTTTCCAAAGCCGTGATGGGTGATGCCAGCAGCAGGCCGCCAGCAACGACTGATAAAATCCACCGGATTCGTTTTGTTGTTTTCATAAATTGGGTTCCCGTTGTTTTGCCAGGGCGAGTCGGAAATACACGGTGCCCAGCCCCACGCACAGGGCGTATCCCAGCCCCACGGCGGCCAGGCACGCGACGATGAAACCCGTGCCCAGTTTCTTTGCTGCGAGTAAAGCCGCATTCGCAAGCACACCGAACGTGCTTATAATTACGCCAAGTCCGGAAAACCACTCCCCGGCCTTGTGCAGCGCCAGCGTGGTTGCCCGGGCTTGCGACAGTTCCCAGCCGGCAAGGCAAAGTCCGCCAAACAACGCCAGCAACACAACGAGCGATGCCGCTTGCAGGGCCACCGGCCACATCTGCCACGAACGGCGATACCAAGGGACTTTGGCGCGTTGCTCGAGCGCGGTCATTACGCGATTCACCAGGGTGGCCGGCGCCGCCAGTTCGGGCAGGGCCTTCAACTCACGGCTGATCTCCGCTTCCAATCGCTTGTCGTAATCCAGATTCATTGGCGTCTGGTCAGGCTGCTTCCAGTTTCAATTTGAGCTTTTTTCGCAGGGCTTCGCGCCCGCGGAAAATGTCCGTTTTTACCTTGCCCAGCGACACGCCGAGTTTTTCGGCGATTTCCTCATAAGCAAGCCCTTCAAGATGGTAAAGCACCAGCGGCACCCGCTGGGCGGGTGGCAGTTTTTGGAGGGCCTGCTCGACCAACGCACGCCGTTCCAGCTTGTCCAATTCCTCTTCCACGCTTCCGCTCGCGGGGAATTCCAGTTCGTTTTCCCCGGTCTCCTGCCGATCGCTGCCAGACAACTCCGAAAAGAAACTCCAACGTGAGCGATAGCGGGAAAGATGATTCAGGCTCAAGTTCGTTGCCACCGTTTTAAGCCAGCCGCCCGCCGTGGGGCTGTCACCCAACCGGTCGAACCGCTCGTACGCTTTCAGAAAAACCTCCTGCGTGACGTCCTCGGCTTCAGTCTGGTTGGCGAGCAAGCGCATGGCGGTGCTAAATACCATGTTCTGGTTATTCCGCATGAATGTCTCGAACTGCTGTGCATTTGTCATGGCCGGGCCGTGACCGTTCGGGACTCATACTACCTGCGGACGGTTGGTGAATGCAAAATTCTTGCATAACGAATTGTAACGGGGCGGTTCCTTGACCGGGTTGCAGCTTTTCTCATCCAATCTCATGGCTGGAAGATTCAACCGGCTCTCAGGCGGCGCCGCCGGAGCCGCAGAGCGGCAGGGAAGCGCCCCGGTAGGTTTAAGTCCCGGATCAGCAACCAGCGCCGGCAACGGCTGCGCCACTTTGAACGCCGGGTTCACTTTGGGTTTCATGGAAAACCTGTTCATATCTCAACTTCATAACCCGGCAGCACCCCGTTTTGTTTCAAAAAAATGGCGGGAAGCCGATTTACCTGTTGAACGGGGCAACGGGAACTTGCCATGCGAAAATGCAATGACGGCAGGTGACATCCGCCCAACTGTCGCTTAGAGTCAACTTGTCCATGAACCGTCCATTGTTTTGGATTCTGACCGCCTTGCTGGCCTTGGGAATTTTCCCGGTGTCGGCAGCCGGTGCCGGTGACGTTCCGCTGGTGCAACGGCAGTGGTTCGAGACGCGCACCGTGCATTTCAACATCTACAGTTGCGGCACGCCACAGGAGGTCAACAAAGTCGCCGGGCAATTGGAGGAATTTTGCGAAGCTTTTTCGCTGCTGGCCGGAGCACAAGCAGTCGCCTCGCCGCCGATTGTGGTGATGGCCTTTCCCGACCACGAATCCATGAAACCGTTCCTGCCGCTCTACCACGGCCAGCCCGAAAACCTCGCCGGCTTCTTCCAACACGGCAATGACGAAAATCTCATTGTGCTTTCCCTGCCGGAGGCCGGCGCGGGAGCGATGGACATGGCGGTCGTCTTTCACGAATACACGCATCTGTTGTTCCGGCGCAACGACCGCATCTGGCCGCTGTGGCTCAAGGAAGGCATGGCCGAGTTGTATTCCACGTTTGAAACAACCGGCTACACGGCGCTCATCGCCCAGCCGATTGATCATCACCTCCGGTTGCTGGCGCACGAACCGCTGATACCACTGACTGAACTTTTCGCCGTCACGCACGATTCGCCGCAATACAACGAACGCGAGCGTCAGGGAATCTTGTACGCCGAATCGTGGTTGCTCACGCATTTCCTGGTCGCCGGCGATAATGCCAATTACAGGTCGCGCTTCAGGAATTTCACCCCGCTCCTGCACGAAGGGCAAACCCCCGTGCAGGCCTTCACCAATGCGCTGCAAACCACCCTGCCGGCGGTCGAATCCGAACTGCGCCGCTACCTGGCGCGCGGCCAGTTCGCACCCTATAAATTCCCCTTACGGGAAAACGTTGCCGGGGCCAAGACCTTCATTACGCGCAATCTCACGCCGGTGGAAAATTATTTCCGCCTGGGCGACGAACTGTTCCGCATTGACCGCCTCGATGACGCGGAAAAATATTTCACCGACGCGCAAAAACTTGCGCCGGCCAGTCCCCTGCCCTACGAAGGACTTGGCCTGCTCGCCGTCCGGCGCGGACAAACCGACGAAACGCTGCGCGAATTCAAGGCAGCGTTGCAACGCGGTTCGGGCAGTTTCCTCGCGCATTACCTTTACGCCTGGGAAAAGTTCCGGCTGGCCGCCGACGCCCAAGGCGGGCGGGGCTCGTTGCCCAAGGAGACGGCGGCGGAAATCCACGGCGAACTCCTGAAATCCATCGTCCTGATGCCAAACTTCGGGCCGTCGCACGAACTGTTTGGCATCCTTGTAATGGCTCAGGGCGGAGATCTTCCGCTGGCGGAGCAGCACCTGCAACTGGCCGTCCAATTGGAACCGGAAAATCCGTATTACCTGCTTGCGCTGGCAGACGCACAGGCAAGGAACAACGACCCGGAGGCTGCGCGCCACACGTTGACCGCGCTGCTCCTGCCAACGGTTGAAGCAAAATTACGCACCCAGGCCGAGGAACTTCTGCAGCAAATCTCCGGGGCGAATTCAACCCATTGATTCCTGTTCCAATAAGTATGGGACAGGTTTTCTGCCTGTTTCCGCAATCAAGAAAATGGAATTCGGCTGCCGGTTCCAACGGAACGACCACAGCGCGCTTGAAGAAAAGGGAACTGACTGCGGACCAACTCACATCGGGCGACGCCCGTTGCGAGCGTCGCCCGGCCAAAGCCGTCTACGGCGATGATTAGTAACGATCCCGGCGGCCGCCGCCGCCACTGCCGAAGTCGCGGCGTGGCCCGCGGTCACCGCGGGGACGCTCCTCCTTCGGGCGGGCAATGTTCACCGTTAACTGGCGGTCGCCCAGCGTCGCGCCGTTCATGGCCTGAATCGCCTTCTGCGCTTCCTCCGGTGTGGACATGGTGACGAAAGCGAAGCCGCGCGAGCGGCCGCTCATCCGGTCCATCATGAGGTTGGCTTCGACGACCGTGCCGTGGGCGGCGAACGCCTCTTGCAAGTCATTTTCGGTTGTGTTGAAGGAAAGATTTCCCACAAACAATTTAGTGCTCATATTTGATGATTTGCTGTTCAAGACTAACCGTTTTCCAGACTGTCCCCGACCATCGGGTTTCAAATCATCACTGAACCG
>JBEKMU010000066.1:0-17075 GCA_049523555.1 Verrucomicrobiota bacterium | reverse complement strand
ATACGCCGCCCGCGTCCCGCCGCAGCCCGGACAGTTCCAGCCAGTCAGCTTGTGAAACAGGCACACCGGGTAAAATCCGTGCGTGCTCGGATTGAAGAAAAACAAAACCGCGCCCGAACCCAGCACGGTTGCCGCAAGCACGACACCCGCGAAAAAGGCGAGCGACGGCGGCGCGGCGATTTTCGGCGGCACAGGCTGTGATTCAGTACGCATGGTTCTGGTTCAGAACCTTCTAAAATGCCACATGATACTCGGCGGGCTGAGTGCCAGGTTGAGCAGCAGCAATCCAAACGATAGAATGAGGCTCGCCGCCGAAAGGATCACTCCGGCGATGGCGAGACCGCGGCCTTCGTAAAGTTCGGGATGCCGGTTGATTTGCGACAGACCGACCAGTGAAAAGACCAGCCCCAGAATATTGAATGGAAATCCGCAGCAGCACGTCAGCGACAAAACGCCCAGAATCAGCCCCGTCGTCGCAAAGGAATTGGTTTTCGGCAACTGCCCCGTCACTGAAGTTCCCGGCGGCAATGGCCTGATCGGCGGCGGAATTGGCGGCGCGAAGCAGCTTGCGAATTCCGGCAGCGTGCCGAGCGGTTTCCATTCCGCTGCGCCGTCCGCGAGCGTTTGGGTCTGTGCGTTGGCGCGGCCTTCGGCGAGCCACTGCCGCAATTGGTCGGCACTCGCCGGACCGTAACTTCTGCCGTCGGCTCCGATGATTTTATACATGATGCAAAAGTTAATGAATTGAATGTCTCCGGACAATCCAATCGACAATGGCGAGGGCAATCCATGCCAAATATCCAAAACCAAACAAACCGCCCAAAATAATCCCAATCCACGCGTGGACCTTGCCGCCCGCCGCCGGGTTCCGACGCTGAAAACGCAAACCTGAAATACCCATAACGAGGGCTGGAATGCCGAGCAGAGCGCCAAAAGGCGGGATCACGGAAAAGACGCCCAAGGAAGCTGCAACCAACGCCCGTACATTTTTGGCGGGAGCATCGGCGGATTTTGTTGCCTTGGCGGATGGAACAATCGGCGACGAACCCGACGGTGGTGGCGCGAACGCCGCGGCAAACTCCGGCAGCGAAAACAGAAAGACCCAGTCCGCGCCGCCTTCCGGTATGACCGGCGTCTTTTTTTCAACCCGGTTTTCCGCAATCCATTGTTTTATCTGCTCGGCGGAAACCGGACCGTATTCGTTTCCATCTGAACCGAGTATTTTATACATGGCTGCATTCTACCTGTCTTCACTTTCGCCGGCGGCGTGGCCAATATCGGCGCACACGCCGCGTTTGGCTTCCACAACGAAATCTAGCAGGTTCCTTGCCGGGGCGCTGGTGAATTTCCCCCGCGCCTCCGTGACGGCCGTGCGCAGGTTTTTCCCGCCGCGAAACAGCAGGTGGTAAAGCCGCTTCAATTCCGTTCGCTGTTCCACCGTGTATCCGGCACGGCGCAACCCGACCACATTCAGCCCGCACATTTCGTTTTCGCGCAATGCCACCGTAAACGGCGGCAGGTCCTGGCTGATGGCCGAGCCGCCCTGCATCATGGCCAGCGTGCCGACGCGGCAGAACTGGTGTACGAGGCAGTTGCCGGAAATGAAGGCGCGATCCTGCACCACCGCATGCCCGCCCAGCAACGCGCCGTTGGTCAGAATCACGTGGTCGCCCATCACGCAATTGTGGGCTACGTGCGCACCCGCCATGAGAAAATTGTGAGAACCGATGATCGTTTCCGCGTTCGGCCTGGTCGAACGATGCACGGTGAAATGCTCGCGGAAAACATTGTGGTCGCCGATGCGCAGCCGCGTCGGCGCGCCGTCGTATTTCAAATCCTGCGGCGCGTCGCCGATGACGCAGCCCGCGTGAAACTGATTGTGTGCGCCAATCGTCGTCAGCCCCGTGAGATAAACATGCGGCCCAACGATGCAATGCGCACCGAGTTCGACGCCTTCGTCAATGACGGCATACGGCCCGACTTGAACCGTTGAATCCAGTTTCGCTTTCGGATGAATGATGGCCGTTGGATGAATCATCTTTGCCGCCACAGATTCACACAGTTAAATTCAGATTCAAACGATTTTGTTCAAAGCATTCATGTCTGCTCGTGTTCATCTGCGGCCAAAATCAGGAATAAAAATATCCCAGTTCGCGCAGCGACACGTAATCCTTCTGCCGTTCCGCCGTTGCGCGGCCGATAATGATGTGGTCGAGCACGTCAATTTTTAAAAGCTGCCCGGCGCGGATCAAATCGCGCGTTACCTTGATGTCCGCCTCGCTCGGCGTCGGGTCGCCACTTGGATGATTGTGCGCGAGCACCACGGCAGCGGCATTCGCGGCAATCGCTTTCCGGAAAACCTCGCGTGGATGCACCAGTAATGTGTCGAGCGTGCCGTCCGTAATTTCATCCAGCCGGATGAACCGGCGGCGCGTGTTGAGCGACAATACTTGCAATGTCTCCACATTCTTGAGCAGGTTCCGGGCGCGCAACAGCCGTACCACAGCCTCCGGATGATCCAATGGCTCCGATTCGTTGCACAATTCCTTTGCCATCCGCTGGGCCAGCTCGAACGCCGCGATGAGCGTCACCGCCTTGTCGCGCCCGATGCCCTTCACCTGCCGCAAATCGTCCACCGACGCCAGCGCCAGCGCCTGAAGTGAGTTGCCGTATTTTTTTATCAATTGCGCGCCGATTTCGACGGCGTTCGTCCCGCGCAGGCCGGTGCGCACGAGAATGGCTATCAATTCGGCCGCGCCGAGCGCCGCCGGGCCGTGTTCGGCCAGCCGTTCACGCGGGCGTTCGCTGACAGGTTGATCCTTAAGTCGCAGGCCCTGAGACATGAGTGGTTTTTATCATGCCTGTCCGGCAAAAACACGCGGAAAATACAGGCCTCCGGCTTGTGGTTTTGGATTTCACAGGCGAGGACGCCTGTGCCACTTTAGCCTGCGTGCGCAGCATGGAATCGCCTGCCCAAAATGACTACGGCCTGACGCCATCGCAACGCCGCGCTGTCGCCGCGCGCGGCAACGTGCTCGTCATGGCCGGCGCTGGCACGGGCAAAACGCGCACGCTCGTCGAGCGCTGCCTCGACTGCCTGGACCATGAACACGCATCGCTCGACGAATTGCTCATCGTCACCTTCACCGAAGCCGCCGCGGCTGAAATGCGCCAGCGGCTCCGCGAACGGATCGAGGAAAAAATCCGCGACGGGTCCGACGAACCGCACTGGGCCGCACAACTCGCGCTCTTCGACGCCGCGCACATTGGCACGTTGCACAGTTTTTGCCTCAAGCTCGTGCGCGAACATTTTTACGAACTTGGCCTCGACCCGCAACCCGCCGTGCTCGACGAGGGCGAAGCGCGGCTGCTGGCCAACGAGACACTCGCAGAGGAAATGCAAATCCATTACACCGCTGAAAATGAATTGGCCGAAGCGGTCCAAAAGTTGATTCAAATTTACGGCGGCGGGCGTGATGAAAAAATCCGCTCACTCGTTCTGCGTTTGCACCATTACACCCAAACCCGGCCCGATGCCGACGGCTGGCACACACGGCAACTGGAGAAATTTACATCGCCCGAACCGGACGAATGGCGCGCTTGGCTGGTTGCCGCCATTTGCGGCTGGCGTGGCGAGTGGCTGCCCGCGCTGGAAAATCTGCGCGCGGGAAACAGCAAGGCGGCGGAATGCTTCGAAATCCTGGAAAAACTGCCGGAGAGATTTTCACGCGATCAGGCCGCTGCGGTTCTAAGCCGTATTCAAGCTGCCGACGCCGAATGGCCACGCGGCAAAAAAACCATTCTGCGAAAGCCGCTCGAAGATTTTTTTCCCGACGCAGCTTTTCTCGCCGCGCTCGCGCCGGTTGAAAACAGCCACGATCCGCTGTTGGAAGATTGGCATTGGGTGCGCGGTCACATGACCGCATTGCTGCGGCTGACTCAGAACTTCTCCGCCCGGTTTGCCGCGCGCAAGCGCGACGACGGCGTTTTGGATTTCCACGACCTCGAACAATTCGCGTTGAAACTGCTTTGGGATTTCGTAAGGGACAAACCATCGCCAGTCGCGGAACGATGGCGTGAAAAAATCCGGTTCGTCTTCGTGGACGAATACCAGGACATCAACGCCGCGCAGGACAAAATCATCCAAGCGTTGAGCCGCGTTTTGCTTGGAGTTCCGCCTTTAGGCGGTCCAGGTAGCCTGCCGCCTAAAGGCGGGACTCCGAACATTGGCAACCGCTTCCTCGTCGGCGACGTGAAACAGAGTATTTACCGTTTTCGGCTCGCCGACCCCAAGATCTTCCGCGAATACGCCGCAGCCTGGCGCGGCCAAAATGGGCAAACGATCCCGTTGGCGGAAAATTTCCGCAGCCGCGAGGGTTTGCTTCATTTCGTGAACTCCATCTTTGAGTTTCTCATGCACGAGAGAATCGGCGGTGTGCGTTATGACGCGGAAGCACAACTGCAATTCGGTTCGCCGGAAACGCGGACGGCGCTCGGCTTGGCCAAGGATCCAACGCCGCGGGCTGAATTGCTTTTGCATTTCAAAAAAAGCGGGCGCGCCGAGGCAAATTTTGAAGACGAAACCGGCGCGGACAATCTGACCGGATTGGAGGAAACGGAAAAAGCGGCGCGGTTGCTCGCGCAGCGATTGAAGGAGTTGAAAAATGCACGGCATGAAATCTGGGACGTAAAGCAAAAGG
The DNA here is from genome assembly GCA_049523555.1 of Verrucomicrobiota bacterium. Lineage (GTDB taxonomy): Bacteria > Verrucomicrobiota > Verrucomicrobiia > Limisphaerales > UBA11358 > UBA11358. The sequence goes on along the minus strand of JBEKMU010000066.1, from coordinate 12,375 downwards.
CCTTCCGACTGGTCGAATGGCGCGACATGGCAGTGTTATTGCGCTCACCCGCGAACAAGGCGGAGCCTTACGCGAAGGAGTTTGAGCGGGTCGGTGTGCCGCTGGTGGTCGAGCGTGGCGGATTTTTCGAGAGCGCAGAAATCCTGGATTTGTTGAGCCTGCTGCAACTGCTCGATAATCCTTTGCAGGACGTTCCGTGCCTCGCGGTACTGCGCTCGCCGTTGGTTGGCTTGTCCCTGGACGAATTGGGGGAAATCCGGTTTGCGGCAAAGGACGTTCATTTCTGGACGGCGCTCAATCGGGCGCGGAATGCGGAATACGGCATGCGGAGTGAAACGGTTGAAAAAATCGGAAAACTTCTGAAACGCTTCCGATGTTGGCGGCAAGGGGTGCGGCAATCGTCATTGTCGGGCTGTCTGGAAGATGTTCTGGCTGAAACACATTTCGCCGAATGGTTGCGATCCCGTCCACGCGGCGCGCAGCGGCAGGCGAATGTCGAACGCTTTCTCAACCTGGCCCGGCGGTTTGATCAATTCCAGCGGCAGGGACTGTTCCGTTTTTTGAAATTCATCGAAGCACAGCGCGAGGCCGGGGTGGAACCGGAGGTCGCAGGCAGCGCGGATGAGAACGCCGTGCGGCTGATGAGCATTCACCAGAGCAAGGGTCTGGAATTCCCGGTTGTCGCCGTGGCCGATTTGGCGAAGCCGTTCAACACGCAGGACCTGCGTGCGGAAATTATTTTGGACGAACAGTTCGGTTTGTGCCCGCGCGTCAAACCGCCGCACACGGGCCGGCGTTATCCAAGCCTGCCGCACTGGCTCGCCCAACGGCGCGAGCACCGCGAGTTGTGGGGCGAGGAATTGCGGCTGCTTTACGTTGCCGTGACCCGCGCGCGCGACACATTGATTTTGAGCGGCACCGTCACGGAAAGGAAATGGCAGACGCTCTGGATCAAACCGGACGCGGTAACGCCGCCGGAAATTCTCGCGGCGAAATGTTGCGCGGACTGGCTGGGCTTGTGGTTCGCGCAGCAAGCCAAGGGCGCGAAGGCAAACGGGACCGAAGGCAAACTGCCGCATTTGCGCTGGCGAATCGTTGGTGACGAAGAACTGGCTGAAAAATGGAGCGGACAGCCTTTCCCGCTCTGCGGCGATCCTTGCGAGCCGGAGGCGCTCGACAAGAAAACAAAACAAAAGTTCCGCACGGCGTTGACCTGGGAATACGGATTCAGCGCGGCGACGAAACAGGCGGCAAAATCGTCCGTTACCGCGCTGCGACGCCGGGCGGCGGATGAATCGGATAACGAGGCTGAGCAAACGTTCGCTCCACGTCAATTCACGCACGCGGCCAAACGGGTGCACGGAAAACTGTCGGCAACCGAAACCGGTTCGGCGCATCACAAATTTCTCCAGTACCTCGCGCTCGAAAACGCGAACGACGTTGCCGCGCTCAAATCCGAAGTCGCGCGGCTGAAACGGGAAAAGGTTTTGTCCGCGGACGAGTGCGCGGCGCTGGATTTGGAAGCCGTCGCTGCATTTTGGCAGTCCGATCCGGGCCGGCGAATTCGGGCCAACGCCGTCAACGTGCGGCGCGAACTGGCTTTTACGGCGAAATTCAGCCCGCAAGAACTAGTCGAAATTGTCGGGACAAAACCGGAGGCGGGGCTTGAAAATGAATTCATCGTTGTGCAAGGTGTGGCGGATCTGGTCGTCCTGCTGCCGGAAGAAATCTGGCTGGTGGATTTCAAAACGGACGAAGTTCGCGGGGGTGAATTGCCGTCAAAAATAAAGATTTACGCGCCCCAGTTGAAACTTTACGCGCGCGCCCTGGCCAAAATTTATTCGCGGCCTGTCTCTGCCTGCTGGCTGCATTTTTCATCGCAGAACCGTTCCGTGTTCATTGGTTGACCAATGAACGAGACCACCATCCGTCGGGAATGCTCGCGTCGACCGGATTGATGGTGGTAGGCGGAAGTTCGGCGGCGACGCGCTGGAGCTGGCCGGCATGTTTTTGCAGGGCCATGAGTGCGGAATGCCCTTCGGTGATCCAAATCAAGACGTAACCATGGTCCAACAAATCCGCCGGGCGCAATCGTTCCTGCGTGAATTCAAGAATGACATAATCCACGGGGTAATCACGAATGAGCCGGCCCCAGTTGGTGCCCCGCTTTTCATAAAAATCGTCATTTAATTCATAGGTGGATTCCGGAAAGGTGGTTTCATAGCGGCCATCCATGGAAATTTTAATGCGGGGATAAAGCCGCCACGAACAATAGCCACCCCACCCGAAGGGGGTCGCCAGGTTCCCTTCGGCCTGGGCGCGTGAAAGAATGTCCACTTCACGCACCGGATCGTGCCCCACCGGCGAGAGCAGGACGAATGACGCATTGGGAAGAAAATCCGTCGCGGCATAAACGGCGACAGCTCCGTAAAGAATCATTACCGCAAGTGCCGGCTTGAAAGCCGCCCGCAAATGTTGCGGCAGGCGCGCGGCAATATCGGTGAGCACGGTTTGCATAAATGGGCCGGCAAAAGCCAAAGCGGTGACTCCGAAGAATGGCGCGTGCCGCCGGCTATGCCACGCAAGTGCCGCGGTCAGCGCCAACAACGTCAGGCCCGGCCAGCTTTTTTCCGCCGTGCGCCGCCATGTAACGAGCAGCAGAAAAAACACCAGTATAAACAAAACCCGGAAGCTGAGAAACACGTCATTGGCAAAAAGCGGCAGCGGCTGCCATTCGGCGATGCCCGGCCGCTGGTTGAGCAGCGCCGGGACCAAATAGGCCCAGAATTTGAGACCGTAGATATTAATCAGCGTGACTGCACCACACGCGAATGCCGTGAACAACATGCGTCTGAAATACCGGCGCGTGAACAACGCAAACGCCGTGTAAACCGCCATGGCACCCAACCCGGCGACAAATCCGCCGTGGATGTTTGACCAGGCGAGCATCATCAAAGGCAAAACAAAAACCGGCCATTTTTTGCCGACGCGGATTTCTTCAAGGCCAAGCAGTATGATGGCAAAAAAGCAATAGGTGAACGTGTGGCTTCGCAACACGGGAATGTAGCCCAGCAACACGCACGCCGCCGCGGGAATGGCCATCACCAGCAACGTCTCCCAAGCGCAGCCGATTTTCCTGCCGGTGGCCAGCGCCGCCCCAAGCGCACCGCAGGCGAGCAGGATTTTGAGCGTCATCAGCCCTGCTGACCCAAAAAATTTCAGCACGCCAAAGAAAATTGTGCCGGCGCCCCATTCGTGTTCGATGTAGCGCGGCAACACGGGCGTGAAGGCAAATGTGTCGTGCATCGGCACGGTACCGTATTTCCAGACATGCGCCCCGATGGCGAGTTTGTTCCAGAGATCTCCGTCGGTGATGTTGTGGGCGGCAAGCACGACCCCAAAAGAAAAAATTCCGAGAACGACGGCCAGCCGACGCATGATCCGATCCGGCGCCGTTTGAGAGTCCATGCGGTATGAACTGGAGTCGGGCAATATGGCCATTCAGGTGGACTCAGTGGCTTCGAGCGGCAATTGATGCTCATCGGACTTTCCCGCACCGTTTTCCTTGAGCCGTACAAGGGCGGGGCGCAACAGCTTTCCCTGGAACGTGTATCCCACGCCGACCGTTTCCGCAATAGCCGCATCTGCCGGCGGCTTTGATTTCGCATCCAGGGCTTGATGACGGTCGGGATTGAACGGTTCATCCGGTTCGGCCACGAATGGTGTCACGCCGACGCGGCGCGCGACCCCGCGACAGGCGTTTTGGAACTGCGTGATTTGCTCGGCGAGCTGCGGCTGGTTGGAATGGACGGCGGCGGCATGCAGCGCGAAAACGTGGTCGAGGATGCGCACCAGCACTTGCAGCCACTCGGCTTCGCCGCGGTGGAACTTCTCGACTTCGAGCCGGAGCGCGGCCTTCTCGCTGTCGTTCATTTTTTGCATGAACTCGGAGAATTGGCGGACTTCCTCCGCCATCCGGTCGGCGATTTCCCTTGCGCCGTTGGAAATTTTTTCGGCCTGCGTTTGGACGTTCGTCCATTCCTCGGTGGCGGTGCTGATCTGGGCGGCGAGACGTTCAAGATCCTGAATTTTACCCGCTACCTCGCCGAGGGTGTTGGCATCCACAAGCCTGAGAATGGCCCGATAATCCAGAACGAAAGGCGCGACCCCGAGCAGCGCGCCAATCGCGGCGGAGGCAAGGCACGCGATGGTTTCCCATTGGGATATCGGGTGCGGCGATTTCCAGACGATAAAAAACGCGAACCCCAGCAGCAGCGCGTCGCCGAGCAGAAATGGCCACTTTGGAATTTTCCAATTTTTTGCTCCGCTCACGGTGTCAGTTTCGGGGAAACGTGCCGCGAGCGCAAGCAAACGCCGCGCTTTCTGCTCGACTAACCGCGCCCGCCGTTAAAATCATTGAGCAAGTGCGCACCTGTGTGATTTTCAATCCGGCGGCCCGCGGCGAAAAAGCCAGACGTTTTTGCCATCAGCTCGACGCCATTGGCTCGCTATGCGCGTTGAAGGCCACGACCGCGCCCAACGATGCGCGCCAGCTTGCCGCGGAAGCGGTGGCCGACGGATTCGAACTCATCGTGGCCGCCGGCGGCGATGGCACGGTCAATGAAGTGCTCAACGGCCTCGGTGACGCACCGGACGGCTTTGCGCGGGCGTGCCTCGGCGTATTGCCGCTCGGCACGGTCAATGTTTTTGCGCGCGAACTCAAAATCCCGCTGCACATCGGGCGCGCCTGGGAAATTTTGCGGCAGGGACGTGAAAGGCGCATTGACCTGCCGCGCGTGGAGTTTTCGGCAAACGGTGTTCGCCAAAAAAAATACTTCGTTCAACTTGCGGGCGCGGGCCTGGACGCGCGGGCGATTGAACTGGCGGACTGGTCGCTCAAAAAAAAGACCGGCCCGCTGGCATATGTCTTTGCCGGATTGAAAGCGCTGCACGAGTCAAAGCCCAAAATCACCGTGCGAGCGGGCGGACAAAATCTCACGGGCGAACTGGTTCTGGTCGGCAACGGACGTTTTTACGGCGGGCCGTTCGGCATTTTTCCGCAAGCGGACTTGCGCAACGGTTCACTGGAGGTTTGCGTTTTCCCGCGCGTCAATTGGCTGACCCTCCTCCGTTGCGCGCCGGGTTTGCTTTTGCGGCGAAAATTGCCGGAAAGCCTCGTGCGCCGTTTTCGCGCCGAATCATTTGAATTGGCGGGTGAAACGACGACCGCCTTCGAATTGGACGGCGAGTGGATCGGCCATTTGCCCGCGGTGTTTTCAGTCGAGCGCGAACGGGCGCGCATCGTCTGTTGAAGCCGGCGGAAATTTCACTGCTCCTCCAAAAGAAATACCTTCGACGATTTCCGGCTCAAGACGGATTCAACCTTCAGCATCGCCTGGTAATTGTCAGGACTGATGATGGCCGGTGCGGTTTCAAACTCATCGGTGACGACGTATCCACCGAATGTTTTCTTTGCAGTGATGCGCGCCCTTTCGCCGCCGGCCACGGCGAGATCTTCGCTCTTCGGCGCCACCACCATCCTGCGAAACTCCGGAGGCAGCTCAATCTCGGTACGGATGGTGTTTTTGCCGCCGTGCGAAATCAACAACGGCAGCGCGCGTTGATCGGCCCCGACCGGGATCAGTGACGGCGTAAAGGGCAGATTGAAGTAAAGAAATTTCCCAGCCGTGACGCCGTAGTTGTCAATAATCACCGAGAACTGTTCACGGCCCGGATAGGTGTCAAATGTGGTTGTCAAATCACCCACCGGCCGCGCGCCCTGGGCCACCCCGGAAACGGTTTCCTGAAAATACCGTTTCCGTTCCTCGGGCGGCAGCTCGGAGAAAAACCGGTGCTTTTCGTTGTAATTCCCGCCGTAATACGACCGCGAAACCCCGATCCGCGTCCTGCCGCTCTTGTCCAGCAGGAGTGTATAGGTTGTCCGGGTCCCGTCCTCACACTGCTTGGTGGCGCGGATGACTTCCCACGCCCGGTTGGAAAGCGCGAGTCCCAGTCTGCCACTGCTGCTGGTCGAACCCAGTTGCGCATATTGGTCCGTGTCGTTCAGATAATAGTTCTCACCGCCCAGCGTGATTCTGACGAGCGGGGTCTGGAAATTCCGGGGCAAAGGGAATGTCATCGCCACATTCGTGATGCCCGCAATCGCCGGCATATCCGAGACCAGTACGAATTCCGGTTGAAAACCCGCCGCGCTCAACATTGCATGAAGCAGAATGGCGCGGTCCGCCGCGTGGCCGTATCCATCCGCCAACGTCGTGTCGGCATCGGAAAGCTCGCTCAACGGCAAGTCAGTGAAGGCCGGCCCGGCTTCGCGGATGGATTTGGCAACAAAATCGCGGATGGCCTTCACTGCTTCAATTTTGCTTCCCGCTTTCGCGGCCAGTTGCCGGGCCAATTCCGACGCCTTGGCGGATTGATGCGACCGCTCCAGCATCGTCTCGTTCAATTCTTTCAGGTAGTTCGTCACATCGCCGACAAAATAACCCACCCCGGCGCTGTAAACCCATTCCGGCGGAAGCTGGGTTTCGGCCGGCAAAGCCGCAACTTTTCCCGATTGCCATTGAAACTCCTGCCGGCTGCCATCCTTCTTGTTCTGCTCGTGAACAATGCCTCGCGCACCACTGACCAACCGCTGAACTTTGACATCAGCCGACGCAGTCAACGTAAACGATTTTTGCTCCAGTTCATCCGGCAATTGAAACGACTCGAAGCCAGCCAGAAACGGCTTGTTGGTGCAGATGACCTCAAATTCAACCTCGATGGTGGACCCGACGTCCACGCCCGGCAGGCTCGCGACCAGTATCCGGCCGCCCGTGTATCGCTTCGCCGACGCATTCCAGCCCTCGTCCATCACGTTGATTTCGTCCTTGGAAATTTCCTGATGCTCGCCGGTCGGAGAAGTCACGACCGCATGGACGAGCCGGGCATCTTCGCAGGCCGGATTGTAGGGAATCTTCACCTCGGCCTCCCGAATCTTGCCGCTGTAAGTCAGGATGCGCTTTGAGTATTTCACCCGGTAAACCGCCGTGTGCGGACCGGTCACATCGAGTTCCTTCCGGCTCTCCAGAATCCGCGCGTTGGATTCCACCGGTGGCGCGGGGGGATTGCCGGCCATTGCCTGGTTATTCGCGACGGGCTTTCCGGCAAGGGCGAGGATTGGTGCCTTGCGCCCGTCATCGTCCAGCATCTTCAAAGTCTGTTTAAGGGCCAGATATTGTCCGGGCGTGAACTCGACCGTCTTCAATTTCAACGTCCGGGAACACTCGAGCGAATTTTCCCTGGCATCAAAATGCTGCTGATAACTCACGCAATCGTCGTCCACCGATGAAGGTGACGGCAACGAAGCCGCCCCAGTGAAGCCGCCCACGAGTTTGAGCGATATGTTTTCCTGCACACCACAGGTTACCTCGGTTTCGAGCGGGTATTTCCTTTTCTCCAAGCCGGTGCCGTCGAGAATGAAGTTTACCACCCCCAGCCGCTTGCCAATCCATGGCACGCTCACGACCGACTCGCCGCCGCCGTTCGCCGTCATGCCGCCCACCGAAAATTCCAGTTCCGCTCGCAGGCCCGTGGACACCTCGCTCATGTCTGCTGGCACGAGTTTCAGCGACTTGAGCCGGAGGCCTGGCACCGCCTGCTGGAGGCGCTGCTCGAAGAACCGCCGCTCATCGTCCGGTTTCATGTGTGAAAAGGCATTCCGATACGCGTCGTCATTGATGCCTTGAAACGATAATTCCGACTTCGCTTCAATAACGCCTTCCGCATTCAAGACCCCGGTCGTTTTTATCTGCATCATGTTTTCCTCCGGCGGCTGAATCGGGCTTAGCCGGATGGTGTCGCCCTCGGGGCGGGCCACCAGGTAGCTCTGATTGCGATCGGTGGCTGGCAGCAGCTCTCGCGTGTTCTCGTCGGTCGGGTCCATCAATACGATTTGGCCCTTCTCCAGTTCAACGCCCGCGATTTCATGATTGAAAAGCAGACCGGGCACCTCGGCGTCCCTCCGGGTCCCGACGCTGACGAGCACCGGATACGCGTTCAAGCCGGCCAGGCGCAGCATCGAAATGAGCAGGGCCGCCTTGTCCCGGCAAACGCCGTATTTTTTGTCGAAGGTGATGCACACATCATGCGGTTCGAAGCCCGGCCGGTCTTTTTCCGGCGTGATGCCCATGTAACGGATCTTGTTCGACACGTAATAAAACAGCGCCTTGATCTTGTCCGTGTCCGTCTTAGCCCCGGCGGTGAGTTCCTTCACCGTCTGCTTCATCTCCGGCGTCGTCGCGTCCAGATGCGGCAGGCTGAGGTTCCAGCACCATTTCGAGATGACCGCCCAATCCGGCATGGTGCTCACCAAGAGCCGCTGCAACACCATCTCGTAAGGCGGCATGGACGGCTCGTCAAACATGCGCGGCACGTTGTTCACCTCCCAGCGATACACGACCGTGTTATTGGTGCCTGACTGTGTCGAAGCGGTGACCGTTCCCGGTATCTCGTCCCGCAAAGCAATGCGTTTCAGCGGCCGGCCAGCCGGCGCATAAACCTCGTAAGTGATGTGCCGGATGAAACCCACGCCCTCAAAAACGTTTTCGTCGTCAAATTCACCGGCAATGGGCGGGCGCTCGATGGTCTCGCGCTCCACTGAATGGACCATGTCTCCGACGTTCAAACCCGGGAGGTTCACCCGCAACACCCGCAGGTTCGGGTCGTAAATGTTAATGGCCATCTGGCTGTCATCAATGGACTCCTTCGAATTCGCCGCCACGTCCACCGGAACCGTTTCCCCGTCGGGTTTGATCACCTCCAGTTTGGCCACTTCGACCGTCGTGTATGGCAGCATGAAATTCATCGTCAGTGTGCGGTTGTCACGCTTGCCCTTTTCCGTGAGCACCTTGACGAACGTTTCATCCTGGCATTCACCCGTGCCCTCCGCCTGATAGACCCGGACCGACTTTTGTTCAACAGTCGCCTCGTCACAATCCGGGTATTTCGCCGGGGTGATTTCCGCCGCCGCCGCCATGACCTCTTTTACATCCACCAAAGCCCAATTGCTCCCGGCGTACTGATTGGTGTCGCCGCGCGCGGGCAACTCCGCCAGCGCCATGGCAGCTAAAACCAGTCCCTGACCGACCAACGAAAATCCTGTCTTCATAAAATCGAATGATGACAATTATCATGCTTCAATCCGGCCAACCCTCAAGCCATTTTGATTGTTCGTTTGGTGGCGATGTTCAAGGTGGTGGTGCCTTTTGAACAAAACTCGATTATTCTTCGATGAAAACCCAGCGCCCAAGGTCTCCCCACACGGGAGACGCCGATTTGAAATCGCCATTCGACAGCAATGCAAGCGCCCGCTTTGAACTTGTTCACCAGGGCGATTTCGGGTGTTGTTTGCTTTTGTGAAGCGTGCCCGGTCCGTTTTGTTGTTCGCAATTTATTTCGGCGTCGCCACCGGCCTGCCGGCGGCGATCATCGGCACCAACCCGCCAGCCATGCCGTTGAGCGCTGCACGCATCGCCGCTTTGCCATTGGAGCAGCAGGCTGTGTGGATGGCTTATCTCGAACGCTCCACCCGGCAGTTGGCGGCGGACCGGGCTTTTCTCCAGGCGGAAAGAAAAAAGCACGCCGTCAAGAAGCCTGTCATTCCATCGGCAACCCTCAACGCGGAAGGCATCGCGCTGGACAAACCGGCGGATTGGTATGGCCGGGCCGGAGCGCGGCGCATCGCGGACATCATCGCGTCATTTCAAACTCCCGCCGGTGGGTGGAGCAAAAATCTCAACCTGACCCGTTCCGCCCGCGTCCCGGGCGAGAGTTTCGCGCTGGAAGACAGTCCACGCCAGCCGGGCGGCCCGGATTACGATTTGTCGCGCATCACCGACTGGAACTACGTCGGCACGTTCGACAACGACGCCACGACCACGCAACTGCGATTCCTGGCGAAGGTCATCGCTGCCACTGGTACCAACAACGCCTCGTATCGTGCCGCTTTTCAACGCGGGCTTGATTACATTTTCGCCGCGCAATATCCGAACGGTGGCTGGCCGCAGGTCTGGCCGCTCCAAGGCGGTTACCATGACAGCATCACTTTCAACGACGACGCGATGCTGCATGTTCTTGAATTTTTGCGGGACGTGGCGGGCGGACAAAATGCATTTGCCTTCGTTCCCGCCGGGGCGCGCGCCCAGGCCGCGGCGAGTTTGAAACGCGGCATTGATTGTGTCCTCGCCACACAAATTGTGGTGAGTGGTCACCGCACTGTGTGGTGTCAGCAGCATGACCCGCTCACGCTGCAACCGGCCTCTGCGCGCAGTTACGAAATGCCGGCGCAAGCCAGCAGCGAGAGCGCGGCCATCCTGCTGTTTCTGATGCAGTTGCCCGCTCTGGACTCAAATGTCGTTGCCGCGGTCAACGCCGCCGCTGCGTGGTTCAAACAAACGCAAATCCAAAACATGGCGTTCCGGGAGGTGCGGGGTCGGGGCCGGTTGCTTGTTTCCGCGCCGGGCAACGGGCCGCTCTGGGCGCGTTATTATGAAATCGGCACCGACCGGCCGATTTTTGGCGACCGTGACCGGAGTATCCACGACGACGTGAACGAAATTTCGCTGGAACGCCGGAATGGATACAGTTGGTATCGCGACTCGCCCAAGCGCGCGCTCGAACGGTATGCGCAATGGAGTTGGGAACATCCCTAAAGTGCCCCTCGCCTGCGGCTTTTTCCTGCCGTAAACGTGGCTTGCCACGCGAAGCCCACCGGGCGAAGCGTGGAGGCGGCGGGAGTTGAACCCGCGTCCCCGGCAAATTTACCAGCCGCGACTACATGCTTAGTCCGGAATATTTTTTCTGCTGTGCGATGGCGTCCGGACTCGAATCGCACTGCCTAGTCCGCATGTAATTTTCTCGGCGAACCGCGCGCGGTCTCCGCGTTCCACCATGCCTGCTATGGCGTTCCTCCGGCGTAGCAGGTGTCCACCGGCGAACGTCGCGGACTATTAGGCCGCGAGGGCTAATTGTTCATTAGCTGTTTTGTTTGATGCGATGATTAACGAGGCCAACGCATCGTCCTCGGCATGCCGCCTCTGGCGCATTTCCCGGATCGAAACCGGTACGCCCCCAAAATTTCTCGGCGAGAATATAATCCGTCAATTGGTCACCGTGGTCAAGCCACATCAACTTCTCATCGCATCAATTGAGGCCATGCGGCGAATTTCCAAATCGTCATAGCGCCTTTGGATTGAGCGCAAAGTCGCACCAAAAACCGAAGTCAGAATGATTCCGGGCAGAAGCAACACATACCAAACTGCGTATGGCTGCTTGAGCGCGACAGCGGCAAGTCCAGCAATCGTCAAAAGACTTCCCAACACGATGAAAATTTTTGTCATGGCGAGGACAAACCGGCGCGCTTTTCCCCTGCCAGCCAGGCAGCCCAGCAAACCACCGAAACAGCCAATGACCGAGCCGCCGATGCCGCCAATCATGCCGCCTTGTTTTGCCGACCACCAACCCTGCGAAGCCGTCTTGTTCGTAAAGAAACCACTGTCAGTCCCGTTGGTTGCATCTACAATATTTAGAGTTTGTGAGTCTTGCGCGGTGGCGGACAGAACGAGCCCAAACAAAAAACACATTTGAATTAACTTTTTCATTTTGTTCCTTTCTTTTGACTTTGATAGGCGGTCAGAAGTTTTTTGAAAACCTGCGAATCCAGCCTGCCGTCGGCAAAGTGCGCCCGAAGCTGGCGCTCAAAATCATCGTCAATTTTCTGGCTGTCGAGGATTTTGATTTTTTCAATCAGCCGGTCGAGGCGAAGCCGGAGTGTCGGATAGGAAACTTTGTAAGCGTTGGCCAAATCCTTGAGCGAGCCGGAAAACAGCATGAACCGTTTGATGAAGGCCAAATCTTCGTCCTCAAGAAAGTTCATCCAATGCTTTTGGTCGGGATCGCTCATTAAATAAAATTGAATTACTTTTTAGCTTTATACAGCTTAATAAAGTTAAAGTCAATATCAATTTTATTGAATTTTTCGGCATAACAGAAATAAGGCTGGAATTGCTTTCGGCCTCGCTCGCACCCATTGTTAAGAACCCACCGGGGCATCACTCCGCTGTCTGGCGGAGCCGGGCCTGGCGCGCGTCCAGTTCGGCAAGCCCGGCCTTCACTTCCGTCCGCGGCAGATCTCCCGCCGCCAGCACGTCGTCACCCAATCCCAGCAACCGCCGGTAAAACAACCGGCCAAAGTTCAAGAGAAGGCATGAGTTGAGTCAGAGGTCGCGACGGGCGACAACTCTAGTCTATGAAAAACATACTCAACCATGCCTTGAAAACAACTACGCTTCCAACCTCTGAAACGCAAGTCCGTATCCA
>JBEKMU010000065.1:0-17335 GCA_049523555.1 Verrucomicrobiota bacterium | reverse complement strand
CATGTTTTGTTCGACGGACGGTTTGTAATCAATCATGCCGCGAATGTTGGCATCCGGCGCCGGGCCGATCCGGTCGGGCCACGGCGCGGCTTGCGGCATTTCAACGGTCTTGCCCAGCACCACGTCCACAATGGCATCATGAGCCGTTTCAATGACGGCGCCCGCGCTGAGCATCTTGCCAACGACAAGGGGATGCCAACTATCGTCGCCCAGCGAGTATCTGGCTTCGCCCTGGATGCGGACGATGGTGGCGACCCCGGGTTTGAAGGTTTGGGCGGAAGCGGCAACGGCCAGCGCAAGCATAGTGCCGCACATAACTGCGGAATATATGTTTCTCATAATTGCCTTTTAGGAACTGCTTCTTATTTGATACCACTATAAAAGCGGAGACGCAAATGTCAAATTCAAAAATCGGCCGGAAAAACGTTCTTGTCGGAGGCTCTTTCAACGAGCTTTTGCTCCACCAAATCCAGATACGAATGGGCAATGTCATTGCCTTTGAGCCGCAGCGACCGTTCAAACCACGGCTTGGCGGCGGCGTAGTCTCCGATTTGCACGTAATGCCAGCCGACGATGGCGACGGTGTAGTAACCGTTCGGATCAAGCGCCTCGGCCTGGCTGAAATACGTTCCGGCCTGGTTGTGACGATCCAGCCAGTCGAGGCACATGCCGTAACGCAAACAACTGTAGGCGTCGTAATGGTCGAGATTCCTGGCGCGTCCATACCATTGCATCGCCGTTTCCGCCAAGTCCGCGTAATGGTCTCCGCCGTTGAAACTTTCCACGCGATACGCTTCGCCGATGTCATAGGCCGTTTCAAAATTCATCGGTTCGGCGGCAAACGCCCTTTCCAAAGCCGCAGTGTGTTGGGGCGAAAAATAATTTGGGAACCGCTCTGCGCGCGCCAGCCAGAAGGCTTCATGGCCGCGCCGCCATTCCTGATCGGTCAAATAGGCGACACCGCCGGCGAGCGTGACCGTCAGCAGAATTTTCACCGGCAACCGTGCGTTGAGCCAGTAACGCTCCGTCGCAAACCGCAGGTTGCTGCTCAACAAGGCCAGTAGCGTCACCCCAACCAGCGCGTTGGCGGGGATGTGCAAATTGAAATCCGCCACCGAATGCACTGCCAGCGCGAGCAGGCCGGTGGCCGCGCCGAGAAAAAATGCGAAGCGATTGCTTTGCCCGCTGCCGAAATCGCTTTCCGAACGGCGGACATACCGCCACGTTTTGGCCAGCCCGGCGACAAAAATTGTCGCCCCGGCCAGCACGATGATTCCGCCCGCAGTACCCCAGTCAGCCAACAGATTCAGGTAATCGTTGTGCGCGCGATCGGGGCGCATCTGGACGTCTTCCGGCCGGTACTCGCGGAAACGGTAGTCGTAATGCGCCGGGCCAACGCCCCACCAAAAATGATCCAGCCACATCCGCTCCGCTGCCCTCCAGATGTCGAACCGCACGGCAAGCATGAATTTGCTTCCGCTCTCCGATGCTTCCACGTGCCGCATGTAGCCGATGGTTTTGGACAAATAATTTGTGTCAAAAATGGTTCCGGCACCGAGCAAAACGAACAACAATAACAGCGCGCGCCAACGATGATTGCGATGGCCGGCCAGAGTGAGCAAAAGCGTCAGCAGCCCGGCCGCCGCCGCCACCCAGCCACCACGCGAAAGCGTCACCGCCAGGCCCGCCGCCATGATCAGTGCCGCGTAACCGAGCAGGATGCGAAGAACCACGTTCATCCGTCCGGCCAGAAGATACGCCAACGCCAGCGGGAGCAGCATCTCGAGAAATCCAGCCAGATTGTTCGGCGAAATGTAAGTGCCCGAAGCGCGGCCCGGATAGGGCGAAATCAAATTCCAGACGTGGTTCGAGTGCGTCAAAAGCTGGGTGACCGCGTAACTTGAAATTCCCACTGCCAGAAAAATCATGGTGAAACTCACTGCTTGCACCGACTCCTGGCGATACAAATTGTTGACGATGCCGAAGAATAAAAAAGCGTACACCACCACCTGAATCATCTCCAGCCGTGCGACGTATTCGATGTCCGCCGTGAGATAACGCGCGACGGCGTAAACCGCGAACGCTAGCACCACCCAGCTGATCGGCGGCCAGAACAACTGCGGCTTCGGGCTGAGCCACAGCCGCAACGCCCACACGAGCATCACGGCGATGGTGAGTCCCTGCACGACGAGAAACGCCCACGCATCCACCGCGCCCATGGCCAGCGGGGCAAAAACCAGAATCGCGAGCACCAAACCCAAAATGGTGCGCTCGCACCAGCCGTCCGGTCGTCTGCGGTGAATGGCCATTTTGGGTGGCAAAATGAACTGTGGCCGTTGCGGAGTAAAGCGCATTTGCCCGCCGATGCAATTTCAGTTAATTTTTCCCGCAAGTTTATGACCGATCCGCGTTACCAAAAACTGGCAAAACTGTTGGTGGAGTATTCAACCGAATTAAAAAGGGGCGACCGCATCCTGCTCGACATGATTGACGTTCCGGATGAGTTCACCATCGAACTCATCCGCACCGTTCGCGCGGCGGGTGCGACCCCGTTTGCCGAGGTCCGGCACACGCGGGTTTCCCGCGAGCTTTTGCTTGGGACAAATAAAAAGCACGCCGCGCAGGTGCGGGACATCGAGTTGTTCCGCATGAAAAAGATGCAGGCGTATATCGCGATCCGCGGCAGCGAGAACGCGAGCGAAAATTCCGACGTGCCCGGCGACCGGATGCAGCTTTATTCGCGCATCACCCGGCCGGTGCTGGATTATCGCGTCAACAAAACGCGCTGGTGCGTGCTCCGCTGGCCGACGCCGAGCATGGCGCAGGCCGCGGGCATGAGCACGGAGGCGTTCGAGAACCTGTATTTCGACGTTTGCACGATGAATTACGCAAGGATGGCGCGCGCGATGGTCCCGCTGGAACGCCGCATGAAACACGCCGACCGCGTCCATCTCAAAGCACCGGGCACCGATCTGACTTTCAGCCTCAAAGGCATCGGCGCAAAAATGTGCCGGGGCGACCGGAACATCCCCGACGGCGAGGTTTTTTCCTGCCCGGTAAAAAATTCCGTGAACGGCGTCATTCAATTCAATACGCCGACGATTTATGCCGGGACAAAATTTGAAAACGTCCGGCTCGAATTCAAGGGCGGCAAAATCATCGCTGCGACGGCGAACAATCCGAACCGGCTGAACGAAATTCTGGACACCGACGCCGGCGCGCGTTACGTCGGCGAATTTTCGCTCGGTTTCAACCCCTATATTTTGAATCCGATGTGCGACATTTTGTTCGACGAAAAAATCGCCGGCTCCCTGCATTTCACGCCAGGGCAGGCCTACGAGGAATGCGACAACGGCAACCGCTCGGCGGTGCATTGGGACATGGTGCTGATCCAGCGGCCCGAGTGGGGCGGCGGCGAGGTGTGGTTCGATGGCGAATTAATCCGGCAAGACGGCGTGTTCGTCCCGAGGGATTTGAAACCGCTGAATCCGAAAAATCTGAAATAAAAATGCCGCCGCGAACCGAAGCTCGCGGCGGCAAATCCAACCGCCAATTTTACGCCGTGTCTTTGAGCATCGTCAGGAATTGCTTCATGGCCGGCGAGAGCACTTTGTTCTTCTTGTAGAGCGCGGCGATGGGGCGGTAATAAGAACCGTCTTCAATCTGCACGGCGGCGAGCGTCTGCTTGGCGACCTCCTGTATGACCGTGCCTTGCGGCACAATGGAAACGCCGGCGTCAATTTCCACCGCGCGTTTCACCGTTTCGATGTTGTCGAATTCCATGGCGCATCTCGGATCCACGCCGTGCTCCTTCAAAATTTTGTCCAGCGCCTTGCGGGTCGGGATGTCGGGCTCGAAGCCGATGATTTTCTGTCCGGCGAGTGACTTGAACTTGATGGATTTCTGTTTGGCGAACGGATGCTGCGGATGACAGATCAACACCAGCGGATCCTTGCGCAGCGCGACGATTTCGAGCTTGGCGTCCTTGGCCGGATACGCGACCAGCCCCATATCCACGACGTTGCTGAACACGTCCTCATAGACTTGATTGGCACGGCGGTATTCGACATGGACGTTGACCGGCGGATACAGCTTCATGAACTTTTTGATATACGGCGGCAGATCGTGCAGGCCGATGCTGTAAATTGTCGCCACGCGAATCGTGCCGGAAATGATGTCTTTCAATTCCTGCAACTTGCTGTGCAGCGACTCATAAGTCTGGATGATTTGCTTGCTGTAATCGTAGAGCGTCTGCCCTTCGCGCGTGAGGCGGAACTTCTTTTTGCTCCGCTCGATGAGCAGCGATTTGAACTGCCGCTCGAGTGAACTGATCTGCTGGCTCACGGCAGATTGAGTGACTTCGTTGATTTGCGCGGCTTTGGTGAAACTGCCCGTTTCGGCCAAATCGCAGAATACTTTCAAGCTTTCAATTTGCATAAGCGGGATTAAACAACAAATTCAAGTTTTAGTCAACAGAGGGTTTGCTGGCAAGCACGTGTTTCACTTTGGCCAGCAATTCCGCGCTCGTGAACGGCTTTTGTAAATATGCCGTGCCCGTTTGTTTGTCCGCCGGCATCACATAGCCGCTCGTGCATAAAATCCTCATCGTCGGTGCCAGTTGCCGGATGCGCTCGACGAGTTCGCGCCCGCCCATGCCCGGCATCACCAAATCCGTCACGACCAGGTCTGCCTTGATGTCGTCGCGCGACAAAATCGCCAGCGCCTTCTGACCGCTGTTCGCCGTCACAACCTTGTAGCCATATTCCGTCAAAATCGTCTCGGCCATCGTCAGCAACAGATTTTCATCGTCCACCACCAGAATGGTTTCCGTGCCGTGCAAGTCGTCTTCTGCGCCCGTGCTTTCCGGGATGAAATTCTTTTCCGCCGGCAAATACACCCGCGCCGACGTGCCCGCGCCCGGCTGGCTGGAAATCGCCACGCCGCCGCCGTGATTGGTCACAATGCCATAAACCAGCGCCAACCCCAGCCCCCGGTGCGTTTCTTTTTTGGTTGTAAAAAACGGCTCAAAAATCCGCGGCAAAACGTCCGGTTCAATGCCGCTGCCGTTGTCCGTAATTTCCACGCAGACATGGGTGCCCGCCATCAGCCGCACGTTGCGGTCCTGCGCCGGCTCGGTCAATTCCACGTTGCGCGTTTGCACGGTGATCTGTCCCTTGCGGCCGCCGCCGAGCGCTTCCACGGCGTTCTCCAGAATTTTGGTCAACGCCTGCTGCACCTTGGCCTCGTCAAATCGCGCGGCGAACAGATTCTTTTCCAATTGCACGTTCCACGCGATTTTCGCGCCAGGCGCGTTGCGGAAAAATTCCACACAGCGATTCGCCACCGCGTTCAGGTTGCCCGGCGGCGCGCGCTGGGTTTCCTTTTCCTGGCGGCTGAAGGTCTGAAGCTCATTGGCAATTTCTGCCGCGTGCTGGGCGGATTTTTCCACTTCCATCAGCGAACGCCGCCACGGATGCCCCGCCTCGGCCTTGCTCAAAAGCAGCGACGTGTGGCCGAGCACGCTCGTCAGCGCGTTGTTGAAGTCCAGCGACACTGTCCGTGCCAGTTGCAGCGCGCAATCCAGTTTTTGTTTAAGCACCGCGCCGCTCGTGTCCGGCGCGGCCTTGGTTTCATCGGGCGCGCCCGCCGGCGCGGGCGCCCGTTCGACGGCGGGCAGCAGTTGCAGGACATACCACTTGTTCCCGTCACGGCTGAAGACGCAAATCGCCGCTGTGAATTTTGTCGTCGCGCCGTTCGCCACGCGAAGTTTCAAATCGGTGGTGGGCGCCGGTGATTGCTCCCAGCGCGTGAAAAAATCCTCCGGCGTGCCGCCGTTTTCCGGCGACCAAATCGCCGACAACGCCGGCGTTTCGCCGATCAAAGCCCTGCCAAATGTGCTTGTCGCTGCCACGTTCGCGCGCAGCACCACGCTGCCCGCGTTCAACAGCAGTGCCGGCCACGCCGCACCCTCCAGACCAAATACAACTTCAGGCTTCATTTAAAATCGTAAAAACAAGGCAGCGTACGATTCCTCCGGGAAATTTCAAGGAACGATGACGAATGCCCACGGCAAAAGTTCGCGCACGGAAAATTCCCGGCTTTTTTTCAAATCACGGCTGTCCGCAACCCACACCTTGGCAGCCGGCGCGTATTCGGCCAGCAATTGGCGGCACGCACCGCAGGGCAGCGGCCCGCCTGGCGCGTGCGCCACGACCGCCACCGCGACAAAACTTTTCTTCCCGCTGGTCAACGCCTTGAACAGGGCCACGCGCTCCGCACAGCAGGTCAAACCGTAGCTCGCGCTCTCGACATTCGCGCCGCCGATGATTTCGCCGGATTTGGTGAGCAGCGCCGCACCGACTTTGAATTTGGAATACGGGGCGACCGAACCTTCGCGCGCCTTCGCCGCCGCTCGAACCAATTTACTTTTGTTGATTGCCATAGAGCCCTGCAAAATTTTTCAGCAATTCCGCTGCCAAGACTTTCACCCGTTTGGCCGTTTCCAGCACCTCGGCATGGGATAGTTTTTTTTTGCCGCGCCCGGCGGCCAGATTAGTAACACACGCAACGGCCGCGACGTTCAAACCGCATTGCCGCGCCACCATCGCCTCCGGCACGGTGCTCATGCCGACGGCGTCCGCCCCAAGCCGGGCGAACACGCGGATTTCCGCCGGCGTTTCGTAACTCGGCCCGCTCACGGCAATATAAACGCCCGAACGAAGTTTCATTCTGCCTGCACGCGCGGCTTTGAGCAACAACGCGTTCAACTTCGGGTCATAAACCTGCGTCAGGTCCACAAATCGTGGGAGGCCCGGCACGGGCCTGCCGCGCAACGGATTGGTGCCCATGAAATTGATGTGGTCGGCCAGCACCATGAAATCGCCGGGCCGAAAGTTTTTGTTGATGCCGCCGGCTGCGTTCGTCAGCAACAAATCCCGGATGCCAAAGGCGGCGAGCGCGCGGATGGCAAACGTAACGCGTTCCATCGAGTGGCCTTCGTAAAAATGCGCCCGTCCGCTCAAAACCAAAACCGGCGTGCCACCCAGATGACCGAAAAACAGTTCACCGGCGTGGCCGCTCACGCTCGGAACGGGAAAGCCGGGAATTTTTGCGTAGGGAACTTTTTTCTCCACGCGCAGTTCGGTCAGCGTGTGCTGAAATCCGCTGCCCAGCCCGATGGCGAGCATTGGGCGCAGCGGCGAGAGTTTCCTTAGCTGCGCGGCGGCGGTTCGCGGTGCGCCATTTGGTTTCATGTGGCGCTGACTTGATTTATTCACTTTTTGCCATACTGTGATTTGCTCGATTTATGGAATTGAACAATGATGAAATCCGCCGCTATTCGCGGCACCTGATTCTGCCCGAAGTCGGCCTGGCAGGCCAAAAGAAAATCAAGGCTGCCAGCGTCCTGTGCATCGGCTCCGGCGGTCTCGGCTCGCCCATTGCCATGTATCTCGCCGCCGCCGGCATTGGCAAACTCGGCCTCGTGGATTTCGACACGGTGGATTATTCCAATCTCCAGCGGCAACTGTTGCACACCGACGCCGACGTGGGACGGCCGAAAACGGAGTCCGCCAGGGAAACGCTTCGCGGCATCAATCCGAACGTCGAGGTCGTCCTCCACAACACCCGCATCACTTCGGAAAATGCGCTCGACCTCATCCGCCCTTACGACATCGTGGTGGACGGCACGGACAATTTCCCGACGCGCTATCTCACCAACGACGCTTGCGTGCTGCTTAAGAAACCGAACGTTTACGGTTCGATTTTCCGTTTCGATGGCCAGGCCAGTGTGTTCGCGCCGCACCTCGGCGGGCCGTGCTATCGCTGTCTTTATCCCGAACCGCCGCCGCCCGGCATGGTGCCGAGTTGCGCGGAAGGTGGAGTACTGGGCGTGTTGCCCGGCATCATCGGCTGCATCCAAGCCACGGAGATTTTGAAACTCGCCATTGGCCGGGGCAGTTCGCTCGTCGGACGTTTGCTCCTGTTCAACGCGCTCGACCTGAAGTTCCGCGAGTTGAAACTCCGCCGCGATCCACAGTGTCCCGTTTGCGGCGAACATCCGACAATCAAGGAATTGATTGATTACGAACAGTTCTGCGGTATCACACCCGAGCCGGAACCGGCGGTGAACCCCGACGAAGTAACGGTGCAAGAGATGAAGCGCGCGCTCGATAATCCGGTGCTAGGTATCAAGGTCGTGGACGTGCGCGAGCCGGACGAATGTGAAATCGCGAAGGTACAGGGCGTGCCGCTGCTGCCGTTGAGCGAGCTGCCGAACCGGTTCACCGAACTCGACCCGAACCAGACGATTTACCTGCACTGCAAGGGCGGCGTGCGGTCGCTGAAGGCGCTCAACTTTTTGAAGCAGCAGGGCTTCAAATACGTCAAGAGCGTCAAGGGTGGCATCGCCGCATGGTCGGATGAAATTGATTCGAGCGTGCCAAAGTATTGAGTCTGATGAACACCGATTGGCGGAAATGCATCCAGACCCAGCCGCATTTTAATCCTCTATGCACTGCAGCTAAAAAAATGTTAACGGGTGGGTGATTCGTAACGCAGATGGACTAGAAAAATATGTCTTTGCGGTCGCCCGGGTTGCACCGTGAATGTCACTTGGTCAACCAAATCACCACGATACTGGCTCATCCATTGCTCAATGGTTTCGTTTGCCAGTTGAAGCGCGTAGTCTTCCACCACGACATAATGAATCCCAAGCCGGAGTAATCTTTCAGGCGTGTCGCCCGCCAAAACCCATTCCACCCGCCGTTGTCCGAAGGGCAACCAAAGTCCAACCTCACTTCCGCCGAGCGCGCTGGCAAAACCCACGACGCTTTCGCTCGGGGGTAATTTCCTTGCGAAATAATTCCGCTGACCTTCAAACATCGAAGACCGGACGGTGTAGGAAAGCAATGCCCTCGAAACGAGTTTCGAGTGCGGATATTTTTCTTGAAGCCAGCCCAGAATGGTCTGGCCGGGGAACAGCGGGCGGTCCCGTGACACAACCAGCAACATCACGGTGAACAACATGACCAGCAGGCCGAACCGTTGCCACCACGCCCGGCGCGCCAGACAAACGTGCCCCGGCCCGGTCAGCAGGAGGGGGAAAAAGAACGGATAATAGGGAGCCAACTGGCGCGCGTTTTGAAAAGTGCCGACTTTGGCCATGAACAAAAGCAGCAAAAACCATGGCAACAGGCGCAACATCCGGATTTGCATACAAACTCTGACCCGTGCTCCGCCAACTGCCACTTTTGAACGTCGCGCCGCCCAAAGGGAAATCACCGTCAGCAGGCAAATTCCCAGGCCGATGCCTGCGCTTCCCTCCGACACCCCATGCATTCCAAGACTCAACCGGCCGAAAAATTCAAACGAGGCAAAATGGGACCCGAACGGCGTCTTCACAAAATGTTCCATCATCGCGTTCCACGAATCCACCCAAGGGAAGACGGGCGGCAACAAATTTTGAACCGGAATGCAAAAAGCGTTTCCAACGATTCCCCAGAAGGGGGAATCCAGGATAAATTTTGAACCGTTCCTGGGAATCCCCGTCCAGGTTCCCTGGTGCTCAAAATTGAAAATCGCCACCGGCGCGATGGAAACGAGCAAACTCACGGCCGCCACCGCCGCGGTCGCGACCGGTTTTTTGAGCAACAACCTCAAACCTGGCCACGCTGCAAGCAACCATAACAACACCAGCGGAAGATTCGCCTGCTTGGCGTTGGTCAGCAATGCAGCGGCGAGCAGGGACAGCCAAAGATCGCCCACCCGCCCGCTTTCTTTTGCTCGCAGCGCCAGATCCACCGCCGCCAGCGCGTAAATGACGGCGAAACTGTCGTTGCACACCGAACCGGCCTGCATGGCATAACACCAGCCGGACGACAGCAGCCATGACCACCACCACGCCACGCGCGGGCGCACCCGCCACCGTGTGAAGACGCTGAAAATCAAACCGGGCAGCATCAGGTAGGACAGCCAGTTGATTAAAAATAGAAACCGGTCGGTGCGTGTGAACAGAATTAACGGCGCTGACAGCCATTCCCACCCACAGCCCCCAATGTTCATCCGGGAATCATAAGTGTGAATCCAGTGCCACCGTTCCTGTCCCAGCCAGTGCAACACGCGCGGTATCCGATACGCGTTTGAATCTCCATTTGAAGGGACATACAGTGCTCCTCCCGCCAAAGCCATCAACGCCAGCGCCAGAAACAACAGCGGTGCGGGCCGTTTGAAGCGATGCAGAAATTTATGCCAGGTGCGACGGATGGTTTCTCGCGACGGCCATTTGAAATTTCGCCACCGCCAAATCGCGGCGATGATGGCGAGCGCAAAAACCGACAGATAACCAACGCGCTTCAATTCATGAAGCGCTGACAAAAGCCAGCCCGCTCCGCTCAGCAGGGCGGAGAACAATATCCAAGCGCGCACGACGTTCGGCATAGATCAAGAATGAGAATGCCGCGCTGCTGCGCCACGGGCAATTCGATTTTGGCCGGGCAAGGCGGGTGGGACTTAGGTTTAGGACGGGTTACGCAAGTGGGTGCGTGCAAATTTCTCCACGCGTTGCCAGACCTCGTCCCCGCTGATATTCCACAAACAATGCGGCGTTGCGAAACGGCAGTAATCCGAGCAGGGCTTGTAAGGGCAGGCTTTGCCCTCAATCCACTCCGCCGCGGGGTGCAGCGGCGCAAACCACTCAGGCAACTGCGGCCCGAACAGCGTAAACGTCGGCACGCCGCAAAACGCGGCCAGATGCCCCGGCCCGGAGTCGTTGCCGACGAACGCGCCCGCGTGATCTATCAACGCAATCAATTCTGTCACGGTAGTCGGCGTCGCCACATCGGCTTCGCCCGCCTGCAACCACCAGTCGCGTTGGTCGGGGTCGCACGCAACCTGGACTGAAAACATCTTCTCCCGCAACCGCACGGCCAACTGGCAATAGCGTTCCAACGGCCAGACGCGCACCGGTTGTCCGGCGCCGCTGTGAATCAATACCGTCCTACCGCCACACGACGCCGGCTGGAGGATTTTCTCGCGCGGTGGGAGCGGCATGTTCAACGCGCGTCCGATGACGCGCCAGGATTCGTAACGATGCTCCTCTGGTTTCGCGCGGGTGACTTGCTGCGTCAAAAAAAGCTGGCTGCCCATGCGCGGAAACCCAAGCCGGTTTTGGGCACCAAAGAGTTTCAAGAGCAGGTGATCCCGCGGGTCCCAGCGTGCGGAGAGGCCGTAATCAAAATGTTCGGCGGCCAGCTTCCGGCGCAGCCGGATCATTCCCAGCAGCGGCCAGCGCCAGAGGTAGTATTTGTCTCTGAACGCGGTCCACGGCGCGGTGCAGGTGACGACTTTTACCTCCGGCCACAGGCGGGGCCGCAGATCGAGCGCGAAGGGCTTGGCCAATAAAGTGATGTCGAATTTCTCGGCGACGGCGCGGATGAATGGCGTCGCAATCACCAGGTCGCCCAGCCCCCAGAGTTCAACAATGAACAATTTGGATTTCACGATGGACGATGCGCCTCGGTCCGATGGAACGAGCGCCGGTTGCATTACCGCGGAAAGGCCGGACGCGGCTGGGAACCCGGCAAAGCGCCCTGTGGACGGAGGAATGCTTCCTTCACTGGAACAGGCTGGGGCGCCGGTTGGCATACCCCGTGGTTGAGTGCAATGCTAAAACCGAGATAACCGGTGAAGTAGCCGATTTCAATGGCAAGTTGCAGCCCAGCCATGCACGAGACGTAGGACGCAACCTCAGTAAAGAAAAGGGCGAACAATAGTGAGTTGACCGGGCGCAGCGCGGGATCGCCGTACTTGAAGTTTAAATACAGCACCCGCAAACCAGCAAACACAAACCAGAGAAAGACAATGACCCCCCAAATGCCAAAGCACAGCACAATGGAGAGCATGCCATTGTGGTAGTCGTAGTAAAGCGCAAGGGGGCTTTGACTCGGGTCAAATTTGGCGGTGGCGGCGGCCATAGTCGCGCCCATCCCCATCATTTCATTGTATTCTTCCGTTGGAATGACGTAACCGGTGCCGAGGAGGAGGTGATTGGGTATTTGGGGCAAGAGCGCCTTCCACATTTGGAGGCGCCAGTTTGTGCTGTCTTCTGCCGATTGCTTCGCCGCCGGCTCCAAATCCAGGGGGAGTAAAGCCAGGGTTCGTTGAAAAGTAAAAGGCAATTTGTGTGCGAAGGGAATCAGCGTGGCTATCCCGAGTATCCCGACCAAAATGAATGCCGGCAGTAGCCGTGTGTGATGCAATCCCTCCATAAAAAACATGAGAATAAATGCCGTCATGACGAGAAAAAGCGATGAACGGAATCCGCCCAGAAAAACGAGCAAAAAAAACACCATGAACAGAAAGGGCCGCCACAGCTTGCCCGAAAGCAAAATTCCTCGAATACCATATCTGCTCAACATCCAAAGAATCATTCCTGTGGCTGCTCCACATACGCCGCCCAGGCGCGTCCTCCCAACTTCAAATGGTTCATCACTAATCGTTGGCGGGAAAACATAGAAGATATAATGAAGCCACGATGGAGCGATGGAGTAAAAATCGCCGATGATTCTTGTGGTCTGGCCGAGAAAGAACAAAGCCACGTACAACCCGGCTTTCTCCGGCGGGATGCGCCGGGAGGTCAACGCAAAATAACTCATAATGCCGACCAGCAGGAAGATGTATTTCCTGCCGCCGTAAACCGCCGAGCCAAAAGCTTTCAACCCAACTCCCCCGGTCGCTTCCGCCGTGATGATCACCACGGCGATCATGGCGATCAGCGGCCACGTTATTTGTGGCACACGGATGAAATGCATCTGGTCACTCAAGGCCCGCTCCAGCACCGAAATGCCCAGACTTAACGCCACCATCACCAGCCAAAGATTGGGCGCCCCTACGAAGAAAAAAACCGTGATGGTGGAGAACCAACTGAACAGGAGCAGCGGATAATGCCAGCGCAGCAGCAGTGGAGAAACCAACACCAGCGCCAGTATGCCGAAAAGGCCAAGGGTCGAATAATCCATTGGGTTCGTCAGCATATATCCCACGGCGACGGCCAGTGGCACGCACACCGCGTAAATGATCAGCGACCTTAGAATGGCCGGGGCGTTATTCATATTTCACTGCGTTCATGCGCGTATCCTCAGTCAACCAAAGCTTGTCGTTTGCCCGACAATTCGCAAGTCAGATTTTTCCGCAAAGATTTAACTCCAGTCGCCCGGGCGGTTCCCGGGCAAGACGTACCGCCGGCTGGAAACCGTTCCCTGCCATTTCAACTTTACATGTCATCCAGGCAATGTAGTTTTCCACCGATCATTTCGCGTTGTGTCGTGTCTAACAGCCATTTAAAGGTCACATGGATTTCGGATTTTCCGATGGAATGGCTGCCGGATTTGCCAGCGCCGCTGCGCGCTTTGCCACGGCGACATCCCGCCACCTGGCAGATCGCATTGCTTGCCGAACTGCAAAAAAATCCCTTGGTGCACGTTCAGGTGATTTGCCTGCGCCGGCAAATTGAGCGCAGTCTTCATTTCGAGCGCAATGGCACCGTGTTTCATGTCCTGAAAGTTCCATCCTGGCTACGGCCTTTGTCGGGTTTTTGGGTTGATACCGTTTTGATCAAACGCACTTGCGGCGGCATTAAACCGGACGTGGTGCATGCGTGGGGCAGCGAAAAAGGCGCCCCCCTGATTGCCAGCCGGCTTGGCTATCCCTACGTGGCCACCATTCAAGGACTGTTGACCTGGTATCAGGAAATTGTCCCGCTGACAATCTATGAACGCTTTGTGGAAAAACTGGAACGCCTCAGTCTGCCGCGTGCGCCGATTGTCACCGGAGAATCCACTTTCACGGTCCAATATCTTCGCCGTCAGTATCCTCATTTGGATGTGCGCCACGTTGAGCATGTGCCGGACTGGTTTTTTCATCAGGTGCGACGGCAACCCCAAACCAACCCCGTTCATTTTATCAGTGTCTGCTCTCTAAATTATCGCAAGGGGCTGGACCTGCTGTTCAAGGCACTGGATCAACTCACTCCGCAAATCCCTTTCAAGCTGACCCTGATCAGCAGTTCCACCGCCGACCAACTGGAAACCCTGCGGGCAGCCGTATCGGAAGCCTTCTGGCAGCGGATCGGGTTCAAGCGCAACCTGACGCCCCAAGCCGTGGCGAAAGAACTGGAAACCCCGACCCTGATGCTCATGCCCACCCGGGCTGACACCGGACCGATGGCGGTAAAAGAAGCCGCCCTCGCAGGCGTGCCGGTGGTGGCGAGCAACGTTGGCGGCATTCCCGATTACATTGTGCCCGGAAAGAACGGCCTTTTGTTTCCCGCCAACGATGCGTCCGAATTCGTCCGCGCCATCCAAAATGCGTGCGAACACCCCCTGTTTGGCAAAGGTCTCGTCGAGGCCAGTACCCTCGCACAGCTCCGCGATTACCTGTCGCCGTCAACCGCCGCTGACCGCATCATGGAGGTCTACAAAGCGGCCCGGCAAAAGTATCAGCATTAAAATACTGCTCCTTGTGAATTGGTCGTTGTTCCAGACTTGAATATCACTTTTCCCGGGGACAGGCAAAAGGCGTTTATCGGGAGCGGGTCCGGGAAATTCAGGCCGGGCTGCAACCAACTGGTTTCCCGCCGCACGGCAACATCAACTGCTTGCCATATCGTGCGATTGCAGATACAAGCTTGGACCATTGAATGCGACTGATCCTGCTCAAGCTCCTTACACGTTTCGCGCGTCTGTGGGTTAGAGGACGCGGAGTTGGCCTCGGCTCCGGCGGTTGGATACATGGCCTGCCCGAATTGCGGCTGGCCAAAGGTTCCGTGGTTGAAATCGGAAATAATGTCACATTGTCTTCGATGTCGCGCTTCAATCCGTTGGCGCCTGATCGCAGGTTAAGCATTGTGACGACCACACCTCATGCTCGAATCGTCATCAAGGATGGAGCCGGCATCAGCAATTCTGTCATTTCATGTTGTGAAAGCATTACCATTGGGAAAGGCACACTGATCGGAGCTGAATGCCTCATCACCGACTCCGATTTTCATGGTTTTCCACTGCGAGAAAACCAGCCGGCCAAGTCGGCTCCGGTGGAGATTGGCGACCTGGTATTTGTCGGAACCAAAACCATTATTTTAAAGGGGGTCAAAATCGGCAACCACTCGGTAATCGGAGCCGGCAGCGTCGTCACATCCGACATCCCGGAAAACTGTCTGGCGGCTGGCAATCCCGCGCGCGTCATCCGGTCGTTTCCCCCAGCATCGACATGAAGAATAAGCTTCGACTGCCGGGTACTCCTTCCCCGTCCGCCACCTTGCCCCAAATTACACTTGCCACATATGACTTCATCTGGTTGGGCGAGCAGGCACTCCGGTTGCAGCGGCGGAACATGCTGCGGAACTTTTATTCAACTCGGGTTCGACCGAAGGTTGAGGGGATTAAAGCCGAGTTCGCCCACAGTTTTTGGATCGGGCATTATAGTTACCGCCTCTGGCAGATGTATCTGCAGTCGCTGACTGGTCACCATGGCTATCTTCAGGTCTGCCGTCTCTTTGACCTTTGGCTGCGGTCGGTCATGGAGTGGAACACGGATATGCTGGTGGTGCTTTCAGGGTTGGGGTTGTCCACGTTCCGCGCCGCAAAAAGGCGGGGTATTGTCACCGTGGTGGAGTGTGGCTCGACCCACACGGATTTTCAGCACGCCATCGTCCTGGAAGAATTCAAACGCAACGGCTTTTCGACGTCGCTGTTTCCCAAAGCTTATCGCAATCGCGTGCGCGCCGAATTTGAATTGGCCGACTACATCCAGCTTCCATCAGACTTTGTCATTCGTACATTCGTGGAAAACGGAATGGACCCCAAAAAACTTCTTCTTGCGCCCTACGGAGCCAATCTGGAAGTTTTCAAACCCAGGACCGAACCGATGGAAAACCAACCGTTCCGGGTCATCTGCCCGTCCGGCATCAATCTGCGCAAAGGCGCACGCATCCTGTCCGAAGCGTGGCGAAAACTCAACTGGCGGGACGCGGAATTGGTTTGGATTGGCAGCCTAACGAAGAAAACGGAGCATCTTTTCAAACCACCGCTGCCGGGCCTGCGTCTGGAGCATGGCCGCCCGCACCCGCAATTGGCGGAACTTTATCGCTGCTGCGATGTATTCGTGCTGCCGTCTTTTGAGGAAGGTTTCGCGCGCGTCCTGTTGGAGGCGGCTGCTTGCGGACTGCCGTTGATTGCGACACCCAATACCGGCGTGGAAAATTTCTTCACTCCCGGCGCGCCGGAGGGCTGGCTCATTCCGGCCAACCGCGTGGACGCGCTTTGCGAAGCGTTGATTGAGGCGAAATCCGACCGGGGAAAAACCTTTTTGCTCGGACAACGCGCGGCCAAAAGGTCGCAGACCGGTTTTTCCTGGGACGACTACGGGAAACGGGTACTGGCCAATTACGAAAAAGTTCTTGGCCGGTGAGAATTCAAGGAGCGCGGACTATCCTTTCGCTGCACACTTTCGAAAACAGTCGTATAATGTCCGCCGCATCCGCTCCGCGTCGAATTCCGTGCGGGCACAGTGGATGATCTCTTTCCCATAGCGGTTCCAAGGTGATGGCTCATTCAGTGCCGCCCGTAACTGTTCGTTCAGCATGCTTAAATCGCCCGTGCTGGTGGTCAATCCCACGTCGTAGCGGGCGGCCATTTTCATCACGCTGCTTTCCGGGTGCCCCAGCGTGATCACCGGCAACCCCGCTGCCAGATAACTGATGAATTTGGTCGGAAAGCTGAAGCGGTTGTAGCGCGGGTCGTTGTCCGTCAACGCCATTGGCGCAAACGCCCAGTCACATTCATGCAATTTTGCCAGCAGTTCCGGTTCGCGCAGATTGCCATATTCCACCATCCACTTCCGATTGAACCATTGGCGTCCCGCATAAGAGTGCGCGCCAAACAAGTGAAGCTCCACCCGCTTCGGCAGTGTGCTTCGGACATTTTCCAGCGCCGACACAAACAACTCAAAGACCTCCTCAACCAGAATCGTTCCCGCATAACCGATGCGAATCGTGTTGGCCGGGCGTCCGTCTTTTTTGGTCAGGTATTCGAAATCCTCCGCCTCCAGCCCCGCGTGCAACATCTGCGCCGCGTCGGCTCCGGTGCGCGTGCGCAAATCGGCAATCATCGGATGCGACGTGGCGTCGCGCGTGGTTGCATCTGCGTAAAGCCGGTCGGCCATCGCCGCCATGCGCTGGCACCGGTCAACACCAAAGCGCCGCGGGTTGTCATGCACATCCACATAATCCTGAACGGTCACGTGATAGCGCGGCCATAGGCCGGCCAATGCTTTTGCCAGC
>JBEKMU010000064.1:0-17354 GCA_049523555.1 Verrucomicrobiota bacterium | reverse complement strand
TGTGACCGGGTTTTTCTAAACGAGAAAATGAATTAACAACCAGGAAACAAAGCAACAAAGTCTCTTTGTTACTGGGTTGCTTCGTTGTTCAAAAAATGACCCCCGACCAAATTTTCAAAGCCAACGCTGAGTTGCGTAACCAATCGCCGCTCGAAATTGTCCGCTGGGCCATTGCGCAAGCGAGGGGCCGCGCGCTGGTCTCGACGAATTTCCGTCCTTACGAAGCAGTGATTTTGCATCTTTGCGTGCAGGTGCAGCCGGACATTCCGGTGCTGTGGGTGGACCACGGTTACAACCGCCCGGCGACTTACAAACACGCCGAGGAATTGAGAAAACTGCTCAAGCTGAATCTCAAGCCGTATTTGCCGAAGATTTCCGCCGCGCATCGCGACGCCCTTTACGGCGAGATTCCGTCCATCGACGACGAAGCGGGTTTGAAACAATTCAGCGCGTTGGTGAAGCTGGAGCCGTTCCAGCGCGGCATGAAGGAACTCGCGCCCACGGTCTGGCTCACCGCGTTGCGCAAAGTGCAAAGCCCGGACCGCGCGGAACTGGATGTGGTTTCCGAGGACAAAAATTTTGGTGCATTAAAGGTCAATCCGGTCTTTTATTGGAGCGATGCGGACATGGAAAATTACCTGAAGCAACACGGCCTGCCAAACGAGTGGGACTATTTTGATCCCGCCAAGGCCGACGAAAAGCGCGAATGCGGCCTTCACGCGAGCTGGGGCGGCAGCGCCGCGGCTTCCGCAGGAAGCGGAATTTGACTCCGGCGTCTGTCAGCAAAATGAACAGCTATCATCTCGATCACCTGCAGCATCTGGAAACCGAGGCGATTCACGTCATGCGTGAAGTCGCGGCGGAGTTCGAGCACCCCGCCCTGCTCTTTTCCGGTGGCAAGGACTCCATCTGCCTTTTGCGTCTGGCGGAAAAGGCATTCCGCCCGTCCGACATCCCGATGCCGTTGCTCAACGTGGACACCGGCCATCATTTCCCGGAATTGAATGAATTCCGCGACCGGCGCGCGAAGGAACTCGGCGCAAAACTCATCGTCCGCAAAGTCGAAGACGCCATCGCCAACGGCATCGCCGTGCCAAGGCCCGGCGAAATCAGCCGCAACCAGTTGCAAATTCCCACGTTGCTCGCGGCCGTTGAAGAATTTCAATTTGATTGCCTGATTGGCGGCGCGCGGCGTGATGAGGAAAAGTCCCGCGCCAAGGAACGTTTCTTCAGCTTCCGCGACAGCTTCGGACAGTGGGACCCGAAAAACCAGCGACCGGAAATCTGGAATCTTTTCAATGCCCGCGTCAATCCGGGCGAACACATGCGCGTCTTTCCCCTCTCCAACTGGACGGAAATGGACGTGTGGGAATACATTCGCAAGGAAAAGCTGGAAGTGCCGAAGATCTATTTCAGTCACTCGCGAAAGTGCGTCCGCCGCAACGGCCAATGGCTGCCCGTCACCGATTTACTGCCACCGAAAGACAGAGAGCAGGCAAAAGAGCTTGTTGTTCGCGTCCGCACCATCGGCGACATCATCAGCACCGGCATGGTTGAATCACCGGCGGATTCCGTGGACGACATCATCGCCGAAATCGCCGCCGCGCGCGTGACCGAACGCGGCTCCCGCGCCGACGACAAAGCCAGCGAAGCCGCGATGGAAGATCGGAAAAAAGCCGGATACTTCTAATCGGAGTTCGGAGATGGAAGATCGAAAATATGGCAACGCCACAGTCATTTGAAGATTTGGAAGCTTGGCAAGCGGCTCGTGAATTGACGAATGAAGCTTACCGGCTTTCACGCCGCGAGCCGTTGTCACGCGATTTCGGGTTTTGTGATCAGCTTCGCCGCGCTGCGCTTTCAGCAATGAACAACATCGCTGAAGGTTGGGAAAGTCTTCATGTGGCGGAAAAGAAACAATTCTATAATTGGTCGCGCCGTTCCTGCGGCGAAGTACGCTCCATGAGCTACGTTTTGCTCGACAACAAATTCATTAGTCCCGAAGAACAACAAGCTTTGTTAAGATTTTCCATCCGTACCGGCAAACTCGTGAGCGGCCTGATTCGCTCGCTCGACAACCGCAATTAAACCCAATCTCCCAACTTCCATCTCCCATCTCCTAAAAAAATGCCTCACACGCAACATCCAATCGAAATCCTGCGCTTCAACACCTGCGGCTCGGTGGACGATGGCAAGTCCACCCTCATCGGCCGTCTGCTTTACGATTCGAAGTCGCTGATGGAGGACCAGCTTGAGGCGCTCGAACGTTCCGCCGACATCACCGGGGGTGGGCAAATCAATCTGGCCAACCTCACCGACGGCCTGCGCGCCGAACGCGAGCAGGGCATCACGATTGACGTCGCCTATCGCTACTTCGCCACGCCCAAACGGCGGTTCATCGTCGCCGACACACCCGGCCACGTGCAATACACGCGCAACATGGTCACCGGCGCTTCCACCGCCAATCTTTCCATTGTCCTCGTGGATGCGCGGCAGGGCGTCATCGAGCAGACCCGCCGTCACACCTATCTCGCGGCGCTGCTCGGCATTCCGCACATTGTCATCGCGGTGAACAAAATGGACTTGGTGGATTGGAGCGAGGAGCGTTTCTGGGAAATTCGCGATGAAATGGAGGATTTCATCCCGAAACTCGATGTGCTCCGCGACGTGAAATTCATTCCCCTCAGCGCGCTCAACGGCGACAACGTCGTCACCCCGTCGAACAAAATGCCCTGGCATCAAGGGTCAACGTTGCTTGGTCATTTGGAGACCGTCCATATCGCCAGCGATTGGAACCTGAGCGCCTTGCGTTTTCCGGTGCAATGGGTGAACCGCCCGAACAATCCGCGGGACCCAAAGCTGCACGATTTCCGCGGCTCGAGCGGGCAAATCGCCAGCGGCATCGTGCGCCAGGGCCAGGAAGTTGTCGTGCTGCCCATCGGTTTGAAAACCACCATCAAGGACATCTGGACTTGTGACAGTTCATTGGTTGAAGCGTTCTGCCCGCAATCCGTCACCCTCTGTCTCCAGCACGACATTGACGTCAGCCGCGGCGACATGATTGTCGGTCTGGAAAATCTGCCGGGGATGAGCGCCGACTTGCACGCGCGCATTTGCTGGATGCACCAGCGTCCGTTGCAGGAAGGCAAAAAGCTCTTCCTCAAACACACCGCGCAAACCGTCCAGGCCATCGTCACCGGCCTCGAAAGCCGCGTCAACATGGCCACGTTCGAGCCCGAACCGGGACCAAGTGAACTGGCGATGAATGACATTGGCGTGGTCCGCTTGAAAACCTCCAAACCGCTCGTGTTCGACGGGTACAGCACGAACCGCCTCACCGGCTCGTTCATTTTGATTGAGCAAGGCACGAACGCCACAGTCGCCGCCGGGATGCTGACCGCGCCCACCGAAGCCGTGAAGCCCGAATACACCGACTTCGCGATCTAAACGACGTCCGCACCGGTCAAAGACAAAAACAGCTTTTAAGAAAAAGACTGTTTGACGGAGATGCTTTTTCACTATTGACCGCTCACGCTAATGGCTGACCCATTTGCGTTTAAAATCAAATAAAATATTTTGTGCTTGCAGGATTTTAGTGATTGTGATTTTATAATCGTGTTACAGAAGGCGCACAAGTGAGCACGGCTAGGCTTTCAAACGTGCCAGAGAAGCGAAATGAGGGCAAAACTTGCCAAGTTAGGTGAGAATGCCGACAGAGTTTCAACCCTGCCTGACAGTGTGGTAGTTTTTTTCTCGTCTGACACGTTCGGCATCACAAACAACAATCTCTGAACCAACTTTCCGTACTAGCCAAACCAACAAATCCAAAACTATGAAAATCAGAACTATTCGTACTAAAGGCAACGCGCTTGGCCGTTCACTCGGCGCTTTGGTGTCATTGTTCGTTCCCATCGCCGCGCTTGCTCAAGGCAGCCTCACCCCGCCGGGGCCACCCGCGCCGATGATGAAAACACTGGAC
Source organism: Verrucomicrobiota bacterium (assembly GCA_049523555.1). Lineage (GTDB taxonomy): Bacteria > Verrucomicrobiota > Verrucomicrobiia > Limisphaerales > UBA11358 > UBA11358. The sequence goes on along the minus strand of JBEKMU010000064.1, from coordinate 13,375 downwards.
CAAATGGAGCCGCGCACGCCGATCAGCAGCCTGCCCTGCACGATCACGTCGTCCGGCTCGTACTACCTTGCAACGAACCTCACGGGCGCCGCCAGCGAGCACGGAATCAGGATCCTGGCCGATCACGTCACGATTGACTTGAGAGGTTTCGCGCTGCTGGGCGGCGGCGGGGGCGGCGCCTGCGGCATCGTTGTCTCCAATGACCATGTAAACCTGAAGATCTGCAATGGCTCGATTGCAAACTGGTCGGCCCAAGGCGTCCTTGCAACTGACGCCCGCAACAGCCAGTTTGAACAACTGCGCATCTCGCAGAACGGTTCGGACGGCCTGAAAGCTGGCAAGGGATGCACGATCACCGCCTGCGTGGCCGAAGGGAATCAGGGTGAGGGAATTAGCGTTCTCGAAAGATGCCTCATCCAAAACTGCAATTCCTGCAACAATTCCAACGGATTTAAACTACAGGGGTACGGAGGCAGAATCAGCGACTGTGTCGCCGCGTGCAACACCAACTGTGGCATTGTCGTTCAAGGGGTCATCTGTTCCGTCAACAATTGCACCGCCACCTCGAACGGGCAGGATGGGATCAACGTCTTCGATGGCTGCCGCATCGACGTGTGCACCGTCATCATAAATGGGCGGCACGGAATCATGACGGGGGATGGCTGCACGGTCAAAAATTGCACCAGCAATGGTAATAGCGGGGACGGAATCCAGGTCGGCACCACCTGCTGCTGGGTCAACGGCAATACGGCCAACGGCAACGGCAGTGCCGGCATACGGCCCGCTGGCAAGTCCAGGATTGACGACAATTTGGTGTACTGGAACAACGTGGGTATCATTTGCACCCTGAACGGGACCAATTTCGTGGCTCGCAACACTGCCCACGCGAATACCGTGGCAGACTACAGCATCGCGGCGGGCAACCAGGACGCAGCGGTGGTGGCGAGCCCGGGCCATGGTTTCGTCAACCAAACCCCATGGTCCAACTTCTCGTACTAAGGCGTCATGAAAACGCTGGTTTTCATAATCCTCGCGTTGAGTCTGGTTGCCACGGCACACGCGGCGTCCACCATCAACACGACCAACCGGTACGCCTATGGCGCGAATATCGGCTGGATGGATTGGCGCGGCGATAACGGCACCAACGGCGCGGTCATCGGCGAATACGTCTGCTCGGGTTACCTCTATGCCGCCAATGTCGGCTGGATCAACCTGGGCAGCGGCGTGCCCGCCGATGGCATTCAGTATCAAAACACCTCCGCAACCGACTTCGGCGTGAACCAGGATGGCCTCGGCAATCTGCGTGGTTACGCTTATGGCGCAAATGTCGGCTGGATTAACTTTGAAGATACCGGCGCGCCCAGGGTGGATTTGATGACGGGCAATTTGAGTGGCCATGCTTACAGCGCCAACTGCGGCTGGATCAGCCTGAGCAACGTGTTTGCCTTCGTGCAAACTGACACGATTGCCAAGGGAGAAGACACGGACGGCGACAGCATTGCTGACGCGTGGGAGCTGACGTACACGAACACGCTGTCGGCTTTCACCGCCACAAGTGACACAGATAACGACGGTCAGTCTGACTTGGAGGAATACCTGGCCGGCACGAATCCGCTGGATGCCAATGACAACCTGTGCATCACGGCGTTTGGCGCTCAACCGGGCGGCACGACAGCGACAGTGACCTGGAAGAGTGTGCTGAGTCGCTATTACTACCTACAAAACGTGTTGGACTTGAATTCTACTGCTTGGACGGACAGCGGTTTGGATTTGATTTCACCGGATGGTTCGACGACCACGCGAAGCGTTAGTGACACAAATGCCCCGATGCGTTTCTATCGGGTCCAGGCCGTTCGTCCGCTGGCGCCATAGTGGTAGTTCAAGCATAAAAATAAATAAAAGTCCTGAGTATTTACAAAAGTTCACTTTTTCAGGTGGTAAAGCCGGCCGGCCACATGGGTCCATGTCCCCATCTTTAACCGGTCGGCCTCATTGTCGTCTCCTACCGCAATCGCGGGGCCGGACTTCGGTCCGGCATCGTTCCTTCAGGTATGCCTTGCTTGTTCGCAGCGGATTGTCCGCACGAAGGAGTTGACGGCACGAGGCATCACGCGCAAATTCCCACCATCGTGGGTGACAAGATAAAATTTCGCATTTTGGATTCCCTTTCGCCACGACGGCGCAAGCTCCTGTTCTGGATTCTTGGGCTGCTGCTCTTCTATACCATTCTCGGTTTCCTGATTTTGCCGCCCCTCATCCGCAGCGTGGCGGTGAAGCAGCTTTCAAAGCAACTCGACCGCGAGGTTACCATCCAAAAGGTGAAGCTCAATCCCTTCGCGCTCTCCTGCACCGTGCGCGGCCTGCTTATCAAGGACAAGGACGGCGAGCCGTTCGTCTCCTGGGACGAGGTTTACGTTAATTTCCAGCTCTCATCATTTTTCGGCAAGGCGTGGGTGTTCAAGGAAATCAGCACGACCAAGCCGTTCGTCCGTGTGCAGATGAACAAGGATTACACGTTTAATTTTTCCGATCTCATCACGAAATTTTCCACCAACGCCCCCGGCACCGCGCCCCAACCGCCGTCCAAACCGCTCGTCCTGCACATTGACCGGCTGCGCATCGGCGGCGCGACGGCGGCGCTCGCCGATTTCACAATGAGCGAACCGTTCAAGCGCACGCTCGGCCCGCTGGACATCACGCTCGATAATTTCCGCACCGACCCGGACAACAAAAACCCCTACGCCTTTGCCGGCACAACGGACGCGGGCGAAACAATTTCGTGGCGCGGATTCTTCTATCTCGACCCGCTGCGTTCGCAGGGCGAGTTGAAGTTGTTCAACTTCACGCTGAACAAATACGCGCCGCTGTATCAGGATTTGGTGCGCTTCGAGATTCGCGATGGTTCCATCGCCCTGGATGCGAAATACCAACTTGAATTAAGCGCCACCAATCGCGTCGCTGCCGTGCACGACACGGCGTTCGCCTTGCGCGATTTCAAACTCGGCCGGCCCGGTGACAGCAACAACATCGCCGAACTGCCGCTTTTCGCTGTCACCGGCGCGAGCGCTGATCTGGAAAGCCGCCAGGCGACGGTGGATTCCGTGAAGGCGGTGGGCGGAAAACTTTTTTTGAGCCGCAACCAGGATGAATCCATCAACGTTGTCGAGCTTTCCCAGCCGTCAGAGGCGGCGACGAACGCGCCGGGCGGAATTTTGTTCCTGCTCCGCTCCGTCACCAACGCCGTCGCCCTGCTGCTTAACAGCACGAACCAGTGGAGCGGCACGGTCGCCAGCGTGAATTTCACCAATTGCGCGCTGCACCTCGAAGACCTTGCTTTTTCGCGCCCGGCAAAACTCGACCTCACCGACATCGCGCTTTCCGTCAAAAACATTTCCAATGTCCCCGGCACAAATCTCACGGCCGAACTGTCCCTGCGCTGGAACACCGACGGTTCCATCAAGCTCATGACCACCGCGTCGTTCCTGCCGCCGACCGCCGACCTCCAGCTCGACCTGGACCAGCTTGATCTCGGCACGCTCGACCCGTATCTCGAACCCAGACTCAATCTGTTCATCCTCGGCAGCCGGCTCGGCTTGCACGGACAGGTGCATTTGCGCACGCCGAAAGGCCAGTTGCCCGAAGTCACGTTTCACGGCGACGCGAGCCTCGACGATTTTCACACCGTGGACGGCGTCATGGCCGAGGATTTGTTGAAATGGGATTCTGTCCGCATCAACGGCATTGACGCCAACCTGAATCCACAAACCGTCGCCATCCGGGAAATCGCCGTGGACAACGCCTACGCGCGCTTCGTCATCGAAACCAACCGCACCATCAATCTGCTCAACGCCCTGCGTTTGATGAATACCAACGCGCCCGCCACCAACGAAACCAAGGTGGCCATCGTGCCAAAACCCGCCGCGACCAATTCGGCGTTGCCGCGCATTTCCATCGCCAGCGTGGTCATTTCCAACACCGCCGTCAGTTTCACCGACCGTTCGCTCAAACCGAACGTGAACCTAGCGATCCAGCAGGTCAACGGCACGATTTCCGGGCTTTCCTCCGAACAACTCCAGCACGCCGATGTCAACCTAGCTGCGAAGGTGGACGGCGTCGGCCCGGTCGCCATCACCGGCACCATCAATCCGTTCAGCGGCACTCAAACCAACGACGTGAAAATTTCCGTGAAGGACGTGGACCTGACGCCGACGAGTCCGTATTCGGGAAAATTCGCCGGCTACCGCATCGCCGAGGGCAAATTGAACATGGACCTCGCGTATGAACTGGTCGGGGAAAAATTACAGTCGAAAAACGTCATCACGCTCGACCAGTTTACGTTCGGGGAAAAGGTGGCCAGCCCGGACGCAACGCATTTGCCGGTGCGCCTCGCCGTCGCCATTCTCAAGGACCGCGATGGCAAAATCGTTCTGGACGTGCCCATTGAAGGCAGCCTCGACGACCCGAAATTCCGCATCGGCAAGGTGGTCACACGCGCCATCGTGAACATTCTCGAAAAGGTGGCCACGTCGCCGTTCTCGGTGCTCGGCGCAATGTTCGGCGGCGGCGGCGAGGAACTCGGCTACCAGGATTTCACGGCGGGCAGCGCGGATTTGTTGCCCGCGGACCGGCAAAAACTGGATACGCTGGCGAAGGCACTTTACGCCCGCCCCGCCCTGCAACTGGAAATTTCCGGCAGCGTGGACCCCGACGCCGACCGCGAAGGCTTGCAGCGCGCCGCGCTGGACCGGGAAATTCGTTCGAAGATATGGACGACGCTCCGCGAATCCGAGCGCGCCACGAATTCCGTTGACCAAATTGTCCTTGCACCCGACGAACGCGCGCATTGGGTGAAGAAACTTTACGGTGAAGCGGTCGCCGACGGCAAAATCACGCCGCAACTCATCGCCGCCCACACGAATCTCGCCGCCTACGCCGCGACCGTTTTGCCACACCGGCCGGCCACTGTAAAAGGTGCGACGATGCTGGTGAAATCCGGGCGAACGGCGAAAGCGCAACCTGCCGCCGGCACGGCTTACCAGACAAAACTGGTTCCGCCGCCCGACCCGATGGAAGCCGTCCTGCTCGCCACCTTCCCGATTGGTGAAAACGATTTGCAAACGCTGGCCGCCAGCCGCGCAAAAGCGGTCCGGGCATATCTGTTGCAGACCGGCAAGGTTGAAGCCACGCGGCTATTTCTCAAGGAAGACCAGACAGCCGGTTTGCGCAGCGACGGCAGCCGGGTTTATTTACAGTTCAGATAGTTACAAATTCGAACGTTTTCTCCGGTTCAGCGCAGGTGTTGGGAGGATTTTACCAGGGATTTGCGGAGTGCAGTCAGCAAACGCGTAAGGGAAACGGGCCTGCCGTCTTTTGGCCAGGGGACGCCGTTCATCATGACCCAGAACTGGCGGGATGTCGAATGCCTACAACGGGACTTGCCTCGACCGGGCCTTTACGGGTAAAAAATCCTGTGTCCCATAAAACCTTCCCCGGACGAATGTCCCTTCGCAGCCGAGTGCTGCCGGTCTGGCAGGGTGGCCTGATCGTCCTGCTGGTCTTTCTGGCCTATCTGCCGGCATTGCACGGCGGGTTCGTCTGGGATGATGACTCGCATATTTCCACCAACGAAACGTTGCAATCATGGCAGGGGCTGTGGGCAATCTGGTTCCGGCCGGGGGCGACCTGTCAGTATTATCCGCTGAGTTTCACCCTGTTTTGGCTGGGCTACCAACTGTGGGGATTAAATCCGCTCGGCTATCACCTGCTCAACGTGGCGCTGCACAGTCTGGTGGCGGTGCTGCTGTGGCAAATACTGGAACGGTTGAAAGTGCGCGGGGCCTGGCTGGCGGGCGCGATTTTTGCCCTGCATCCGGTGTGCGTGATGAGCGTGGCGTGGATGACGGAACTGAAAAACACGCTGTCCGCCGCGCTGGCGTTGGGAGCTGGTTGGGCCTACGTGCGATTTGCGGGTTTGGGCGTTTATGGCGCGGCCGCAGCCAACGACGATAACCCGGGGCCAAGTGCGTCCGGGACGGACTGGCGTTACGGGGTTCTGGCGTTGGCGCTTTTTTTGTTGGCGATGTTTGCCAAGACGGCGGTGAGTTTTCTCCCGGTGACGCTCCTGCTCGTGGCCTGGTGGCAGCAGGAACGGTTGGTTTGGCGGAAGGTAGTGCCGTTGCTACTGATGCTGGTGCTGGTCGCGGTGATGGGCGAGGTGACGTTTTACATTGAACGTCTCTACGGGGCGGTCGGCACGGGATTCAAACTGGATTGGCTGGAACGGGTGCTGGTTTCGGGGCGATCCTTTTGGTTTTACCTGGGAAAGCTCTTTTTTCCGTATCCACTGACGTTCATCTATGAGCGGTGGAACATAAATTACGCCGCGGGGTGGCAATACTTATATCCGGCGGCGACGGTCGGGTTATTTGCGGCGTTGTGGTGGACGCGAAGAGTAATCGGCAAGGGACCTTTCGCCGCCATGCTGCATTTCTATATCAGCACGTCGCTGCTGATACTGGTCGTGGTATTGTACATGACACAGTATTCGTTTGTGTCGGATCACTGGCAATATTTTGGCTGCATGAGCGTGCTTGCGCTGGCGGCGGCGGGCATCACCAGGGTGCTTGACTGGTTGGAAAAATGGAACCGGTTCCTGAAACCGGTCCTGGTCGGGACATTGTTATTGGTGCTGGGCCTGTTGACCTGGCGGCAGGCCGGGATGTACACGGACTTGGAAACCCTCTGGCGGACGACGCTGGCGAGGAACCCGGATTGCTTAATGGCCCACTATAATCTGGGTAATTTGCTTAGTAACCAAGGGCGCATTGAAGAGGCAATGGAACACTACCATAAGGCCCTCCAGATCAATCCGAATTTCTCCAAAGCGCTGTACAATCTGGGCATGGCCCTCGCCGCCAAGGGTCGGTTTGATGAAGCGATCAAGAACTTTTACAGGGCCATCCAGATCAATCCGAATTACCCCGAAGCGCTGAACAATCTGGGGAACGCCCTCGCCGCCCAAGGCCGGTTTGATGAAGCGATCGCGTATTATCGCAAGGCCATCCAGATCAAGCCGAACTATTGCGAAGCGCAATACAACCTGGGTAACGCCCTCGCCGCCCAAGGCCGGTTTGATGAAGCGATCGCGTATTATCGCAAGGCCATCCAGATCAAGCCGTATTTCTCCGAAGCGCTGGACAACCTGGGTAACGCCCTCGCCGCCCAAGGCCGGTTTGATGAAGCGATCGAAAACTATCGCCAAGCGATCCAGCTCAATTCAAACCACCCCGAAATATTCTTTCATCTGGGAATGGCATTTGACCAATTAGGTCGCACCCGGGAAGCGGTCGCCCAATACCGGGAGGCACTGAGATTAAATCCCAACCTGACCGGGGCGCTGAACAACCTGGCGTGGGTGCTGGCCGCCAGTCCCGATGACGAGCTTCGCAATGGGCCCGAGGCGGTCCGTTTGGCCGAACGCGCGTGTGAGCTGACCCATTATGGCGCACCCTTCTTCATCGGGACGCTGGCCGCCGCTTATGCCGAATCCGGCCGTTTTCCGGAAGCGGTGACCACGGCGGAAAAGGCGGAGCAGCTCGCAACCAGTGCCGGATTAACGGCTATGGCGGCGAAAAACCGGCAATTGCTTGAGTTCTACCGGGCCGGCAAGCCCTATCATGAGCTCACCCCAACGAGGCAATGAGTTTGAGTTCTGTTGAAAATCGTGGATTTGACCAAAGCCCGTTTCTCCTCACCCTCCTTGGGGTGTTGATGGGCGCCTTGGACAGTGACGGTAATTTGTTGGAGATCCACGTCCAGTCCCAGTTTGAGCACCGGGTTGACTGGGGGATTGCTTTGCGGCGAATTTTGTGTTGTCGTGTTCATGTCATGAATGGGTTGATGGTTTGTTTTCTTACATAATTGCGTGTGCCCGTTTGGCACCCGCTCATCAACCTTTCATGGCATCGAACGCGGGATGGCGCTTCGGATTCCGCATTCGCGGTTGACATCCCTGACCCGGCATGGCTCAGTTCTTGGTTGTTATGAAAAAGACGTTGATCATACTTTTCTTGACTCTCATCCCTCTCGGGATCTGCCAGGCGCAGTTCCTCGATTCATTCGATGGCAAAAAGATTGAAGGCTGGTTCTTCTTCACGGGTGCCGGCAACGCCACAATGAATTTTACCCAGGAAGACGGTTTCGCGCGCCTTTCCGTGGATGGGACCAAGGACAAGGCCAATGTATGGTGGGCAATCATCAAACGGGATGTATCGTCTTTCCTGGATGTAAAAAAATTGCAGGATCCTGCTTACGCACTTCGCGTCGAGGCAAAGGTGCGCGTCAGTCATGCGCCACGCCGGGTCAACTTCATGGCGAATACACAAAGAACCACCAATTACCATGCCTATCTGATGGAATATGACATACCGGATACAAACGATTGGCACGTTATCAGCATGACCTTCAAAAATTTCGATGCCGTTCCGGGCGATAAGGTTTATGTACAGCTTGGGCTGACTGATTGCGGGCTGGAGCATTATCATGTCGATGTGGACTACTATCGCGCCGACATTGCCAATGTTGCCCTGGCTGGACCGGACAAAGGAGAACCTCTCCCCTATCATCCGCCGATTCCGAATCCAGACGTTTTCTCAAATCATCTGGCGGTAGCTCAGGACAGTATGATCAATTCCGACTATCCCGACATAAATTTCAATGACTGGCATGTTGAGGAACAAAATGGAACCGCGCATATTTTGACCGTCAATTCCGTCCAATGGCCGATTTTGAGATGGGATTTTAAGCAATACAAGGACTTGAAGGCCGACGGGGCGGGGTTGCTCGAATTAACGACCTGTTCCATCCCAACCGGCGGCAAATACATCGAACATTGGGGCCAGGATTTCGGCGAAGAGTTTGGCAAAATCAGAGTGATTGAAATCCTTGGGGGAGATCCCGCATGGGATCAAGAAACTGTAACCTACAACAGCCTTATGCAAGGTCATGTCCTGTCTGACGTTATTAACAGCCAAATGATATATGACATAGCGATGTCCGATAAACGCGGGAGCAAAAATTACATCACCATTTCAAGACCAGTCATGCAGCGCCTGCTGGAGGGGAAAACAAAAGGTTTGGTGATTCGCCCATTGGGCGCTTTGGTAACTTCTTTTTACGCCTCGGAGGACAAAAACAACGGTCCGATGCTGCATTTCAATACCACGCAAGACAAGCAGTGGGAGCGCTGATTGAGATATTTGTCCATCGAGATGACGATGAGAAAGCCACCAAGATACTTACTGCGGATTGGAAGGTCTGAGATGCCTAACACAGCCTCGCGCTGTCGCCAACGGCCACTGACCCTTGAGTTTTGACCGAGCCACGAAATTCGATTATCATTGTTCCACTACCTATGAAAATTACACATTTCCTGTTTGCGCTTGCGGCTATCTCTTTGACTGCGTGTTCCACTACGAACCGCACACATCATGGTTCGGCCAAGACTGCCCCTGAGACGGTGTTGGTTACATATTACGTCCAGTCTGGCAAGGAGGCAGAGTTTCAGGCAGTGCTTTCCCGCGCTTGGCAGATTTACCGGACAGAGCATTTGGTGTATGCGAAGCCACATATCATTGTTCGGGACACAGAAGGCGGAGACAAGGTTCGCTTCGTCGAAATTTTTACGTGGGTCAACCATGCCGCACTGGAGCACGCTCCCGATTCGATGAAGACCATTTGGCAGCAAGAGCATTCGTTATGCGAAGCGCGCAGCGGGCATAGCGGCATCGAAGGCGGAGAGGTTGAGATTATTATTGGGAGATGGCCGAGCAACGCACGGTGGCCATAAGGATTGGCATGAATTACTGTCCACCGGTTGGCCACTTCCGTTCCGCATTCGCGGTTGACATCACCGCCCCCGCGTGGCTCAGTTCTTGGTCGTTAGGCGGAAAACCCCGCCGACCACACTATGTCAACCGCGCAACTCGCCGATACCACGTCGCTGTTTGGTCGCGCATGGTTGGCATTAGCTGCGGCGCTCGCGATTCACGTGGCTGACGAGGCGTTCACCGATTTTCTCGCGGTTTACAACCCCACAGTGCTGAGGATTCGAGCACGGTTTCCGTGGATTCCGCTGCCGACATTTTCATTTCGAGTGTGGATTGTTGGTTTGGCCGCGGCGGTTGCGCTCATGTTCTCGTTGAGCCCCGTCGCATTTCGGGGAAGCAGATGGATTGTGTTAGTCGCGCTTCCGCTTTCGGTGATCATGATCGGCAACGGTCTCGGACACATCGGAAGTTCGCTCTATATGAGACGCCTCATGCCCGGAGTATACTCATCGCCAGTTCTCATCGCCGCATCGTTGTTTGTGTTGATCTATGCTCTACAGTTGCTCTGAGTTTGTGATAAATACGCCTAACCAGACGCGCAGGCAACGCGGGATGGCCGGCTTCCGCCGTCGCTCCCGTCTTCACTGCGCTACGACGCGGCAAGACGCTATGGCGCGACAAGCCAGTTCCGCTTCGCGATTGGCGTGTTCACAAGCAGCAGGAAGCCTCTGGCGGATTCAATGACTTGGTCCGCTGTGACGGTAACCCTCAATCTCAATGAGAATCCTGGTGATCTTGGTGGCACGAACCGTAAGCTCATCCATCATGGGGTTGGGTAAGCTGGGTTCGACCGTGACGGAGGATTTCTCGGTCAGCAGCAGTTGTTTTGAGAAAACCATTGCCGCAGGCAACGCGTGCATTGTTGAACCAATGGTCTGATGGACAATCGGATTCATAACCGTGCTATTGCACTGATATCGAAAGTTTGGAAGTCGTGTCAATACTGATCTTTGAATCCATTTGCGGATGTCGCCTTCCCTTGTTTGGTTGCTGGCGATAAGTTCTTTCGCGGAAATGCGGTTTTGGGATTTCACCCGATGGTTCCCGACAAGTCGGGATTGACATCACCAGCCCGGTGTGGCTGAGTTCCATCGTTAAGCCACAAAAATGTATCCTTTGATATACAAAAATTCAGAGGGTCGGTGTCTAGTCAGTGATGTGAAACGCATCATTAAACGATTCACCATGTTTTTAGGCCGATTTAGCGATTTGAACCAAAACGAGCAGCCGTCAGAGGTTCAGTCGCCTATTGGCATCGCCTTGTTTGTGTGCTTTGTTTCTTTGGCATTCATTTATTTGACCGCCAGACCTGCGGTATCCCGGCTCCAAGTCTGGTGGGCGGAATTGTTGGTTTATGCACTCATTCCAATATTGGTGACTTTCATCATTCTTGATCGCAGTTGCTGGCATCGGGAGATGGCGAGAGTGGCACGAACGCTTTTTCTGATTTTGCTTTCTGGTATTATCTTTGGCGGTGTCTTAATTGCCAATGGAGTCATCATTATTTTGGCATTTGTGTTTTTTTATAGGTTTACCGCATTCCATTACTGATTTTCCATGTATCGGCCTAACCAGATTAGGCGAGCCAGCGCCGGTTGGCCGTTTCAATTCCGTCCCGCGTTGTGGGACAGTTGACATCACTGTCCCGGCGTGGCTCAGTTCTCATCGTTAGGCGACATTGCGCATTTCATGACTACCACCGCATCAAAAGTTTTGGTCGCAGTGATTGCCGGTTTGGTCATCTCTGGGGAGGGTTGCTTGCGGTCGCCGACCCACGGTGTTGACCAGTCACCAGTGGCAACCGCACGGCGAGTCCTTTCTGCCGATGAAGCGGCGCAGTTGGCCGCAAAGCTGGCCAACGACCAGTGCGACCGTCAGTATCGGAAACGCCCATTTAGCGCAGCACAGCATTCTGCCGTCCTGCAAAAAGGCATGTATCAGTGGGGTGGTTTGGATGTTGGCGGGCCTGGAGGCTTCTCTGTGCTCGTTACCTTTCGACCAGACGGCAGCGAACCGCATGTGGAAGTCTATTTTTCGACCGACGTTTTAAGGCCGCAGAGACTACCTCCTGATTTGCCACGCGGAGGCCACCAAAACTGGTGACGACCATGATGTCTAAGTCACTGGAACGCCGGTTGGCCGTTTCCCGGCAAGCCGGGATTGACATCACCGCCCCTGCGTGGCTCAGTTCTCGTCGTTAGGCCGCAATCCATGAAGATCTGGCAACATGTTATTCGACAGGCCCAAAAAGAATATTCGGTCGGAGCACGGCTTGCGGCAATTGGTTGTGAAGCCTTGGTCTTCGGTCTCGCCATCCCGGCATTCCTTTTCTGGCTCTCCACGGTCGGACGCGATTGCTGGCGGTTCAGAACATCGCCAGCGCTGTCTATGTTTTCCCTCGTTGTAGCCGCGCTCGGTCTATCCCTTGCCCTCTGGACTGGCTGGGTGCAGTTCCGCCATGCCCGCGGTACACCGGTTCCGATCATGGCCACGAAGAAGTTGCTGACGGGCAAACCGTATTCCTTTTGCAGAAACCCGATGGCGTTGGGCGCGATACTGTTTTATTCCGGCATCGCCATCTACACCTTGTCGTTCAAGGCAATGTTGGCGGTTTTTCTTTTCTCAGTTTCCCTGGTCGCCTATATCAAGCTCATCGAAGAGAAAGAAATGTCATTGAGATTCGGTGACGAGTATTCCGGGTATAAACAAAGCACACCTTTCATCATCCCCCGACTTTCGTTGTTTGGGAGGAAGTCCAGGACATGAACCGGCCCGACCAGATCGCCGGTTGGCCCTGTCGGCCTGCCCCGAACGCTTTCGGGGTTCCCGACACGTCGGGATTGACATCCCCGGCCCGGCGTGGCTCAGTTCGTTAGGCAATATACATGAAAAAATATCTTCTTCTCGCCATCTGCTCGCTGTTGATCGCGAGTGTCGGGATAACCTCCGAAACCAACAAAGAAACCGTGAAGCCCAAGGAAAAAACCATGAGTACGCCATCCGTCTCGCTCGGTTACGTGATTCTGTATGTGAAAGATGTCTCGGCGACCCTCGCCTTTTACGAAGAGGCCTTCGGTCTTTCCCGACGCTTTTTCAATGACGACAACGGCAAGGCTTATGGAGAGTTGGAGACCGGAACAGCCCGTCTCGCGTTCGCGAGCCTTGAATTGGCCAAGACGCATTTGAAACAGGAAGTCGTGGCCGCCTCCCCGGACAAGGCGCCACTTGGTTTTGAGATTGGATTGGTAACGCCCAATGTTTCGGCGTTGTATGCCCGCGCGGTGAAAGCCGGGGCGACCGCGGTGAGCGAACCCGCGGCCAAACCGTGGGGGCAAACCGTGGCGTACCTCCGGGATAAGGACGGCCACCTCGTTGAGCTATGCACCCCTCTGCCATGAACGAAGCCGTGAAGCTGGAATATGTGGGCTTTGCGATCTAGCCGGCGTTTATCTGAAAATTGCGCGGACGATTTCCTTGCTGGCAAAAAT
>JBEKMU010000063.1:0-17404 GCA_049523555.1 Verrucomicrobiota bacterium | reverse complement strand
CGATCCCAGGGTTTGCCCGCCAGGCGCACGGGGAGGATGGTCAGCGAGGCGTCCGGCCCTTTGGATTTCATCAACTCCAGCCGCTGCTGCTGCTCCGGCGCAATGCCGGCTTGCGGTTCACCGGCAACCGGGAAACGACTGACACACACCGCGAGCAGGACCATTGACATCGGCATGGCCACCGCGCGGAATGAACTCATATTTATGATTGGATTTTTCATAGTTTTGCTCCTGTGGTTTGTGATTTGATCTGTTGTATCAAGGTGCGCCGTCTCTTTTCGAGATAAACGCCGAAGATAATCAGGAAAATGCCGGACATGACGAACATCAGGCCCGTGCGCGCCATCGAGCCGAGCAAGTCGCAATAGGCCGCGATGATGTCGAGCGCAATGAAGACGACGCCGAGGTTTACCAGAAACGGCGAGCGTTCCTGAATGCCGACCTGGATTTGCAGCAGGCAAAAGATGAAGAGCGCGAGCGTGCCGGCGAGGTAACTCCACGATTCGCCCCAGTAAAAGTAACGCGGGCCACCGGCGTGATTGAGCTGCCAGCAGCCGAACCAGACGGTGGCCATGAAAACCGTCATGCCAAACAACGCGGCGAACCAGGTCCAGCGCCACTACCGGGTGAGCGCGGTGAGATTTTTCAGACCAATCGCCGGCAACAGCAATGCGAGCACGCCGAGCGCGGGGAAAACCCATTGGTGGATTTCGGAATTTTCCCAGCCACCGAAAAAGTTTTTCCACGTCAGCGGATAAGCGAAGATGAGGAAGGCGAACAAGCCGAGTTTTTCCGTTGGCGGGGCGAATTCGGCAAACGAACCGCGCCGCAGCCAGTAACCCGCGCCGAGATAAATCAATCCGAGCAATGCGTAAACCATGAACTGGTGCTCGTCAGAACCGCAAAAAATCACGCTGTCCTGCTGGTTAATTTCCAAACCGAACCAGATGCCGAACGCGAGCAGCAACAGGACGTGCTGCGCCTTGGAGCGCAACAGCCACGGCAGCGCGGCGATGCCCAGCCACCAGAGCAGAAAGGCGTTCGGCGGGCGCGAGACGATGTGGTAGATCTGGCCGATGAGCGCGATGTTCGCGAGGAACAGGCCCGAACCGATGAGCTGCAGCGCCTCGCCGGTCTTCCGATATTTTCCCTGGACTTCGCGCAGCCACCAGCCGCCCGCGTGCGCACCGAGCATGAGCGCGAGGCCGGCGGCGATTTTTACGCCGCGCGGAATGTCGTTCCAATGTGCCGCAATGAGCAGCGCGATGCCCGCCGTGATGAGCACCGCGCCGACGATGGAAATGATGGCAAGGAAGTTGCCACCGTCTTCCTTGAGCTTGAAATGCTCGATGATTTTTTGCCGTTGCTCATCGGTGATGAGCCCGGCTTCGTGAAGTTTTTGAACATCGGCGTATTTCATTTTTTCTCCGGGTTATGTCGTTGTTTTGAACCGAACCATTCCAGCAATCAATCAAATTTCACGCGGCGAGCATTTGCTCCCGCCGCACCGCGTGCCGGCCGAAGTTCGGCGATGCTTTCAACATGCGTTTGAATTTGCTCCGGCGTTCGTGGGTTTCCCCGGCGGAATAAAGTTGTTTCACCAGTTTCAGAAAACCGTTTTGCAGTTGTTCAACGCTCATGTTTTTCGGACGGAAATTAATGTCGAATAGCGTGCAAAGTTCCCAAGCGCGGTCGCGGATGACGCGGCCTTCGCGTTTGAGCCGCGCGTAGAGCGGCGTGCCGGGAAACGCGGTCATGAAGGTCACCTGCACCTCATAGAGCTTGGATTCGCGCACGAAATTGAGCACGTCGTCGAACACATCACGCGTGTCGCCATCGAGGCCGAGGATGAAACAGCCGTTGACGGTGATGCCGAAGGATTGAATCTTCGCGATGGCTTCCGTGTAAAAATCCTGCTGGCGCAGCTTCCAGTTCGATTTCATCTCCACGCCGTAAAGACTCGTGCGGCAGGGACTTTCAAGGCCGATGAGGACCTGCTGGCAGCCGGCATCGCGCAGGAGACCGAGCAATTCGTCGTCATCGGCCACGCGCACGTCGGCCTCGGTGAACCAGCGGAGTTTTTCCTTCGCCAGTTCGCGCAAAAGTTTTTTGTAATGCCCGCGGTGGACGAAGCTGTTGTCGTCGGCGAACTCGATGAACGGGCGCGGCCAGATTTTTTTGATCTCGCGGATTTCGGCGATGACTTTTTCAACCGGCTTCACCTGGTAACGCGGCGTCAGCAAAATGGAACTCGCGCAAAATTCGCAGCGATGCGGACAGCCACGGCTCGTTTGCACGGTGAGACGGTTGTATTTTTCCGGGTCGAGCAAATCGAAACGCGGCATCGGCGCGTTGGCCAGATCGAATTCCCTCGACGACGCGTAAAACAGCTTCAGCTCCCCACGCTCGAAATCGGCGAGGACTTCCGGCCAGAGCGGTTCGCCTTCGCCAACGACAACGCTGGTGCAATGTTCCTTCGCTTCCTCCGGCAGCGAACTGATGGTGATCCCGCCCATCACGACCGGAATTTTTCTGGCGCGGTAAAAATCGGCGACTGCGTATGCCTCGTTGAGCTGCGCCGTGAACGTGCTGATGGCGACGAGATCAAAATCCGCCGGCAGTCCGGGCAGTTTTTTGAGGTCGGCGATTTCGTGATACTCCACGGCATATTTCTTCGGCGTAAGCCCGGCGAGCGTGAGCAGGCCGAGGCTCGGGAGGGAGGCGATGATTTTGTTGCGGTCCACGAAGCCGGGCAGGGTGAGGCCGAGTCGGGTGAGTTCCGCGTTGTGCGCGCGCACGCCGCTCAGGGCGATGAAGCCGATGCGTTTGGTCGTTCTCATAATTTTATCACCTCCATCAAAGTCAGAATCCCGCCGGTGATGAGGCTCAACACCGGCACGGCGAAAATCAGGTGCGCCTTCGGGAAGTGCGCCATGACCACGCAGCAAACCGGCATCGTGATGGCACCGACGATGAAAGCCCACGACGCGACACCAGCGCACGGACCGGCCAGCGATAAATTTCGTGTTGTCAGACAAGACAGGAGGTTCACCGCTCCGAGACCCAAGAACGAAATGTGCCCGAGCCGGTACATCCGGCGTTTGAAGCTGCCGTAACCGCCGAGCCAGTTTTCGTTGTGAAAGAACAGGCCGAGCACCATGCCGGTGACGAAACCGAGGAGAATCCAGAGCCAGGCGATGAGCAGGTTGATCTGTGCCGTTTCGGTTCTCATTTCGCCGGCACTTTATCCGGACTTGCCCTTGGAGCGTTAATTGATAAAACTGCGGCGAACATCGGCTGGCTCAATGAACATTCATCATCTTGAGCTGTTTTATTACGTCGCCAAGCACGGTGGCATCATGCCGGCGGTACGGAACATTCCCTACGGCATACAGCAGCCGGCGGTGAGCGCGCAGGTGGCACAACTGGAGGAATTTCTTGGCGTAACGCTGTTCCAGCGGCGGCCGTTCGCGCTGACGCCGGCAGGTGAAAAGCTTTACGGATTCATCCAGCCGTTTTTTTCGAACCTCGACAAAATCGCCGGTGAATTTCAAGGCGGGCAGGCGCGGCACGCCCGCATCGGGGCCTCGACGATTATTTTGCGGGATCATGTGCCGGGCCTGCTCCGGGGAGTGCAAAAAAAATTCCCGGGCCTGAAGGTGGCGGTGCGCGAAGGTTATCCGGCGCATCTGGAGGAGTTGCTGCAAAAAGAGGAGATTGATCTGGCCGTCACGCTCATCGAGAAAACGCCCGCACCGGGCATCCATTCGCTGGCGTTGCTGGAGCTGCCGCTGGTGTTGCTGGTGGAAGCGGGCAGCGCGGTCACCTCCGCGGAGCAGTTGTGGAAGCGCGACAAGATTGACGAGCGGCTGATCTGCCTGCCGCCGGGCGCGCCGCTCTGCAAAAATTTCCAGCAAAAACTCGGCGAGCTCGGCGTGGACTGGTTTCCGAGCATCGAGGCGAGTTCGGTGGACTTGGTGGAAGCGTATGTCGCGAGCGGGCTGGGCATCGGCGTATCGGTGGCGATTCCCAAAAAAGCGTTGCCGCCCAACGTGCGCGCCCTGTCCTTGCGGGGATTTCCGCCGGTGGTGATTGGTGCGTTGTGGCGCGGGCGCACGACCCCGTTGCTGCAGGCTTTTCTGGAGGAAATGAAGTTGCGCGCGAAGCAGCTGGTGTGAGCAGCCAGCGGTTGTTTTCAAGACACACGCGGCTTGAGTTGGGACAAAAAGTGTTGGCGATGGGGGATTTTCAAGAAAAAAGGCTTGGCGTGAGGGTTGCTAAAATGTACCGGCAGCTTGAATTGCTGCTTGCAAATAAAAATCATCCGTATAAGAAATTCGCATGGCGTGGTCATTCCTAAACGGTTTTTCGGGGAAAAAACGGAGCCATATGATGGCCGTTGATTTGGGGAACCGCACGACCAAGGCCGTTCTGCTGGAACGGCGCGGTGAGGTACTGGCCCTGACCCGCTACGCGCTGCTGGACGCGCCCATCTACGAAAAAAAAATGTCGGCGGAATTATTGGCCGACCACTTGCGGCAGGTGTCCGAAGCGCTGGGCAATACGACCAAGTCCCTGACACTGTCCGTGGGGCTGGACGACGTGATTGTGCGCCAGGTGGAATTGCCGCAGATTCCGATGGATGAAATGCGGCTGGTGTTGAAAAACAACGCGAAGGGTTATCTGCAACAGGATTTGCCGAATCACGTTTTCGATTGCTACGTTTTTCCACCGAAAGCGTCTGCCGGCAACAAGCCCGCCGAGGCGCCCAAGCCCGCCGGCATACCCAAATTAAAAGTTCTGGTGGCGGCGGCGAAGCAGCAACTGGTTGAAGATTTTCAGACCGCGGCGAAGAACGCCGGGCTGACGCTGGACTGCCTGGCACCTGGATTGACCAGCCCGGTGAACGCGTTTGAACTGGCCATGGCGAACGAGTTCGCCAACGAAGTTGTGGCATTGGTGGATGTCGGCTTCAAGCACAGTTCGATTTGTGTTTTGGATCGCGGTGAACTGGCTTTGACCCGCATGGTGAGTATCGGGGGAGACAAGCTGACGGCGGGGCTGGCTGAGGCGATGAACATCAGTTATGCCGAGGCCGAGGGCATCAAAGTGGGCATGGCGCCGGAGGTTCAGTCCACACTCGAAACGCAGGTTTCGCCACTCGGGCGCGAACTGCGCGCGTCGCTCGATTTTTTTGAGCATCAGCAGGACCGTCCGGTAACGCAGATTTTTGTCAGCGGCGGTTCGGCGCGGTCGGAAATGATTTTGCAAATGTTGCACACGGAAATGCTGGCGGATTGCAGGACGTGGAATCCAGCCGGCTTTCTGCAACTGGCGTTGCCGGGGCAGCAGGCGGTGGAAATGGAGCATTTGGGATCGCAATTGGCGGTGGCGATTGGCGCCGCGCTGACGGCCCTGTGATTGAAACGGGATTGGGATTATGCCGATACGCATCAATTTGCTGGCGGAAGCACTGATCGCCGAGGACCTGCGCCGACGCGACCCGGCCAAACGCGCCATTTTTGCCGGTGCGCTTCTGGTGGCGCTGGCATTGGTGTGGAGCAGTTCGCTCCTGCTCAAAGAAATGCTGGCCAAAAAGGACATGAACCAGGTGCAAAGTGAAATCCAGACCCGTACCAACGAATACAACCGGATCCTGCTGAGCACGAAGAAAATTGCGGACTCCCAAAATAAACTGGATGACGTGAAAGAATTAAGCGCTGCGCGTTTTCTCCAGGGCAGCCTGTTAAATGCGTTGCAGCAGGCCACAGTGCCGGGTGTGCAGTTGACCCGGTTGCGGGTGGACCAGTCGTATTTCTACACGGAAGGCACGAAGTCACAGACCAATCGTTTCGGTGTCGTCGCCGGACGCCCGCCGACGATCACGGAAAAAGTTGTAGTGACGCTGGACGCCAGGGATTCCAGCGCCAACCCCGGAGATCAGGTGAACAAATTCAATGATGCCGTCGCCCAACAATCTTATTTTCAAACCATGCTGGACAAAACGAACGGGGTGCGACTGGCCGGGCTTTCGGCGCCGCAGACAGGTCCTGACGGCAAGCCGTATGTGTCGTTCACCTTGGAATGTCGTTATCCCGCCCAAAGCCGATGAATATCTTTCCCAAAGACAGAGAAAAGCGCACCCAGTTGATCCTCGTGATTTTTTGCACGTTGGTGGTGCTGGGATTGATCGGCTTTGCCTTGATTCGGCCCCAGTATGAAACCCTTTCGAAAATTGCAAAAACCGAAAGCGATGAGCGGGCCAAACTGCAAAAAATCAAGGACACAATCAAAAAGGCGGGGGACACAACCACCCAGTTGTCGAATGTCACCTCCAACCTTTCACACGCGGAGGAGGACATGGCCTCCGGTGACATTTACGCATGGACTTATGACACGATCCGCAAATTCAAGGCGTCGTACCGGGTGGACATTCCCACCGTCGGCCAGCCGTCCCTGGGTGATGTGGACGTGTTGTCGCAGTTTCCTTACAAACAAATCAGGGTGACCATCAGCGGCACGGCTCATTACCACGAACTGGGGAGGTTCATTGCTGACTTTGAAAATACTTTCCCCCACATCCGCGTAGTGAACTTCACAATTGAACCCGTGAACACAACCGAGCCGGGGAACGAAAAACTTTCTTTCAAGATGGACATCATCGCCCTGGTAAAGCCGAACTCATGATCACTGTAACCCATGAACCCACTTAAACCATTTGAATCCAGGCTCAGGTTCCGAAAATTGACGGCCGTGTTGCTGCCGGCGGCGATTTTGTGGGCTTCGCCGCTGGTTGCGGCGCCAACCAATCAATCTCAATCTGCAAAGACCAACTCGCTCCGCTCGGTTTTTATTCTTCCGGCAAACCCCGGGGAAGGCCGCGACCCATTTTTCCCCAAATCCAATCGTCCCTATGAAGCGGCCATGACCACCACTAACAACAGTGTGGAGGTAACCGCGCTGGTTGTGAAAGGCGTTTCCGGCTCGCCCGACCACCGGTTGGTCATCATTAACAACCATACCTTTGCCGCCGGTGACATAGCGGATGTCATTACCGACCAGGGCCGGATTCGCGTTCGTTGTGTTGAAATCAAACCCCGCTCCGTGGTGATTGAGGTCCGCGGCCAGTACCACGAGCTGCCTCGTTCCGACATCCTATGAAACCTTTCACCCCATCTGCTCAAAAAGACGCGTCCCTGACATTAAAAATTAACTTGGCATCCACCAACAATTTCATTCATCATCAAATGCAAAGGAAAAAAATTAGAGTTAACTGAGCCAAAACAGACAAACGTTATGAAAAAACTAATAATCGCCGTTCTATTGGGTGGACTCGTTCTGCGGCAAACGGCCTTGTCCCAAACTAATGCTGAAGGGACCAGCCAGGCGCCCCCGACTGAATCCGCCACTAACCCGCCTGCGGCTGCGGCCGCCGGCATGCCCAACCCATCGCCGGCCGTGGCGGAAAGCAATGCGCCCGCCATGAACGCCGCCGGCAACGAAACCGCGGCCCCAACCGCGACCAATGCACCGGCCGCGATGACCAGCGAGCCATCAGCGAGTCCGGCCACCAATGCGCCAGCAGTCCCGGTGGCGAGCATACCGCTCATCCAATTCCAGGATGTTCCCCTGACCACCGCCATCGAAAATTTGGCGCGGCAGGCCGGAATTAATTATTTGCTTGATCCCAAAATTGGTTATGGCCAGCCCGATCAAAACGGACAGATCAAAGCCGAACCCACCCTCTCCATTCGCTGGGAGAACGTCACTCCCGAACAAGCCCTCCGGGCGTTGCTGGACAATTACGGCCTCCAATTGATCGAAGACAAGAACACCCACATTGCCCGCATTACCACCAAGGACCCCTCGGCGCCGCCGCCGCTCGTCACCCGCGTCATCCAGCTCAAATACTCGAGCGTCTCCAATATGACCGTGGCGGTGCAATCAGTATTCGTCGACAAACGCAGCAGGGTATTGCCGGACACGCGCACCAGTCAACTGGTGGTGGTCGCCACCGACCTGGAACAATCAGCGGTGGATACCTTGGTCGCCCAACTCGACACACCAACCCGCCAGGTCTTGATCGAAACCAAGCTGGTTGAAATCTCGAGTACTCCCAAAACCGAAAAGGGCATTGACTGGTCGGGCACGCTCCAACAACAGCATGTGACGTTTGGGAACAATGTTTTGGGAGGACAGTCGGGTCAACCTTACTCGCAGACTTTTAGCGTAGCTACAAACGGTGGCATCCCCATAATAACAGAGACTTTTGGCCCAAACAACCTTCTCCAAAATCCAAGCGTGTTGATGGATACCGCCCACGGTTTCAACCCATCAACGTTCTTTCTCAACGCCGACGGCGTGGCCGCCGTGATGTCTTTCCTGAACCAGTCTGGCGAAGCGCAGGTCGTTTCCACGCCGCGGATCGTGACGCTGGACAATGAACCAGCAATGATTTCTGTCACGCGCGCCTTCCCGGTCATCAATGTTACTGCGAGCACGGCGAACACAACGGGCGGTTCCACGATTGGCTACACCAACGTCGGCGTCATTTTGACAGTTACTCCCCGTATTTCGGCCAACGATTATATCTGGCTCAGAGTCGTCCCTGACGTGTCCCAGTTTTTCACTAAAGACACCGAAATCATCGGGGGCGCAGTCTATCAAGCCGATATATTTGATTTCCGCCATATCGAAACCCAGGTCCTGATTCCCAATGCCAATACTTTGGTCATGGGCGGCATGGTTCAGAACAGCCCCAATGGTTCCTATACCAAAGTGCCGGTTTTGGGCGACATCCCGCTTTTGGGTTACGCCTTCCGGAGTGAAACCAAGTCGCTGACCAAAAACAATCTTTTAGTCTTCATCACTCCGACGATTGTCAAGGACACCGACTTTATACCGGCGGCGACCGACTTTCTTAAGTCGCGTCCGGCTATCATGAGACCCCCGCTGAACCCGAACAGTATGTGGGACAGTGCTGAACCTTATGATTGGAGCAATCCTAAAAACACGTCTTCCACTGAGAAAATTCTTGACCAAAATACGATGCAATAGCATCGGTCGCGAAACTTGACTCAACGGCGCGTTCCAAGAACGCGCCGTTTTTCTTTTCAGCCGCTGGAATATTCTTGCGTGATTCGCTTCAAGTAATCAAAGGAATAAATCCCCGTCGTGTGTCCGTCCGCCCAGACCGGCTGGATTGCATAACCGCCCACGCCGGTGATGCGAACCAGTTCAAACGCCGCCACCGGCAGCGGGTGCTCCGGATTTTTATAAACATTCCCCAAAACGTCCGTCTCGCCCTTGCAACCCGCGCAGGGACAGCACCGCCGCAGTTTCTCCAGCAGAATGAAACTTTCGCCGCCGTCATCCCACTTGATGGCCAGCTCTTCGCCAATAATTTGAATGTCCACCGGTCGCATCAACTTTTCTTCAGCCATCGTTCAAACACAGCCAGGGTTTCCGGGCCGACGTGGTGCTCGATGCCTTCGGCGTCCATCTCCGCCGCCTTTTTTGAAATGCCGAGCGAGCGCAGGAAGGCCACCACCGTTTCGTGCCGCCGCTTGCACTCCCCGGCCAGTTTGTGCCCGGCGTCGGTAAGAAAAATGGCGCGGTAAGGTTTGGTGTTCACATAGCCGGCCTGTCGCAACCGGAACAAAGTGCGGTTGACCGTCACGTGCGTCACGCCCAGCCGCCGTGCCAGATCCACCACGCGCGCCTCGCCGACGGAAGCTGACAGATCGGCGATGGCTTCGACGTAATCCTGGGCGGTTTCCGCCGCGCGGTCGCGGCGCGAACGGCGAAAGATTTCGGCCTGCGGCACCGCCGGGCGCACATACGGGGCGCGCGCGGCAGCCGGTGATTTGCGGATGGAACGCGGCATGTTTTCGTGAAATGAAGCAAACGGCAGTTTTTTAGTCGAGGTTTTATTTTGTAGTCAAAGCTACATTTTTGTTGACAGTTTGAATTCCGAATCGTATCTGGTGCCACATCGAGTGTGAAAGACGCAAATTCCAACCCGGAGGCAAATTCCGGCTGGCGCAAGCCGGCGGGACAAGCTTCATTGTCGGAAGTTCACCACACCGTGCCCGTGCCACATGCCAAGGCCGGCTTCTGGCGGCAATGGATGGCTTTCTCCGGGCCGGCGATTCTCATCAGTGTCGGCTACATGGACCCCGGCAACTGGGGCACAGACCTCGCCGGCGGCGCACAGTTCAAATACGGACTGCTCTGGGTCGTGGCCCTTGCCAGTTTCATGGCCTTGATTCTACAGGTCATTTCCGCGCGGCTCGGCGTGGCCACCGGCAAGGATCTGGCGCAATGCAGCCGTGATTTTTATCCCCGATGGACGCGCTGGCCCAACTGGATTACCATGGAAATCGCTGTGGTCTCCACGGATCTGGCCGAGTCGCTGGGCAGCGCCGTCGCCTTGAATCTGCTCTTCCACATCCCGATTGTGTGGGGGATTATCATCACCGCGTTTGACGTGCTGTTGCTGCTGTCCTTGCAGGGGCTGGGCATGAGAATGATTGAAGCGGTGGTCGCCGTCTTCGTGCTGACCATCGGCGTGTGCTACGGCATCGAAATTTTTGTTTTGCCGCAGACCCATCCCGTCTTTTCAGAAATGGCCGGTGCGCTGGCGCGACCGAACCTGCATCAGGCCGGGATGCTTGTGGTTGCCGTCGGCATGATTGGCGCGACGGTGATGCCGCACAACCTTTACCTGCATTCGGCCCTGGTGCAGTCGCGCAATGTTGGACGTGATGAAGGCTCCATCCGCACCGCCATCCGGTTCAACACCGTGGATGCCACCGTCGCTCTGACGATTGCGTTCTTCGTCAACGCGGCGATTCTCGTGCTGGCGGCGATGGTTTTCTACGGCAAGCAAAGCGTGGTCGTGGCGGGCGGACAGTTGGTCACGTTCAGTCCCGACAGCGACTGGATCCGCATTGCATATCTGACGCTGGCTCCGTTGCTGGGCACGATGGCCGCCAGCACCCTGTTCGCCGTGGCGCTGCTCGCCAGCGGCCAGAGTAGCACCATCACCGGCACATTGGCCGGGCAGGTGATCCTGGAAGGATTCATGAACTGGCGCATCCGCCCGTGGCTGCGCCGGATGATTTCGCGCCTGCTCGCCGTGGTGCCGGCCGTTGTGATCATCGGCATCCGTGGCAACGGCAGCATCACCGATCTTGTGAACTTGAGCCAGGTCATTCTCTGTCTCATACTGCCTTTCGCCATGTTCCCGCTGCTGCATTTAACCTCCTCGCGCAAAATCATGGGCCAGTGGCGCAACGGCTGGTTCCTGCTGCTCTTGGGTTGGGCCAGCGTGATTGCGATTACTGGGATGGATATTTACAGCCTGCCGGAGGCGCTCAAGGAAGCTTGGCACAGCATCGTCGGCAGCTAAGGCAAACCAACGAACCTGAAATTTCATCCCATGTATAAAAAAATCCTCGTCGCTCTCGAAAACGGCCCGGCGGATGGGACCATCCTCCCGCACGTTACAGAACTGGCTCAACACTTCGGTTCAAACCTGCTGTTGCTGCACGTCGCCGACGGCTGGGTCGCGCGCAATTTCAACCAACTCAAGCTCGCCGAGTCCGAGGAGATGAAAAATGACCGCGTGTATCTGGAAGAGGTCGCCCGCCGGCTCCGCGGCGAAGGATTTTCAGTCCAAACCATGTTGGCACTCGGCGATCCGCCAGCGGAGATTTTCAAGGTGGCTGAAAGCGAACATTGTGATTTGATCGCCATGGCGAGTCATGGCCATCGGTTGTTCGGCGACCTGTTCCACGGCAGCACCATCACCGAAGTCCGTCACAAGACTTCGATTCCCATGCTCGTCGTCCGTGCGCAGAAAAAATAGGCTCAATATTTTCGATTTACGACATACGATTTACGCGACGCGCGGTGCTGTGGAAAGACTCGTAAATCGTAAATCCCATATCGTAAATTCAGTCAGAGCCTCGTTACCTCGGCTCCTACAAAGAATTTGCCGGACGTTCGACCAGGTGCAGCAAATTTCCCTCGCCGTCCTCGAAGAACAAAACCTTTCCGCCGCCCGCCGCCGGGCGGATTTCTTCCGTGAATTTCACGCCGCGCCTTTCGAGTCCGGCTTTCGCCGCGTCCCTTGAATCCACGCGCAATGCCGCGTGCCGGAACCCGGCAAGCTGGTTGTCGCCACGGCCGGCATTGGGCGCGGCATCGGCCGGATAAATCTCCAGCCGCGCACCGCCCGCCAGCGCGATCAAAAATGTCGGCGGCTTCTGGCCGTTGTCCCAAATCACCCGCGCGCCCAGCACACGTTCATACCAATTTTTGAGGGCGACGGTGTCCGAGGCGGGAACCCCGGTGTGTTCGGCGGAAAAATTCATGTTCAATCCTGACCGCAGGTTGCGCGGATTTTCGGAAATTAGAAATTTAATCCGCGCCATCTGTGGAATCCGCGGTCTAATTTCAAGTTCACTCACCGCTGCCATCGTGTATCATTGGCGCACGAATTTTGTGAACGCCGAATCCTTTCTCAAACAACGGTTGCTTTGCATCACGGTGGTTGACCGGGCGGAGGACGCCGTGCCGCTGGCCGAGGCGCTGCTCGCCGGCGGATTGAAAGTGATGGAAATCACCTTCCGCACCGCCGCCGCCGCTGAATCCATCCAATGCATCCGGCAGAAGGTTCCCCAAATGGCCATTGGCGCCGGCACTTTGCTTACGCCGGAACAGGTACAAGAGGCGATTGATTTCGGCGCGCAATTTGGCGTGTCGCCCGGCTTGAATGAAGCGGTTTTAAGCGCAGCCGGGGAACGCGACCTCCCGTTTTTTCCCGGGGTCATGACGCCGACGGAAGTGGGCCGCGCCTTGAACCTGGGCTGGAAACATTTGAAATTTTTCCCGGCGGAACCGGCGGGCGGCACGGCGATGCTCAAGGCATTGGCCGGCCCGTTCGCGCACACCGGAGCGAAATTCATTCCCACCGGCGGCATCAACGTGGCGACCCTGCCGGATTACCTCGCGATTCCGCAGGTCGCGGCCGTCGCCGGTTCCTGGATGGGCGAGCGCAGGCTCATCGTGGAAAAGGCGTGGTCAAAAATCAGCGCTTTGACTGCTGAGGCGCTGAAGGTAGTCGCGCAGGCGAAAGCGTAGGAGCGCGGGCAGCTTGCCCGCGAATTGGTTTGTGGCGCAATGAACACGCGGACGAGCCGTCCGCGCTCCGTTCAATTTCCAATCGTTATCTGCAATGGCTGATCGCGGCGTTCGGCAAAACGGCTCACGTATTTGTTCCACGCTGCCGCGTTGGGAAAATCGCCGCTGCGATCCCATCCGGCACCGAGATAATAAACAAACGGCTTCCCGATTTCTGCCGGCGCGATGGCCAGCAAATTCCGCACCGCCGGCTGGCCTTCCGTCACTGTATGCGTCGGCGGCGCAAGTTTGCCGGCCGGCAGATTTGGATTGTCGTTCGTGAAAGTTTGCACGCTGCCTTTCGGCAACACGATGGCGACTGCAATCGTCCCTTTGTTGAAATCCTCCGGCTGCCAGTAGGCCATCCAGCCTTCATCTTGGTTTTGCACAACCAAACCTTTGGCTGTGCTAGTTTGCCAATTATCAATGTCAATCATCAATTGTGCGGTATCGATCGTTTTTGACTCAACAACGGGTTGAATCACATTTTCACCCGGCCGTTCGGCCAAACCGACGCCGATTTGCAAAGACGATTTGTCGTCACTGCTGAAAGTGCTTTCGACGCGGCTCAAATTGGCACCGGCGTCAATGCTGATGCGTTTGGTTTCGGACACCATCCGGCCATTGCCGGCGTCCCAGGCGTCGTAAGTCAGTTCAAATTCCGAACGGATCGGCCCGGTGGTGATGAGTTTCCAATTGCGCCAATTGGCAGAGACGTGCAGCTTCTGGCCGTCCCAGATACCGAGTCCTCCGCAGCCGCGCGTCTTGCCGACGCGATAATCATCCTGCGACACGCCGTTCGCGTCAAAATAAACGCCGGTCCGATACGTTTCGTTGATGATGAGATTGCGCGTGCGCTTGATCCAGACATCCACGCCGCTGCTGGTGAGTGGCTCTTCCTGCCATGTCTCCAGCGCCTTGCCGAACAGGCGGTGCGCGATGCGGTCGCTTTCCCATGCAAAATCGTCGAAGCGCTCCGGCACATAACGCGCAAACGTCTTCACCATTGGCGTCGGCACATCGGTTAACGTCGAAGCGTCCAGAACGTAATACGTCCGCGTCTCGTGCGGCGCGAGGTCAACCTGGAAAAGCAATTTGTCCGGCGCTGAATTCGATTCGGAAGCGTAAACTTGGGAATCCAAAATGTTCGAGGAACCCGCATCCATCACGGCGAACTTGCCCATTGCCGGATCAAGCCGAAGACCGGCGGCAACGGCCTTCAAATCGAGTTCAACCGTTTCATTTTCGCGGCTGAAGTTCGCGGGGTTGGTGACTTTGACGGAAACTCGCGTTGCGTCCTTCAACCCCGCCGTTTGACTCTGCCCGCTGCCCGGCGCGGCGGCAACCGTCAAGGCGGCACAAAACCACGTCAGACCGGACAGAAGATGGATACGAGCGAATGGATTTTTCATAAACGATGAATGGTGGTTGCGGTTCAACGCCCCAACCAGCCGCCGTCAATGTTGATGACCGCGCCATTGAGATAATCGGCCTCCGGCGAAGCCAGGAAAACGCAGCCGCCCGCAATGTCCTCCGGCCTGCCCCAGCGGCCTTCGGGAATGCGTTCGAGGATGGCCTGATTGCGTTTGGCATCTTCGCGCAACGCTTTCGTGTTCTCCGTGGCGATGTAACCCGGCGCAATGGCGTTGACGTTGATGCGTTCCTTCGCCCATTCATTGGCGAGGGCCTTCGTGAATCCCGCAACGCCGTGTTTGCTCGCCGCGTAGGCGACAATGGTGATGCCGCCTTGGAACGACAACATCGAGGCGATGTTCACCATCTTCAAACGGGAATCGGCGGACGATTTCCCGCGTCCGGCGGTCAGCCACCATTTCGCCACGGCCTGGCAAAGGAAAAACGGCGCCGACAAATTGGTCTGCAACACTTCGTTCCAATCCGCCTCGGAAAAATCCACCGCCGGTGCGCGGCGGATGATGCCCGCGTTGTTGACCAGCGCGTCAATGCGGCCGGTCTGTTTCAAAATCCGCGCCACCAGATCCGCGGCCTCCTTCTGCGTGGTCTTGCCGAGATCGGCGTTGACGGCCACAAATTCGCCACCTGCGGTTTTGACCTGCGAAGCCGTTCCCGACAAATCGCTCCGCGCCACACCTGCGACCTTCGCCCCCTCGCGCGCAAACGCAATGGCGATGGCCTGCCCGATTCCCCGGCTCGCGCCGGTGACCACGACGACTTTATTGGCAAATCGTTTCGTTTCCATTTCTTTTCGTTCGGAGGGGCGAGTTCCACGAGCCCCCAATATTTTATGTCAGGGCGTCGCAGAGCTCCGCCCTCCGAAAAAATCACCTCAAATCCACCGGCTTCACGCCGTCCATGTCGTCAAACGTCTGGTTTTCGCCGGCCATGCCCCAGATGAACTTGTAATTGCCTGTGCCGCAACCGCAATGGATGGACCAGTTCGGCGACAGCGCAACTTCCTCGTTGTGCAGGAACAAATGCCGCGTCTGTTGCGGTTCGCCCAGAAAATGCGTCAGCACGTTCCCGCCGAGGTCGAAATAAAAATAAATCTCCGTGCGCCGCCAGTGTGTGTGTGGCGGGAAGGAGTTCCAAACGCTGCCCTCGTCCAGCGCAGTAAAACCCATCACGAGCTGGCAGCTTTGGATGCCGCCGGTGTGGATGTATTTGTAAATCGTCCGTTTGTTCGCCGCCGTCGGCGAACCCAGCGGCACGGGCGTGGCGTCCTTGGGCTTCATCATCGCCGCGGGATGCGCCGCGTGGGCCGGACTGCTCAGGAAATAAAACTTCGCCGGTTTCTTCGCGTCCTTGCTCTCGAACGTGACCGACCGGGTGCCCATCGGCAGATAAACGCAGTTCAGCCGGCTGAGCGAGAAGGTCTTGCCGTCCGCATGCACCGCTCCGGCGCCGCCGACATTGATGGCGCCCAACTCGCGGCGTTCGAGGAAAAACGCGCGCCCCGTTTCCTTGTGGTTCGGCAATTCCACTGGCTTGACCGGCATGACGCCGCCGACCACCAGCCGGTCGAGGTCGGTGAACGTGCCGTTGAGCTGGCCCGGTATGAAAAGGTTGGTGACAAGAAACGTGTCGCGCAATTCCTGCGTGTTCAGGCGCGGCAGGTCCTGCTGACGCGGCATCCGGCGGATGGCGTTCTCGAACATGGCATCAGCTTTGCAAAATCGGAACCGGCAGGCAAAGTTTTTTAACCGCAGATTTCACGGATGACGCGGATTTTTCTGGCCGCGAAAAAGCGCAAAAGCCGCAAAAATGATTTTCTTTGTGCATTTTGTGCCTCTTTGTGGCCGGTGTGACGGGTGAAGTATTGTTTTAGCTCGCCAGCGGCCCCGGTTTGCGGCAGAATGGTGTCATGGCCAAGCTCAAAAGACTGTCCCGCGCCGACGTTCACAAACAAATTGACGCCTTTCGGGGCATCTTCAAACGCAACCCCGACGGCAAAGTGTCGGCGGAACAATGGGTGGAATTCAAGCGCGCGGAAACTGAAGAACGTTGCGAAGCGAAATCAAAACCGGCCGGCTGAACGAAAACGGTTGGTCCCGCCAGAGACTGCAAAGAAAAGGAATTGGAAGAAAAACGGTTTCAGCGGCTCGCCGCTTTGGGTAGAAAATCCGTCGTTCATCATGAAGGTCGATGACATCATCAGCTATGCGCAGCTTGTTCATGCCGAGGGAGCAAATCTTCAAAGAGGCATGAACTTCGGAATCGGTAAAAGCTACTCCCTGTTCTTGATGTCTCTCCGTAAGAACGCTCCTTATGCTGACGAGCCGGTTGGTGGCGCGTTTGTTCTCCCGAAACAGGGCACGGCAACATACCCAAAAGCGATGGCCGACGCCCAAGCCAGGCGGTAAAAAACAAAAGAACTGGCACGGAAATTGCCCTTTTGTCACGATGATGAACGAACGCACTGGCCAACAAAGACACATACTGGTCGTGGACGACGAACCTCTCGTCTGCCTCAGCCTCCAGATACTGCTCGCGAGTGACGGTCATGTCGTTGACGCGGCCAAAAGCGGCGCCGAGGCGCTGGCCTTGTTTAAGCCCGGCAAATTCGACATGGTTTTCACCGACTACCTTATGCCGGAGATGAAAGGCGATCAGTTGGCCGCAGCCATCAAAAGGCGCTCACCCGAGCAGCCCGTCGTGATGCTGACGGCCTATCCTGAAAAACTTCAGTCTTCCGACTGCCCCTTGGGTGGCGTTGATTCCTTCATCTGCAAACCTTTCG
>JBEKMU010000062.1:0-18073 GCA_049523555.1 Verrucomicrobiota bacterium | reverse complement strand
GTCTGGCAATGGAAACGATTAAAACTGGATTTGACGCCGCCATGGCTGGTCATCACTAATCCTGCCAACAACATTGTGACGCAACCGATGATCCAGTTGCAGGGATATTGCCCGGAAACTTTAGCGAGCATCAGTTATGATCTGACTAATGCCGCTGGCTTGGTGACAAACCAGCAGGTGTCGGTGCTCGACCAGTCTTACAGCACCAATACCTGGGAGTTCACCACGAACATGTTTCAAGCCTTCGACGTTTCGCTGTCGAACGGCCTGAACACCTTCACGCTCCACGCGACGGACTTGGCGGGCAACGTAACAACAACCAACTTCAGTTTCGCGCTGGATTATTCGGGCAAGACCAATCCGCCAGCGGTGCAAATCATCTGGCCGCAGGACGGCACCCAGATCAGCGGCAGCAATTTTACCCTGCGCGGCTGGGTGGATGATTTTACCGTAACGGTGCTGGCGCAACTGGTGGACACCAACGGAGACACAAACATCTTTAATGGTCTTGTGGAGCGCAACGGAAATTTCTGGCTGGAGAACCTGCCGTTAAGTGGCGGGCAACGTGACGGAGACGAACATCAGGGTGGTGCAAAGCGCCTTGGCTTTTACGATAACACCCGTTGCGGACAGTTCCCAATTGTGGCAGCCGACGGTTAATCTCACAGGGACCATTTCCGACGCGACCTATGCGGTGTGGGTCAACGGAGTAAAAGGTACGAACAACGGCAATGGCACTTGGTCGGCCGCCAATGTACTGGTGAACAGCGGTGGCACGGCCAGCTTTGTGGCGACAGCCTACGCGCCGAACGAACAACAACCCGACGGTTCGTTTGGCAACTGAACCCGGAGGAATGAATATGAAAACACGATTTATTTTTCTGAGTTTGATCCTCGGCAGCACACTGGCAAATGCCACTGTTCAGGCGCCCCTCAACCAGGACAAGCCATGGGAGCTGTATGTGCAGAGTTACCGGCAAAACAGTGACGCTTCCGAGGAGTTGAGCACAGTCGGTTACGATGACGAGGGCGGGATGACGCAGTGGTTCCAGGGTCAGGAACACTATGATGACCATTGGGAAGAATGGGCGGGCGGAGGCGGTTCGCAGAAGACCGATAGGGACGGTGAGACAACTTTTCATGGAGTTATCACCAGTAGCGTGCATTACCATTGCACGGTTCAGTCTAGCTGGCCGGCAAGTGATTGGGTTTATTTGGTGCCGGGTACGTCCACCTATTCGGGGGACTGTAGTGGCGTCTCCCCGTGCAGTCCGCCCATGTTGACATGGGAGCATTGCGACGTGAGCGACCCGGTGAACACCATTTGGCCGTTGCAAATGGGGCAGGACGGGATGCCTTGGCAAGGGTCGGACAATAAAACTTACACGCGGCAGGCGGATACGGTGATCAGATTGCGCACGGGAGGCAAGGGGGTGGCCGGACGGCAAAGCGTGTGGCAACTTATCGGGTGGGCCATCGAGATAGTGAACAAACGGGAGGTGCCGCCGTATGCGGGCCGCATAGGCAATCTGGACCCTTCGCAGGTCCAAATTATGGGTCAGCCGTTGGGGGCGGATTGGGTAGCATGGAAAACCTTGCCCGATGGAACGGAGGCAGACGTGACTGCTCGGGTGCCGGGTGTGGCTCATTTTGCTTTTGGCGTCGGGCCGGTGCAGAAATACCATCCTTACATTATGGCCAGCAGCAGCACAACGAGCGCTAATCTCGACACCAACACGCCTGAGTTTTGCGTGGGGCAGAATTTGTCATTCAAGCTAAATGGTCTACCGGATTATGTGAACGCGGTTGGGCGTTGGAATTTGCCAGACAAGTTTGTGAATGAAGCGTACCCATATTCATCCACCTGCACGAGCTACCGCCGCAACGATAACTTACTGGCGAATACAGACACGATAGCTCCCTGCTGGTATGTGAATGGGCAGGGTGGCCATGTCGTCGTCGGTTTGAATTTGAAATTTCCCAACGGTCAGACTGCCAGTGTCGCGGCGGATGGAAACTTTACTGTTGTGAAGCCAAGCGTCGTTCATTTTCAACCAGGCCTGACTCAAGCTTATTTCACAACCAACAATGTTGTTACGGCGTCTGCTACCGTCAATTGGTACACCTATGTTCGCCCTCCTGCAAAATTTTCAGGAACCGGGACTTATGTGCAGTTGGTTTGGAGAACTGTATTCTATGGCCTTCATACTTACTTGGGGTGCATTCAACACTACGATACAACAGAAGGAGAATTTTGGCTCGATAAAGATTGCCCATATGGCTCAGATAACCCGCAATATTTGTCTTGGGATGACAATCCTACCAAGCACGTAGATCATGCAGATTCACCGGAGTATGGCCCAAATGATTTCTGTAGCGAGATTATAGCAATTGACCAATTTAAAACTTATCTGCGATTTCAACCGAACAGCGGCATTCCGGTGACAATCGGGCGAATAGACTGGGGTTGGGATTGCTACGAAAATGAAAATAATGGCATTTGGTCGGGAAACACTTCTACCACCGGACCAACTCCAGACTGGAGTGATGATTCTTTCCCAGTATGGAATGCAATATATTACGGCAGCAACGATTAAATTCAAATGAAATCAAATTCCTTGGCAAATTTGTTGATATTCGCGCTGACGATTTTCGTCAGCGGTGGAAATTATGCATCCAAAGCGGCAGAGTCAACCAACCAGTTTCCAACTGACGAAATGGCTTATAACGAGGCCAATCCAAAAATGATTTGGGGCGCGGCAACTAACTTTGTTACAGGAGACATCAGCGGAAAGGCTATTTATACGGCGCTACGTGCTGGTATAAATATCAGCAACGGCATGGTTGTTCTTTCCGGAAATCCACCCGAGCTTTTGTCTAAGATGGAAATCGGTTTTGAAAATATTTCTACCAATTTCATCCAAGCTGCTCGTCCCAAATTGAATGAATGGCTCACTTTAAGTATGACCAATACAAACGGAGTACCGCTGCCAAAAACAGCGGAAGGAATGGCGCTTGGCCAACAGTCCAGTCTAAAGACAAATACGTTTTGGCCGCATTGGAGAAGGTATGGTACTTCGGCCCCATTGTTCGACCATAGTGTTGATATGTTTACTTTCGACCCAACGAAATACTTTAAGATTGAAGAGTCCGGCCTTTACAAACTGACAGTCGTTCAACGTCTTTATGTGATAAATACCAACACTTATTTGAAGACAATTACCTTGCCACCCGTCACCGTTGACGTACGCGTCGAAAAAGATGCTAAGCGGTAAAAATAGTTGAACTCGACACGCCAACCATAGCACCGCTGTTGACGTGGGAACATTGCGACGTGAGCGACCCGGTCAACGTTGTTTGGCCAATGCAAATCGAAAAGGTGTCAGTCCCGACTATTGTAGAATTTAAGTGAATAGGCAACCAATGGCATGGCGAGTGTCGCCTATTTTTCAGAAAAGATTCGCCGCAGTCCGGCCCGGCGGGATTACCTCGCGGCTCGCACAAAATTTAACCGCTTTAGTGCAGAATTCCAATAGAGCAGTTACTGCTGTACGACTTTCACTATCCCGCTGTTGGCGTCGTAGTCCAGTTTGTAGCCGAAAGGTGGGGTGGGAAGTTGGGCGACGTAATTCGGCACCAGTTCCTGGAGGTCTTTGGGATAATGCCCTTCCTGCACGTTGAACTGCTGAACCGCCTCGTTGAGATACGACACGTCAATCGTCTTGGTCATGGATTTGTCCGCCTTAACCAACGTGCCCAGATAATCCACCGGCGCTGTGGCAATGCTGCCGCCGTTGGTGGAGCCAGCCGTTGAATTGGTGGACGACGCGGGTTTGCTGGAATGTTTGTTCCCGCAGCCGGTCAAAATGGCCGCGGCTGCGACTAAAACCAAAAGAAGCGCTTTCATGCCGTTAATTTAATCCTGTTCGCAAATAATCCAAGCCCGAGTTAAACCTGAAAATCAGAGTTCGGCAGGCGAGACGCGCTGCGCTACGGCGAACTCCGGTTTTCGGGTTAAAAATTCTGCGCCACCCATTCCCGGGCCTGCTGGATCAAATCCAAGTCGTCCACCAGATTACCGAAGCGGAATTGGGGCAAACCGCTCTGTTGCCGACCGAGTAACTCACCCGGTCCGCGCAATTTCAGGTCCGCCTCGGCGATGCGAAATCCGTCCGCCGTTTGCTCCAGGATTTTTAACCGTTGCCGCGCCTCCTCGTTTTTCGCGCTGGAAATCAGAATACACTGCGATTCATGCGCGCCGCGACCGATGCGTCCGCGCAACTGGTGCAACTGCGCCAGGCCAAACCGCTCCGCGTTTTCGATGAGCATGATGCTCGCGTTCGGCACATCCACGCCCACCTCGATCAAGGCCGTGGCAACCAGCGCTTGAATTCGGTTCGCGCGAAAGGCCGTCATCACTTCATCTTTTTCCTGGCTTCTCAGCCGCCCGTGCAACAGGCCGACACGGAACGGCGCGAGGAAACGCCGCACATTTTCCAATTCCTTCGTCACGGCCTTGAGGTCGTTTGCCGTGTCCTGTTCCTCCACGCGCGGATAAATGACGTAAGCCTGCCGGCCGGAGGTGAGTTTCTCGCGGATGAATTCCCAGACTTTCGGTCCCGCCCCGGCGGGATCCGCTGTCCGCACAAACGTTTTCACCCGACCGCGCCCGGCCGGCATCTCGTCAATCACCGAAACGTCGAGGTCGCCGTAGAGTGTCAGGCCGAGCGTGCGTGGAATCGGCGTGGCCGTCATCACCAGCAGATGCGGATAATTGCCCTTGCGCACGAGTTGTTCGCGCTGGGCCACGCCGAACTTGTGTTGCTCGTCAATGATGACCAGGCCAAGATTTTCGGGCGCGAAACCGGATTCAATGAGTGCGTGAGTGCCGATGAAAAGTGATGCGTGATGCATGATGCGTGATGCGTGATCGGCTGTGCGTTCGATGTTCGATGTTTTCCTATTCCCGGTTTGCAACTCGACTTTCACACCGAGCGGCTCAAGCCAGCGCGATAAATTTCTGAAATGTTGTTCCGCCAGAATTTCTGTCGGCGCCATCAGCGTGGTGTTGAAACCGCTCTCCAAGGCCATCAACGCCGTGCAGGCCGCCACCACGGTTTTGCCGGAACCGACGTCGCCTTGCAGCAATCGCCGCATCGGATGCGCGCCACTCATGTCCGCGCGGATTTCGCGGAGCACCTTCGTTTGCGCAGCAGTGAGCTTGAAGCCGAGCTGTGCCAGAAACGGCTTCATCAGCCGGTTGTTGCCGCCGCAGGGCAGGGCGCGTGACCTGGCCTCGAAATTTTTACGGCGAAGTTGCATCGCACTTTGCAGGGCGATGAATTCGTCCAGCGCCAGCCGCCGGCGCGCGATTTCCACGTCCGTCAACTCTTCGGGGAAATGAATCATGCGAATGGCGTTCGGTCGTGACGGCAAATGTTGGTGGGGACGCCCCGCCAGGGCGTCCGCTTTTTCAGACGGACGTGCGGGCCGCACGTCCCTGCCTTGTGGCCAAGGCTCGGCAATATGCCGTTCAAATTTTTCCAGCGTCCGCCAGATGAAACCGCGTAACCAGCGTTGCGGCAGACCTTCCGTGAGCGGATAAACCGGCGCGATGCGGTTGATGTGGATGAAACTCTCGTCGCCACCTTCGATGACTTCGGTTTCCGGATGGTCCATCGTGCGCGGTTTGGTTTCGACGAGTTTGCCGAAGACGAAAACCTCATCGCCGACGGCAAAATACTTTTCCATGAACGGCAGGTTCCACCAGCGGTAATGCAACCGTGCCGTGCCGTCGTCGAGCACGAATTCAAAAACGGATTTTGAGCCGCCGCGGAAGCGTTTGAGTCCCTGCGCGACGATGGTGCCGCGCGCGGTGGCCGCTTCGTCACGGGTCAATTCGGCGATGGCGCGAAAGTGCCGGCGGTCTTCGTAACGCCGTGGCCGGTGCAACAGCAAATCCTCGATGGTGTGAATGTTGAGGCGCGCCAGTTGCGCTGCGCGTTCCGCGCCCACGCCCCAAAGCGACGTGACCGGGGCGGCAAGCGGCGAAGTTTTTGGGAGCGCCCCGGCTGGTTTCGGTGGGCGCGCCGCTGCCGCGGCGCGCGGCGGTGCGGCAGCACCGCCGCCACCGGCGTTGGGAACCTGCCCGCTGTTTGTTTCCGGTGACAACATTGCCCGCACGATACAAACCGTTCAGCGCAGCTTCAACGGGAAACAAGTTGGAGTTCAAGCTTCAGCTTGTTCCGGTACACGCTAAAGCGTGAGCTCCAATGCGACAAGCCGTCCATGTTCTGAACTCAAGCGCGTTTTGGAGTCTTTCGATTTTGCGGCGGCATGAGCCAGACGAGCAATAATGCGATGATAAGCGGATAAATGGCCGGTATTAAACCCTGCAAAAGGGGATGGGCAGAGTGAACATTCATTCGCGAATAGTAACTGGCATATGCGGTAATCTTGATTAAGGACGACAGGACGATACATATTATGGCGGCAGTCGCCAGACGCGGCCGATTGTCAACCAGCAGTGTCAGTTTGGAAAACAGTGCCACCAGCTTCCCCTTTGCCAGCGATACAGCAATCACTATGGGAATCAAGCTTGCCAGAAAAATTAACGCCGTTTCCGTCGCTACTGTAGCTGCAGAATTTGAATTTATGGGCACCAAGGCAAAGAGTATTGAACCGGCCAGACCGCCCACAGTGCCTGATAGAAAAATCGCCAACAACATCCAAAACACCCGTTCGCGCCAGATTTTAGCCGGGTCAACTTTCACAAATTCTTCGCCCAGCTGTTGCGACTGGCCGACGCGGTGGCGCGCGAGCCAGAAAGATTCTTCGTCGTTCAAGCCGCGTTGCTGGAATCCGGCGATGGCATCGCGCAGGTGCGTCTCCAATTCGCGCCGATCGTCGGACGCAATATTCGGTTGCGCGGACAGTTCCTGCCGCCAGTTTTCAATGGCGGTGTTCAGATCGAAACGGGTTTCATTTTCCATAATTTGCCCAGGGTGTTGTGAACGGCCAGCCATTGCTGACGTTCGGTTTTGAGTGCTTTGCGTCCCGCGGAACTCAAGAAGTAGTATTTCCGCTCGCGCCCGGTGTCGGCTTCCTTCCATTCGGATTCGATCAGGCCGTCGCGTTCCAGCCGGTGCAAAACAGGATATAGCATCCCGTCGCTCCATTCAATCTGGCCCCCGGAAAGCTCGCGCACCTTCTGGATGATTTCGTAGCCGTAACTTTCGCCGCCCGCGAGAATGGAAAGCAGCAGCGGTTTCGAGGACGCGGCGACCAGATCTTTCGTAAGCATGGCAGTCTTATACATTGAACTGCTAGATATGTCAACAGAAAAATTGCATGTTAAAAATTCACGGCTATTGTTCATCCAGTGTCCGAACCGAAAACCAAACCCGCGCCCGCTCCATTGTTTTTGCTGCTGCGCGTAAACGCGCTGCAGGCGTGGCGGCGGCTGTTGTCGGTGCGCGAACAGTCGCGATTGCTCACAAGCCTCATCGCGCTGTTCATCGGCGGGTATCTCGCCTTGTCGTTCTGGCTGTTTTATCACGGGATGAAGTTCATTGCGAAGTTTCCGGGACTGGGCGTGTTGCTAACCGAGCGGCTGATGTATGTGCTGTTCGCGTTTTTGTTCGCGTTGCTGCTGTTGAGCAACCTGATCATCAGCTACACAAACTTGTTTCGCAATCGCGAGACGGCGTTTCTGATCTCCTTGCCGCTTTCAACCCAGACGCTTTTCCGGTGGAAGTTGATTGAATCCACACTGCTGGCGTCTTGGGCGTTTTTATTTTTAGTCGCGCCGTTGCTGGCGGCGTTCGGCCTGGTGCGCGGCGCTCCGTGGCATTTCTATCCGTTTACCGTCCTGCTCATCGGGCTGTTCATCGTGCTGCCGGGGGTGTTGGGCGCGGGCCTGGCCATTGCGGTCGGGAGGTTTTTGGACCGGCGCAGTTTTCAAATTGCGGCGGTGGTGACGGCCGTCGTTTTGCTGTCGCTGGCGGCGTTCTGGTGGAAGGCGCAACCCGCCACGGACGAATTGCTCGATGCGCGCACGCTGCAGGCGCTCGACCAGCTCCTCGCCAAGACGCGGTTTACGATGTTCCCCTTTTTGCCGAGCTACTGGCTGTCGGCGTCCGTACTGCAATGGGCGGAGGGTGTCCTGCGTGGCGCGGCGTTTTTCGCGCTGGTGTTGTTGAGCCACGCGCTTTTTTTCGGCGGTCTCGCATTCACTCGCTGCGGCGATTTGTTTTACGGCACGGCCTCGGCGGTGCAAGGCCGCGTGGGTGCCAGAAGCAGGTGGCATTGGCTTCGCGTCCGCCGTGAAAACCAAAACTCAATCGGCCTGCTCGAAAGGATTTTTGCGAAGTGTTTCTGGCTCAACCGCGACAGCCGCGCGCTGGCGGTCAAGGACCTGCGCATGTTCTGGCGCGACACCACGCAATGGGGACAGTCCGTGATGCTGTTCGGCCTGCTCGGCGCCTACATCATCAACCTGCGGAACTTCACGCACCAATTGAACAGCGAATTTTGGATCAACCTGGTCGCGTTCCTGAACCTCTTCGCGTGCTCGTTGAACCTGGCCACGGTGACAACGCGGTTTGTGTTCCCGCAATTTTCCCTCGAAGGCCAGCGGCTTTGGATTGTGGGCATGGCGCCGATGGGTCTGGCGCGCGTCGTCAAAACCAAATACTGGCTCGCCAGCATGATGTCATTGGTTGTGACCTCCGGCCTCATTATGCTGTCGTGTCATTTGCTGAAAATGTCGTGGGACCGGGTGGCATTTTTCGGCGCGGTCGTCAGTGTAATGACATTTGCGCTCAATGGTCTCGCCGTCGGCCTGGGTGTGCTTTACCCGAACTTCAAGGACGCGAACCCGGCCAAAATCGTCAGCGGTTTCGGTGGCACGTTGTGCCTCGTATTGAGTTCGGTTTACATTCTTGCGTCCATCGCGTTGCTGGTATTCGGTGCGGGCGGCCTGCACGCGCGTGTGAGTTGGGCGCTGGAAAGCACCAGCGCTTTTGTGCTGCTATCGTTTTTGATCGGCTGGCTGCCGCTTCGCTGTGCGTTGCAACGCTTGGAAAATATCGAAGTGTAAAAGTCGTCGGGCCGCCGCAGCGTGAAAACCGCGGCTATGACGGGGAATCACGACGCGCAATTTTTTCCAGGGTCACAAACAACGTCGGCGCGTGCGGCAGGTGCGCTACTTTGTTGTTGCTCAACAGCACGCCAAACCCTTCGCCGTAAGCCGGGCCGTTGACGACACAGGCGTCGATGTTGCATTCGGTGATTTGTTGTTTGGCGGCGTTGATGGCGTCGGCACGCCCACCGTCCGCTTCAAATTTCCAGCCCACAATGCGCGTTTGCGGAAACCACCCGCGCAGTTCGGGCAGGATTTTTGGCGTGGGCGCCAGTTCGACCAGTAATTTGCCTTCCCGCGTCGGAATTTTTTTGGGGGATTTGAATTCGGCGAGTTCGCCGGCAGGCGAGCGCAACCAGAATTTGCCGAAGACAAAATCGCTGACCGCCGCCGCGTGAAAAATTGCCTCCACGCGCCGCGACGCCAGGGTTTTCAGCCGGGCGCGCAAATCGGCGGTGGTGGTGAAAATCTCCACGTGATGCGCGCGCCGTTCACCGGAATAGGTGGCCTGTTCGCCGACGAGCAATGTGACCTTGTGGCCGCGTGCGGCCAGAAAATTGGCGAGTTCCGTGCCGAGCCGGCCGGTGGAAAAGTTCGTGAGCCGGCGCACTTCGTCCAACGGCTCGTAAGTCGGCCCGGCGGTGACGATGCAGTTCATAGCCGGAAGAATGGGGTATCCGGCGGACATCTTCAATCTTTCATCTGCGAGCCGGTTCATGGCAGCATTCGTGCGTGGACAAAATCATCGGCATCGATTTGGGCACTACGAATTCACTCGTCGCCACGGTGGATTCGGGCATCCCGCTCGTCATCGCTGACGCTGCAGGCTGGCGGCTCACACCATCAGTTGTGCACTTTCCGGCGGTGGACACCGAACCGATTGTCGGCCACGAAGCCAGCCGGGTTCGCGTCGTCAAACCGGCGGAAACGGTTTATTCGGTCAAGCGCTTCATTGGCCGGCGCGGCGCAGAAATTTCTGACGAAGAAAAACAAATCACGTATCCGCTCAAAACTGATGGCGCAGGCGTACTCACAATCCCAATTTACGGGAAAATTTTTTCGCCGGAGGAAATCTCCGCCGCGATTCTAAAAATTAAAGCAGGACGCGGAAACTTATTTCGGCGAACCGGTCACACGCGCGGTTATTACGGTGCCGGCGTATTTCAACGACACGCAGCGCAACGCAACCCGGCGTGCGGGCGAGCTTGCCGGATTCACCGTCGAACGCATCGTCAACGAGCCGACCGCCGCTGCGCTCGCTTACGGGTTGGACAAGCTCAGGGAAAAATCAAAAATCGCCGTCTATGACCTGGGCGGCGGCACGTTCGACCTTTCGATTCTCGAACTCAACGGCGGCGTTTTTCAGGTGCTGGCCACGAGCGGCAACACCCGGCTGGGCGGCGATGATTTGGACAGGCG
This sequence comes from Verrucomicrobiota bacterium, assembly GCA_049523555.1. Lineage (GTDB taxonomy): Bacteria > Verrucomicrobiota > Verrucomicrobiia > Limisphaerales > UBA11358 > UBA11358. Next base: position 7,512 of record JBEKMU010000062.1, on the reverse strand, counting down.
CCTCGTGGATTTTCTCGTCGAAAAAATCAAAGCCGCTACGCGCGGAGTGGGAGACGCCCTGAACACGGAAAATTCCGCGAGCGACTCCGGCGACTTGAAAAAATTGCAAACAGCGGTGACTGCGCTGGACGAAGCCACAAAGCCACTGGCGGATTTGCTCATGGACAAGGCGATGGAATCGCTGCTGCGCAAACGCGGCTTGATTCAATGAGCGGGGTAGCTTGATTGGTTGACCAGCCACAGAAGCACGGCAAACAGCGCAAGAACGATGACAAGGAAAAAAACGGTGAAGAACCGCATTTGTTTCTGGTGGAGGGACGGATTACCTTTGCGCCGATTATTTGCCCTGAAAAACACGCCGCAATCTACTGTAAACCGGCACAATCTGCAAACGGTTTTGAAATTTACCTGAACAGCCACGCGAGCAGCGGCGCCATGGCGAGACCCGGCAGAAAATTCGCGAGTTCAACCTTGCGGACTTCCAAAATTACCAGCGCCACGGCGCAGGCGATGAGACCGGCGGCGGTATTGATAGAATTAATCAGATTATGCTCGTGCAGGCTGTGCGAATCCAAAAACGGCGCAACGTAAAGCCGGCACGCGAGCGTGATTCCGCCCAGAAAAACCCAAACCGGAAAGGCCGACAACGCCGCCGGCCAGCGGAAGATTTTTACGAAACCGGTCATTGCCAGTGCGTCCATGATGGCTTTCACCGCCAGCAGCCAAAAATAACCGGACAACCCATCCGTTACCGCGCCGAGCCAGCCGAGTGGCGCGGCGCAAAACAGCACGGCGCATGCGGCAAAGCCATCGCCGGCTTTGCACGGCGCGTTTGTCTGTGCCGAAGCGATTACATTGCCCGCATGCTGGCCAAGGCGGTTCGACCACTTTTGCAGGCGCAGCAGCTTGCCAATCCAAAAACCCACCATGACGGCGAGCAGGGCAATGAGAATTTGTTCGAGCGCGGATAAAAGAGTCCCGCCTAGGCTCAACCAAACCAGCCGCAACCCGAAGAAAATGGTGGACAGGCCGAGCGTGGCACGAAAGAAAACCTGCGTGTGGAAGGACAGCGGTTTGCGCAGTGCCAGTCCCAAAAGCCCGCCGAGCAGGATGCCGATGGCGTTCAGAAATGCGCCGGTCACACGCAAACTCAACGCGGCGCGCGCCCAAAGCGCAAGCCGGAAAATTTTTGCGTGGGCGGGGCAAGCCTGTTTTACTTGCGGCTGATGACCGACGCAAAAACCAGTTCGCGCAGCCCGTGGTTTTGGATTCCGACGGTTTATTTTGCCGAAGGAATGCCAAACGCGCTCGTGGCGACGGTTTCGGTGATGCTTTACAACGACCTCGGCGTGTCAAACGCGGCGACGGCATTCATTACCAGCCTGCTTTATCTGCCGTGGGTCATCAAACCGCTGTGGAGTCCGGTCGTGGATTTGCTGCAAACGCGGCGGCTGTGGATTTGGACGACGCAACTGCTGCTCGGCGCGGGGCTGGCGGGCGTGGCGCTGATGATTCCCGTGCCGCATTTTGTCCAATGGACGATTGTTTTTTTCGGGCTGCTGGCGTTCGGTTCGGCGACGCATGACATCGCGGCGGACGGTTTTTACATGATGGCGCCAACGGAACGCGAACAGGCGTTTTTCATCGGGTTTCGCAGCGTTTTTTTCAACATCGGCAAAATCTCCGCGCAAGGCGGGCTGGTGTATCTCGCCGGCAAAATGGAAAGCCACCCGGGCAACGCGCGCTTCGCATGGTCAACGGTTTTTGCCATCGCCGCCGGGATTTTTTTATGCCTCGCCATCTATCACCGCTGCATCCTGCCACGGCCGGCCATTGACCAACCCAAAAACACCGGCGCGTCCGGGAATTTCCTCGCCGAATTTTTGAAAACCTTTGAAACCTTTTTCCAAAAACCGGGGATCGCCGCGATGCTGCTCTTTCTGCTGCTCTACCGGCTGGGTGAGGCGCAACTGGTGAAAATCATCCCGATTTTTCTGCATGCCCCGGTTCAAAATGGCGGGCTGGGATTGACTCTCAAACAAATCAGCACGATCTACGGCACCATCGGCGTCATCACGTTCATGGCCGGGGCCTTGCTCGGCGGCTACGTGGTGTCCCGGCAGGGGTTGAAATTCTGGTTGTGGCCGATGCTGTTGGCGATTCATCTGCCGGACGCAGTGTTCATCTGGCTGGCATATGCGCAGCCGGTAAGCCCGGCGGCGATTGGCGCCGGTGTCGCCATCGAGCAGTTCGGTTACGGCTTCGGTTTCACCGCCTTCATGCTTTACATGATTTACATCGCGCGTGGCGAACATGCAACGGCACACTACGCCATTTGCACCGGCTTCATGGCGTTGGGCATGATGCTGCCGGGGATGTGGAGCGGCTGGCTGCAACAGTGCCTCGGCTATCCGCATTTTTTTATCTGGGTGATTCTGGCGACGATTCCCAGCTTCATTGCCGCGGTGCGCATTCCGCTCGACGCGGAATTTGGAAAACGCAACGGGAAATGATTTGCATTGAACGCACCAATCTTTCCAGAATGCAAGTTCACAATGAAATCAAACTGTTTCAACCGTTTTGGCCGGGCGCTCATTGCTGTGTTACTGACGGGCGCGGGGCTGCCGGGATTTTCACCGGGTGCGAACGCCGAATTGTCGTTTGTTTTTACCAACAACCCGCCGCTGCCCCTGCCGCGCCGGCCAAGCATCATCTTGATTGTGGCCGACGGCCTCGGCTACGGCGATTTGAGCTGCTACGGCCAGAAGAAATTCCAGACGCCGAACTTGGATCGGCTGGCCGCGGAAGGCATCCGTTTCACGAGCTATTATGCGGGTGACGCTGCGAGTTCGCCGTCACGCGCGGCGCTCATGCTCGGCAGGGATTCGGAGCATTTGCGGCAACGCGCGGACGTGGACATTCCGCTGGCGCCCGACGAAATCACTGGCGCGCAACTCTTGAAACAATCCGGTTATCACACCGGCGTGATCGGTGAATGGAATTTGGGCGACGACGCCACCGGCGGTGCGCCGTGGGAAAAGGGATTCGATGAGTTCGCCGGTTATTTCGATCCGAACGACGCGGATAATTTTTACACCGATTACTTGTGGCGTTACGCGCCACAGAGCATTCTCACGACGAACAATCTGAAGGAAGATTTTATCGGCAAGGAGATTATTTATTCCAACACCGGCGATAAACACGGCCAGTACATTCCCGATTTATACACGAAGGCGGCGCTGAATTTCGTCCAAAACAACCAGCCCGACCAATTCAACCGTTACCGGCCGTTCTTCCTGCTGCTGAACTACAAAATTCCGGGCGCCGGACGCAGACAGGTGCCGACCGACGCGCCTTACTCCGGCGAACCGTGGCCGCAGCCGGAAAAAAACCAAGCCGCCATGATTGCGCGGCTTGACGGCTACATCGGCCAATTACTGGAGCAGTTGCAACAGTTGGACCTGACAAACGACACGGTGATTTTCTTTACCAGCGACACCGGGCCGGAGAAGGGTGGCGGCGTGGATCCAAAATTTTTCCAGAGCGCCGGGCCGTTTCGCGGCGGGCGCGGCGAACTTTACGAAGGCGGACTGCGCGTGCCGATGATTGTCCATTGGCCGGGAAAAATTCCCGCCGGACAAGTCAGTGATTTCATCTGGGCGGCTTGGGATTTTTTGCCGACGGCGCTGGATATTGGAATCACCAAACAGCCAACGAACATTGACGGCATTTCCGTTTTGCCGACACTGCTTGGCCAGACGCAAACCAACCGGCACGAATTTTATTACTGGGTGCTTCACAAGCGTGAAACCGCACAGGCGATACGCATGGGAGATTGGAAATTCTTCCTGCCGGAAGGAGAAAGGCTCTACAACCTTAAAACCGATCCGGGCGAAACCCAAAACGTCGCGGACAAAAATCCGGATGTCATTGCACAGTTTGACCGTCTTGCGAACAAGATCCACGATTTGAAATCCAGGCAGCCAATTTTGCCGACAGGCCATTAAGACACAGAGGTTAATGCGAGGTGTTGCCCGGCAAGGGCGCGTTCGCGTTGCGTTCCTGCTCAACTTTTTTGACCGCAAAGCTCATCCACAAAATCGCCAGCGCCACGCCCAGCAAAAACGCCGCCAGCACAAACCACGGCCAAAGGTAACGGCGCGAGTTTCCATTTGGTTCATTCATCTTAATCCTAATCGTCATCGTAATCTTAATCCGTTTCGGTAGCGATTACGATTAAGAACACGATCAAGATTATGAAGGAATTCAATCGTGTGAAAACTCGACCCGCGACAATTTTCCGTTAAGTTCTCCGCGTCGCGACCATGCACGCAGCCGAATCGCCAGAAAATCTGCCGTTGCCGCCCACGAACACCGACGGCGACCATCCGTATGCCCTTTTTCGGAACCGGGATTTCGCGCTTTATCTCATTGGCCGTCTTGTGGCCGTGCTCGGCCAACAAATGTTTGCCATGGCCCTGGGCTGGGAAATCTATGACCGCACTGGTTCCGCGATGGCGCTGGGCCTCGTGGGACTCACGCAAATGATCCCGATGTTTTTGTTCACGCTGCCGGCGGGGCACGTCGCGGACAATTACAATCGCAAACGGATCGTGGTGCTGATGACAGCGATAATCGCGGCTGCGAGCCTTGGCGTGGCTGTCATCTCCGCGCTCCGCGCGCCGGTCCCCTGGATATACCTTTGTCTGTTCATCGGCAGCACGGCCCGCACGTTCATGTGGGCGGCCAACGCGGCGTTTCTGCCGCATCTGGTGGATCGCAAAGAATTCCCGCGCGCGGTGAACTGGAGCGCCGGTGTGTTTCAACTATCCTGCATCGTCGGCCCGGCGATGGCGGGCGCAATCATCGCTTGGATGGTCAGGCATCATTCGGCATCTCCCGCGGCGCTGATTTATGTGATCAATGCGCTGGCGTCGTTGTTTTTTTGCGTTCTTATCGGCATGGTGCGCCGGCAACACAACGTCACGGTCAAGGAACCCATGACGCTGCAGGCGCTGTTGACGGGTTTCAAGTTCGTCTGTGCGAGCAAAATCATTTTGGGAATCATCACGCTCGACATGTTCGCGGTATTTTTGGGCGGCGCGACGGCGCTGCTGCCGATCTATGCAAAGGATATTTTGTTCGTCGGGCCGACCGGACTTGGATTTTTGTCGGCGGCGCTGCCAATGGGGTCCTTGCTCTGCGCATTCATTTTGAATCACCGGCCGCCGATGCAAAAGGCCGGGCGCGCCATGCTTTGGGCGGTCGCGGCCTTTGGACTGGCCACGATTGCGTTCGGATTTTCGACCTGGTTTTGGTTCTCGCTGCTCATGCTGTTCACGTGCGGGGCGGTGGACAACATCAGCGTCGTGGTGCGGCACACGCTGGTGCAGATGCTCACGCCGGACGACAAACGCGGGCGCGTCTCCGCCGTCAACAACCTTTTCATCAGCACGTCGAACGAACTGGGCGGGTTCGAATCCGGCACCGTGGCGCAAATCTTCGGGCCGACGATGGGCCACGCCATTGTCACCGGCGCGGTGATTTCCGTCGTGTCCGGCGGGATTGGGACGATGATTGTCGTCGGCGCGGTGGCGTTGATCTGGCCGCAAATCCGGCGTTACGGGAAGCTGGCGTGACGCAAGAGCAGAGCGCAAGGGTAATGAATTTTGCGGGGTTAGCAGGATGACTTCGCTTGCTCCGGAAAATTTTCGGCCTTAAGTTCTGCCGACACAAACACCCAAAAGTGACAACCGACAGCCAGCATGTTGATTTCCTGGATTATATGCGGGCCATTGCTTTCCTGTCGGTTTTTGCGTATCACAGCACGTCTATTGCCGATCATATATCGTGGGGAACGTGGTTCCGGGATTTTCAAGTTTCCAACTCATCATTGGTCTTGTTTCCCCTGAATTTTGGATGGCTGGGCGTCGCTGTTTTCTTTGTGGTAAGCGGGTTTTGCATTCATTTCAGCTTCCACCAGCACGGCCGGGGGTGGGCAAATTTTTTTCTGAGGCGTTTTTTCAGACTCTACCCTGCGTACCTGGCGGCTGTGCTTCTGTTTGCCTTTCTGATTCCGGAGACGCGTTTGCATTTTTCGGCTTCCGGCAATCCCCAGGGATGGTCCCAGTTGATCACCCATTTATTGTTGATTCATAATTTCAATCGAGACACCTACTACGGCATCAATTCCGCGTTCTGGAGCCTTGCCGTGGAAGTCCAGCTCTATCTGCTGTATCCGGTGCTGGTACTGATGGTCTCCCGGCTGGGCTGGCGCCGTTCCTTGTGCATCGTAGGCACCATTGAGTCCGCAATTCACATTGCCAAAACGGTTCTCCTCTTCAATGCCGTGTTGCCAACGCATTTCCTGACAAAGTTCTCACCCGCATTGCTGGAGCATGGCATCCAAATTGTCGGAAAACTTAATCCGTCGCCCCTGGCCTTTTGGTTTAGCTGGTCGCTGGGGGCGTGGGTTGCGGATGCGTATCTCAAAAACAAGCTGCTGCCGCTGGTCAAAACCTCCACCACGACATGGTTTGCCTGTGTCGTTGCCTGTTTTATTTTCAGACCTTTGTCTGAATTCATATTCCCGGCCACGTGTCTCTTGACGGCTGCCGTCATCAGTCATTTGCTGGTTAAACAGCCCGTGTCTGTCTCCCGCTCCAACCTCCTGCGTCAGATCGGAACGTGGAGCTACAGCTTGTATCTTTTGCACCAGCCTATGCTTGCCGTTCTTACCACAAATTTCCTCTTAATCTGGCCGTTCTACTACACTTTGCCGCGTGTATTATTTTGCCTGACCCTGGGGCTGATGATTATTCCTGCCGGCATGTTGTGGTACAAATATATTGAGCAGCCGGGTATAGCCTTGGGGAAAAGCCTGATCGTCCGGCTGGGATTGAAAGGGAACCCGTGAAAATATTTGCAGACGCCGGAAATCCGTTCATTGCTCTCCGGGAATATTTGATCCAACACGACTTGACGCAGACGCGCAGACGTTTATTTTCGGCGCATGAAAAAGATTTCGCTTTGGCTTTTCATTCTAACCTTTACCACAGTGGCGGCACGCGCGCAGGACGCCGAGTTGACGGATCGGATAAGCAAGGTGGAAGGTTACGTGCAGGATTTGCTCGCGGCGCAGGCCGCGCAGGACAAACGCATCGAGTCGCTCGAAAAGGAGGTCAGCGACCTGCGCGACAAATTGAACCAGCCCGGCGCGAACAACTTCGCTGGCGCGGATGATTTGCAGAAACTCGCCGGGCAGGTCCAGGAACTTGCCAAAAAACAGCAGGCAGACAATGACCTGATTTTGAAGGAAATCGAAAAGCTCGGCAAAATCAGCGGCGGTTCAACTGTGGGTCACCGGTCGCCGCTGAGTGTTGCGACGACAACCTCAACGGACAACCCAACCTCCGCCGGGCCGCAGAAGGGTTATTACTACACGATTCAGGACAAAGACACGTTGTCAGCGATTGCCAAGGCGTATCGCGCGCAGAACATCAAGGTGACGGT
>JBEKMU010000061.1:0-17785 GCA_049523555.1 Verrucomicrobiota bacterium | reverse complement strand
CGCGGGCAAACGCCAGCGAAAAGCCGGTCAGCAGCGCCGGATACAACATCGGCAGGATGACGCGCCAGAACGTCTGCCAGCGGTTCGCACCGAGACTGGCGGATGCCTCCTCGATTTCCGGGTCGAAGTCTTCCAGCACCGGTTGCACGGTGCGGACGATGAACGGCAGCCCGATGAAGGTGAGTGCAATGAACACGCCGAGTTGCGTGAAGGCGACCTTTATGCCGAGCGGCGCGAGCAACTGGCCGATCCAGCCATGCGGCGCATACAACGCCGTCAGCGTGATGCCCGCCACGGCGGTCGGCAGCGCAAAGGGCATGTCCACCATGGCGTCCACTACTTTTTTACCGAAAAACTGGTAACGCACCAGCACCCACGCGACCATGATGCCGAAAAACACGTTGACGAGCGCCGCCAGAAACGACACGCCGAAGCTCAGGCGATACGACGCCAGCGCGCGCGGCGCCGTGACGATGTGCCAGAATTGCTCCCACGAGAGCGCGCTCGTCTTCACGAACACGCCCGCCAGCGGAATCAGCACAATCAAGCTGAGATAAAGCAGCGTGTAGCCGAGCGTCAAACGGAAACCCGGCAACACGCGGAAAGTTTTGCTCGCCATGCGCGTTGTCTTTTAGCGTTTGTCAGGATGTTGTGAAAGGATTTCTTTACGCCGGGGCGGGAACCAACCCGGCCAGACTGTCCGAGTTGACATCCACGTCCGCGAACAACCATGTGGAAAGGTAGCGTTCGGACGACGACGGCACGATGGCGACAATGGTTTTGCCCTTGTTTTCCGGGCGCTTCGCCACTTGTAACGCCGCCCAAATTGCCGCACCGCTAGAGACGCCGACGGGTATGCCCTCGGACTGATTGACTTCCTTGGAAATCGGACCGGAATCTTCCTCGTTCACCTGGATGACCTCGTCCACGATTGTGGTGTTGAGGTTGACGGGAATGAATCCCGCGCCGATGCCCTGCAATTTGTGCGGGCCGGGCTGGCCGCCGGAAATCACGGGCGACTTCGCCGGTTCAACCGCAATCGCCTTGAAACCTGGCTTGCGCTTTTTGATGACTTCCGCGACGCCGGTGATGGTGCCGCCGGTGCCAACGCCCGCGACGACAAAGTCCACCTTGCCGTCGGTGTCGCGCCAGATTTCCTCGGCGGTCGTTTTGCGATGAATTTCCGGATTCGACGGATTGGAAAATTGCTGGGGAATGAAGCTGTTGGGAATTTGCTTGCTCAATTCCTCGGCCTTGGCGATGGCGCCTTTCATGCCTTTTGCACCTTCGGTAAGCACGAGCTTCGCGCCCAGAATTTTCAGCAGCTTGCGGCGTTCCAGACTCATCGTCTCGGGCATCGTCAGGATCAGTTTCAATCCCTTCGCCGCCGCGACGAACGCGAGCGCAATGCCGGTATTACCGCTGGTTGGTTCAATGAGCACGGTGTCTTTCTTGATCGCGCCGGACTTCAGCGCGTCGTCAATCATCGCCAAGCCAATGCGGTCCTTGACACTGGAGAGCGGATTGAAGAATTCGAGTTTGAGCAGCACGTCGGCGACGGCGCCGTGTTTTTTTGCCGTGCGATTCAGCCGCACGAGCGGTGTGTTGCCGATGGTTTCAGTGATGTCGTTATAGATGCGTGACATATATTTCAAGGGTTAGGTTTGATTGGTTTCGGTTTTAATTTTCCAACGTTTGCTATAAAAGAATTTTGTTTGTCTCTTCAGGTTGAGGTTGGGCTGGAAGCGACCCGGCGGCGTAAGACGGCGCGTGCGGAGGAATCACGTTGCCGCAAAAGCGGGCGCCGATGCCTCCTCCAGCCTGAATCGCTTTGGTTTTTAGAATTCCCATTTGGTCGTGATGCCCCAAACACCGTTGGCCTCGTGGTTCAACACGTTGCCGAAGTGGCCGTAACCTGCCGCGAGCGTCAGGTGTTTGTTGACGACATAAGCCGCGTCAATTGTCCACCAGTCGCCTTCCTTGCGCACCACGTCGCCAATCGCCGTGTAATCGCGCGGCTGTTGTTTGTATTCCGCCGCCAGCGCGAAATTGCCGGTGACGAACACCACCACGTTGCCTTCAAAGACGAAGTTGTAACTGTCGGTGAACCCGCCCAAACCTTCCCAGACGCCTTCGGTCGCGCGCCCACCGAGTTCGAGCAGCACCGGCCGCGGCAATTGCGTGAACAACTTCGACGCGTAGAGCGTATAGTCCACGCCGTCGTGATTGGGAATGTGCGCGACATTGGCCAGCGCGCCGCCGACCTCGCGGTTCACCTCGCTGATGCCGTCGTTGTATTTGTAATGCACTCCGGCGGTCACCGCGGGAATCCATTTCTGGTCAAACTCGCCTTCCTTCAAAATCTGGAAGCGCGCATTGACGTTGTGCAGTTGCACCTCGTCGGCGGGAATGCCCAGCACCTGCGGCAAATCACCCAGGCCAAGCCGATCCCAGCCGTAGCCGAGTTCCAGTCGTTTGAAGGGTGATTCGGTGATCGTGAACGCTTCCAAGTTCACCTCGTGACCGAGATTGACATAGGCAAAGCCGACGCTCGGGCGTCCAATCGGCTCGCCGTTGCGCGGCGGATTGACGATGTAAGCCGACAGCGTGGCGAAAATGCCGCCGTTGCCTTCGATTTGATGCAATGGCAGCGGCGCTCCTTTCTCGGCGGGTTTGGTTGCGGGCGCCGGTTGAGCCGGTGGCGCGTTGGTTTGAGTTTCATCCGCGTTCACACTCCAGCGCGCCACAAGCAAAAGCGCGGCAAGAAAGATGGTAAAACGGATGCGTTCATGTTGATGGGCGGTTTTGACACGGACATATTGGCCGGTTTTCATGTTTGCTGTTTATGTTTATCGCCAGCAAACCTCCGGTGGTCCGGTCAGTCTGGTGTGGGTTGATTGTGTCTTTCATTACGCCTCCAGTTTTCTGGTAGGAGTTGAATTTTTGTCGTCACAGATTCGGCGCGTAGGCGATGAATTTGCGGTATTCGGCCAAAATCGTCTGCAACGCTGCCACAAACGCGTATTCCTTCAAATACGCCGGCGGCGCTTCGGGTGTTTCGAGGATGATTTCAAACGGTCGCGGGCGCACTTTCGGCGGTGCGCTCAACATGCCGTCGTAGGCGTCGTAAATGACGCCGTTGCGCGCCTGGAAACCATCAATGACCGGACGCTCGTCGCGCGAAAGCAGTTTCTCGGCGGCCTGCAACGCGGGTTCGATGAGATACTTCGTCAGCGTCGCGCCGCGCACAACGCCGTAAAAACCAGTACTCGTGTCGTCGGTGTGCAGCGAAATGATGCCGTGAAACGAATGGGAAATGAGTTCGGCCTGCAGCAACCGGACTTCCGGCTCGTTGGTATTCTTCCAAAACTCACGGTTCAAATCCTTGCCGCTGCGCGCGTGGCGCGTGTCGTCCTCAAAGCCGGTCGGATTGCAAACCGGATAGAACGACAAATAATAGCCGGCGGCCAGTTCAGGTCTGGCTTCGAGCAATTTGATGAATTGGACAATCGCGTGCGCGCCCTCCGGCTCGCTGCCGTGGATGGCGGCGAAAATGCCGACCCGGATGGGCGTGTCGCCACCCTTTGGCCCGACGAACAGGTAGCGCGGCAATTCGTAAGCCTCGCCGCCGATTTCAAAACGCGCCTCGTGATTGGCAACGAGGCTTGGCGAATGCGCGGCAATTTTTTCCAGCGGCGCGAGCAGGTCAGCGATGGAGCGCCGGCGCGCGCGCGGCAATGGGGTCGCAAGTTTTGATGGAGCGTTGGCGATGGTCATGGGCAAGTCCTTTGGTTTTTGAGCGGGCAACGGTCCGGTTTTCGCGGAGACCGTCGTCCATTGGAGAAATCACGGCTGGTAAATCTGGTCAAATGTGCCGCCGTCGGCGAAATGAGTTTTCTGCGCCTTCTGCCAGCCGCCGAAAACGTCATTCACCGTGATGAGTTTCACCGCACTGAACTGGCCGGCATATTTCGCCGCGGCTTTTTCCGAGCGCGGACGATAAAAATTCCGGCCGGCAATGTTCTGGCCTTCATCGGAGTAAAGGTATTCGAGATAGGCTTTCGCCACATCGGTCGTGCCGTGTTTCTTGGCCACCTTGTCCACGACGGCCACCGGCGGTTCGGCCAGAATGCTCTCCGGCGGCGTGACGATTTCAAATTTGTCCACCCCGAATTCTTTGATGGCCAGATGCGCCTCGTTTTCCCACGCGAGCAGCACATCGCCAATGCCGCGTTCCACGAACGTCGTCGTCGCGCCGCGCGCACCGGAATCCAGCACCGGCACATTTTTGTAAAGCCGCTTCACGAAGTCGCGCGCCTTCGCGTCGTCGTGGCCGTATTTGTCGAGCGCATAAGCCCAGGCTGCGAGATAAGCCCATCGCGCCCCACCGGAAGTTTTGGGATTGGGTGTCACAACGATTACACCTGGTTTCACCACGTCGTCCCAATCCTTGATGTTTTTCGGGTTTCCCTTGCGGACGAGGAACACGATGGTCGAAGTGTAAGGCGTGCTGTTGTCCGGCAGACGCTTTTGCCAGTCGGCGGGCAGGAATCTTGCCTGTTGCGCGATGGCGTCAATGTCGTAGGCCAGCGCCAGTGTGACCACATCGGCTTCAAGGCCGTTGATGACGGACAGGGCTTGCTTGCCGGAGCCGCCGTGTGATTGTGAGACAACCACGTCGTCGCCGGTTTTCGCCTTCCAGTATTTGGCGAAGGCGGCGTTGTATTCCTGATACAACTCGCGTGTCGGGTCATAGGAGACGTTGAGCAGTTTGATTTCCTTCGCGTCCGCCGCGGCGGCGAGCGACAGGACCAGCAGAATTTTCAGAAAAGTTTTCATGTTGTCATTTTCAACGGTTAGAATGCCAGTTGCAAACGGGTAAACAGGACGTCTTCCGGCTGGGCCGGCACGGCGGGCGTGGCGCCGGTGTAACCGGAGAACGTGGTGCGCGAGAAGCTCGTATTCACGCGAAAGTCTTTGTTAAGATACCAGTTTAATCCCACCGACCACGCGCGCGCCGACGACGCCGAACTGGCCGGACTCGCAAAGGTCGGAAACGACTTCGAGTCCACGTCCAGGTTGGCATAACGCGCCACCACCTGCCATGCGCCCCACTGCCCATTTCTTGGGTTAAACGGATGTTTCGGCGTCACCCCGCTGTAGGAAGCATCCTCGCCCGTCAACACCCAGCCGCCGGAAATTTCCCAGGCCGTGTTCTGCAAGTCGGCGGAACTCGCGCCTTTGGTGACCTGCTGATCGGAAACCACATATTCGCCCAACAGCCCAAACGGCCCGTAATAATAATATGCCTGCGGCGAGAGTCTCCAGTGCGTGCCGTTGGCAAACACGCCTGAGCTGTAGGAGAAAAATTTCTGCTGGCCGTCGGTGGTGAAACCCGGCGTCAAACCCGTCGCCGTGTTCGTCGCCGCACGGTCAATCTCATAGCTGCCGCCCAAGCCGAAGCCCAAACCTTTCAACACCGTCACATCCGATGTCTTCCACGGCTGAAGAAAAACGCGGCCGGCAAAGGCCTTGTTGTCTTCGTAATCCGCATTCGTTGTCGTGCCGTTGTAATCGGGCGCGCCGTCGAAAATGCCGGCGGCGTAACTCACCGTGCCACCGAACAAATCGCCGTGTAATTCCACGCCCAAATCGCGGTTCGGCACCAGGTCGGTCGCCAGCGATCGTTCGTTGAAAGCAGTGTAAGGATCCGATTGCAATTGTTCCAAGCCGACGGGTGATTTGAATTTACCGGCCTGCAATTGCAGTTCGGGCCGGTAACGGTAGTTCAGGTAGGCATCCTGGATTTGCACCACGCTGCCGCCAAAATCCGGCACGAAAAGGAAATCGAAGTCGCGAAAGACCGTGCCAGATAGAATTGGCCGCGCCCGGCGAAGGATGAAACCGTCGTTGCCCTTGATGCCGCCATCCGCCGGAAAAGTCCGGCTGTCCACTTGCAGCAATCCGTGCAACGAGATGGCAAAATTCGTGTCGGCGGAACTGAAAGTAAATCCATTCGCGCCCAAAGCCAGGCGCGGTTGCGTTTTGGCATTATCAGCGGCGGTCTGCTGATCCAGTTCACGCTGTCGTTCAAGGATGCGTACTTTTTGGTCAAGTTCCTGGATTTGTTGTTTCAGGGTTTCAATTTCCGCGTCCGTCGTGGGATTGGTTGCGGTGCCGTCTCCGGCGAAGACGGAGATGGTCACTTGCAGGCACGCAAGTGTTGCAATTACCAACTGCTTGAGTTTCATGTCTGTCGTTTTCATTTTAATGAGACTTTCAGTTGCCCGGTCAGCGGCTCGTTCGATTTTTTTCACGCCTCCAGCATTCTGGTCGGCCTTAAATGGTTTCTGTGCGGGGGTTTTCCAACCGCACGCGTTCGGTCTTGTCAATCTGCGTGACTTGCGAATCATGGACGACGACTTGCACCACACCGTAGCGCAGCGAACCGACTTGCCGGCGGACAATGTCCAGCCAGTCCGCCCTTTCATCGGCATCGGCCACGGGTTTGATGTTATTTTCGCTCATTTCAGCAAAAGTCCAGCTCAATCTTTTGTCAGTCAAATAACGACTGAATATGTCGTTATTATCTACAAACGGTCTGCGTTGTCAACTGCTTTTTTGAAATTTTCTCTAAATGCCTGCCCCGCCGATAAATCCGGATGAAACTTCCTGTTTGGATACCGGTGAACCTCGATTGACTTCGGCCAGCGTTGCTCTGTCCATCAAACCGGCAACGTAATTGCGCGCGTCAAGAAAAACGCGCCGAAACCGGCAAACCGGTTCCTGTGAACATCGTTGGTAACTCATAACGGAAACGCAGTCAATCGGCGCAATAATGCCATCGAAATGCCGCACCACCTCGCCCATCGTGATCTTTGCTGGACTTTTTGCGAGCACATAACCGCCGCGGATTCCCGCCACGCTGTCCACCCAGCCTTGGGCTTTCAACGCCAGCATGATTTGTTCAAGAAACCGTTTGGGAACATCGTTTCGCCGGGCGAGTTCACGGATGGGAATCGGCGCGCCGCCGAAGTGGTCCACCAACGTAAAAAGGGCGCGTAATGCATAATCTGTCTTCTTCGATATTCGCATCAGGAAAGACGATAAGCTTTGTCGGGTTTAAGTCAAGCCCGATGAAACTGTGCGAAAGGGAAATTCCTAGTCTTCCCGGGAGAGGATTCGCCGGCCTTCGTCGAGGAAGATTCCCTTGAAATTCATCTCCAGCGCCTGCGGATTGGTGGCTTTCGACAGGGCCTCTTTTTCCGTCACGCGGCCCGATTTGACCAGATTGAAGAGCGACTGATTGAAGCTAATCATTCCGTCTTCGGTGCCGGTTTCAATGGCCCCTGCCAGTTTGTCCAGGCGGTTTTCTTCAATGAGTTTTCGCACCAGCGGCGTGTCGAGCAAAATCTCAAACGCCGGGGTCGGCTTGCCGTCCATCGTGCCGACCATGCGCTGGCAGACCACCGCGCGCAACGAGCCGACGAGCTGCCGGCGAATTTGCTCACGTTCTTCCGCCTTGAAAAAATCGAGAATGCGATGGATTGATTGCGACGCGTTCGTGGTATGCACGGTGGACAAGACGAGATGTCCGGTGTCCGCCGCGCTCATCGCGGCCGTGAAACTGACGTCGTCGCGCATTTCGCCGATCATGATGATGTCCGGGTCCTGGCGCAATACGTGTATGAGCGCGTGGTGAAAGGACAGTGTATCCAAACCGATTTCGCGCTGCTCGATGACAGACTGATTGTCCTCAAAGACGTATTCAATCGGGTCTTCGAGCGTGATGACATGCTTTTTGAAGTTGTTGTTGATATGCTCAATCATTGCCGCGAGGGTCGTGGATTTGCCGCAGCCGGTTGATCCCGCCAGGAGCACGATGCCGCGCGGCGATTCCGCGATCCGCTTGATTTGCTGCAACAAACCGAGTTTCTCGAAGCTCGGCACGCGCGTTTTGACGAAACGCATGGACAGACACCATTCGCCGCGCTGTTGAAACAAATTCGTGCGGAATCTCCCAACCTCTGGAACGAAGTAGGAAAAGTCAATTTCGCGCTGCTCCTCGAGGCGTTTTTTCTGATGCGCCGGCGTGATGGTTTCGACGATTTTGTTCATCCATTCCGTCGTTGGGAAGGGAGAATCCACTGCGATCAATTCGCGGTTGATGCGGTAGATGACCGGCGCGCTGATTTTCAGATGCACGTCCGATGCGCCGCCCTCAACCGCTGTTTTGAGAATTTTATAGAACAGTTCCATACGCCCAGCATATCTGATTTCCTCATGAACGCCAGCCAGGAAAAACATTGGCGACTTCTGGCCGCGCCAATGCTATAAACCCGCCATGTCTGATTATCGCATCGGCATCATCGGCGGCACCGGCCTTTACAACATCGAAGGCTTCATGAGACAAAAATGGGTGAAGGTCAAGACGCCCTTTGGTCCGCCATCGGATGATTTGCTCACCGGCAAATTGGCCGGGCGCGAAGTTGTCTTTCTGCCACGGCACGGACGCGGTCACCGGATTCTGCCGAGCGAACTCAATCATCGCGCCAACCTCTGGGCGATGAAAAAACTCGGCGTCGCCTGGATCATCAGCGTCAGCGCCGTCGGGTCGTTGCAGGAAAAATGCAAGCCTTGCGACATCGTGCTCGTTGACCAGTTTGTGGATCGCACCAAACAGTCGCCTACCCACACCTTTTTCGGCCGCGGCATTGTGGCGCACATCGCGTTTGCGCATCCGATCTGCGAGGAACTGCGGCAAATCTTGCTAAAAGTGGGGAGGGATGAGTTATATCGGAGGGACGAGTTACACGAGTCCCCGACTTCCAAGAATTCAAACAGGGACTCGCATAGCTCGCCCCTCCGAAGAATAACGATTCACGACGGCGGCACCTACGTGAACATGGAAGGCCCGGCGTTCAGCACCCGCGCCGAATCGCTCACGAATCATCGCGCCGGTTACGACGTCATCGGCATGACGAACCTTGGCGAGGCCAAATGCGCGCGCGAAGCCGAAATCGCCTACGCCACGCTGGCCATGTCCACCGACTACGATTGTTGGAAGGAAGACGAACACGTCACGCTGGAAATGATTATCGCCAACTTGCACCGCAACGCCGACACGGCCAAAAAAATTGTCGCCGCGGCCATCGCCGAGATTCCCGCCGAACCGGACTGGCCATGCCACTCCGCGTTGAAAAATGCGATCCTGACCGATAAAAAATTCTGGCCCAAGAAAACCGCGGCCGAGCTGAAACCAATTTTGGCGAAATATCTTTGAGTGAAACATGGAAGATAGCAACGCTGCGCGCAGCGGGCGAATGAAAACGCAACGGCAACTCTGCTTTGACAAAAGTTTTAACCGGGCGCAAAGTCAAGACCGTGAAATGGGTCACATAGGTATCTTTCGGGGCGCAGGGTGGCGACGCGTAAGTTTGTTGGGAGAGACGATGAAGTATGTGGATTTGGAACTTGAAGAGCCGATAACAGGAGACTTGTATCAGGTTCAAGTAAAATCCAGAGCGTCACTGGCCGAATTTAAAGAATACGCCGAGAATTTTTCCGGAGCAGGTTTCAGAAAACTGTATTTTGTCGTTCATACTCCAACAGGAAATTGGAACGACCAGAAGACTTTGGAGAATGTGGAATTGTGGCTGCCCAAACAAGTAGCACGAATGGTGGTTGAATTTGGCTTGACTAACTGGTTGTTGAAGAAAGTTAGATAAAAGCAAGCGGCCAACGTCGGCTAAAAACACGCAGCGGACTTCTTGACCTCGCATTTCAAAGCCGCGAAACTGCGCGCCACTATGGCAGCCAAACAAATCATCAAACCCGCGAAATCACCCGCCGCCGTCGGACCCTACAACCACGCTGTACGCGTCGGCGATTTACTGTTCTGCGCCGGCCAGATCCCGATTGAGCCCGCCACGGGCAATTTGATTTCGGGAGACATCAAAGCTCAGACCGAACGCGTTTTGCAAAACGTCAGAGCGATTCTGGACGACCAGAAGCTGACGTTCGCCAACGTCGTAAAGTCCACGGTGTTTCTGACGAATCTCGCCGACTTCGCCGGGATGAACGAGATTTACTCGAAGCATTTCACGAGCGATTTCCCGGCGCGTTCGACGATTCAGGTCGCCGCATTGCCCAAAGGCGCGAATGTGGAAATTGAAGTCGTGGCGCATTTCTGAATTTACGATATACGATATACGATTGACGCGGCATCACATGCTTGACTCGTAAATCGCAAATCTGAAATCGAAAATGAAAAAAACATGGCGCGAAAAACTGGCGGATGACAAAGGCCTGCCGAGGGTCTGCAAAGTCACCGGCAAAATGACCAAGCGTTGGGGCACAGGCACGTTTGTCATTCCCGCACCACGCGAAGTGGATGTGTTGATGAAGCAGGTGCCCAAAGGCCGCGTCGTCACCATCAACGAACTCCGCCATGCGCTCGCCAAAAAGCACAAAACGGATTTTGCCTGTCCCATCACGACGGGCATTTTTTCATGGATTGCCGCGCATGCCGCCGCCGAGGCCGAAGCCGCCGGCGCTAAACGCATCACGCCCTACTGGCGCACGCTCAAAACCGGCGGTGAATTGAATCCCAAATATCCCGGCGGCGTCGAAGGTATGGCCAGACGATTGGGCGCCGAAGGACACAAAATTGTCCAAAAGGGTAAACGATTTTTCGTGCCTGATTATCAGCGGGCGCTGTTTACCAAACTGCGATGAGCCATGTCTAACGGAGCTTATTTATTCATCGGTCTGGTGGTCGGTGGCGGATTGGGCCTGCTGATCGGCTGGCTGCTCGGTCGCAGTCGTGCGCCGATTGCACCGGCGGATTCGCGATTGGAGAATGATCTTCAGCAGCGACTCGCGCAACGTGAAGCGGAGCAGCGGACATTGCAGGAACAATTGCTCGCGCTCAACCAGCGCAATGGTGAGTTGGGCGCGGAGCTGAAATCGCTCAACGAGCGGCTGACGACGGAGCGGCAGCAGCTTGAAACCATCCAAGAAAAATTCCGCAAGGAGTTCGAGGCGGTCTCGAACAAGTTGATCTTGGACAACGCGAGCCGCTTCAGCCAGCAATCTACGGAGAGTCTCGGTAAATTGCTCACGCCGCTGAAAGAGACGCTCGGCGAGTTCAAGACGAGCCTCGACACGACGCGCAGGGAAACTGCCACGCACAGCGCGCTGCTTAAGGAACAGATCAGCCGCATTGGCACAGAGGCGGCGAATCTTTCCAAGGCGCTCAAGGGTGACGTGAAAGTGCTGGGCAACTGGGGCGAGAATATGCTCGACCAGATTCTCGAAAAGTCCGGGTTGCAGAAGGATATTCACTATCGCCGGCAACGCAGCGCGAAGGATGCCGAGGGCGACCAGCGGTTTCTCGACGTGATTGTGGAATTGCCGGAGAAACGCAATCTGGTGATTGACTCCAAGGTTTCGCTGCGCGCCTACGAGGAATCCGTGAACGCGCCCGACGACGCGGCCAAGCTCGCCAGTCTTGACCGGCACGTCGAGGCTTTGCGCAAACATTTCCGCGACCTCGGCGCGAAGCGTTATCAGGACATCCACGGCATCAATGCGCCGGATTTCGTGCTGATGTATGTGCCCATCGAGGCGGCGTTTTTCGCGACCATCGCGCGCGAGCCGGGATTGTTCGCCGAGGCGTTGGATCACAACGTCGTGCTCATCACCAACTCGACTTTGCTGGCCACCCTCCGCACCGTCGCGCATGTCTGGCGGCTGGCCGACCAGCAAAAACACGTCCTCGAAATCGCTGACCGCGGTGGTAAACTTTACGACAAGTTCGTCGGCTTCGTGGAGGACCTGCAAGCCGTGGGCGATGCACTCGGCAGGGCGCGCGAAGCGTGGGAAGCCGCCTCGACCAAACTTCACACCGGCTCGGGAAACCTCGTCAGTCAGACGGAGAAGTTAAAACAGTTGGGCGCAAAGGCCGCCAAGTCGCTCCCGAACGCGCTGCTCGAAAAGGCAAGCGAAGATACACCGCCGACCGATTCGACGTTGCGCTTGCCGCCCGGTTAGCTCGTGGCATGATTCGCTCATGCGCAAGCTATCGCTTTTCGTTTTCGCACTCGCCTTCTCCTTCGTTTCATCCGCCCGCGAAAGTACACTGCTGGATTCAGACTGGCGGTTCAAATCGGGCGACATCACGAATGCGGAAACGGTCAACCTCGGTGACGGCGACTGGCAAACCGTCTCCATTCCGCACAACTGGGGCTGGGAAGAGGCGCAACAGGGAAAGGATTATTACCGCGGGCCGGGCTGGTATCGGCGCCAGTTGAACATCACGCCGGAAACCGGCAGACGATATTTTTTGCGGTTCGAGGCGGCGAGTCTGGTGGCTGATGTTCATTTGAATGGCAAAAAGCTCGGCGAACATCGCGGCGGGTTCGGCGCGTTCTGCTTTGAAATCACCACCAATCTGTCCGCCACCGGCACCAACCTGATCGCAGTGCGCGTAAGCAACGCATGGGAGCCGGACATCGCGCCGTTGAGCGGCGACTTTTCTGTTTACGGCGGACTATACCGTCCGGTGCACTTGATCGAAACGGCGGCGGAAAATTTCGCACTCACCGACCACGGCTCGCCCGGCGTCGCGTGGCTGCAAACGAGCGTCACGGAAACGCAGGCGGTGATTGATGTGACGGCACAAATCTCCAATGGCGCCAGGCATAAGCGGCCTTTAACACTGGTCGCAAGCGTACTGGACGCCGAAGGAAATCAGGTCGCCGACAGCAGGCAACAAATTACCTTGGCGTCCAAGGTAACCGCGCCGTATGGGTTGCGCTTGACCGTGCCGCATCCGCATTTATGGAACGGACGCCAGGACCCTTACCTTTACAAGGCCGTCATCGAGTTGCGTTCCGGGGACAGCGTGGTGGATTTAGTTGAGCAACCGCTGGGCTTGCGATTCTATTCAGTTGATCCGGACAAGGGATTTTTCCTGAACGGCAAGCCTTATCATTTGCACGGCGTCAATCGGCATCAGGACCGCTTCAACAAAGGCTGGGCGATTTCCGAAGCGAACACGGACGAGGACATGCAACTCATCAAGGAAATCGGCGCGACAGTCGTCCGCTGCGCGCATTATCAGCACAGTGATTATTTTTACAGCCTGTGCGACAAGGCGGGCATTCTGGTCTGGGCGGAATTGCCGCAAGTGAATGAAATCAACGCGTCAGAGCAATTTGAAGAAACTTCGCGCAACCAGTTGCTCGACCTCATCCGGCAAAACATTAATCATCCCTCGATTTTCGTCTGGAGTTTGTTCAACGAAATCGGGCTCAAGGATACTCCCGACCCGGAACGCGAGTTGCAGGATTTGAACAATGTCGCACACAGCGAAGACCCAACGCATCCGACCATTGCCGCCACTTGCACGGATAAATTTCCGCAAATGAACAAAATTCCCGACTGGCTTGGCTGGAACATTTATCCGGGCTGGTATTCCGGTTGGGGAACCAAAGACGACTTTGGCAAGTCACTGGACTCACGCCGCCAAGACGGCCGTCACGGCGGGTTTTGCGTGAGCGAATACGGCGCGGGCGCAAACACCACCCAGCACGAACAAAACCCGAAGCAACCGAAGACCGATGGTCCCTGGCATCCGGAAGAATGGCAGGCTGAAGTTCACGAAGCCGCGTGGGCTGCAATGAAACAGCGGCCATTCGTTTGGGGCACTTTTGTCTGGAACATGTTCGACTTTGCCGTCAGCACGCGCCACGAAGGCGGCATTCCCGGCCGCAACGACAAGGGTTTGGTGACTTACGATCGCAAGATAAAGAAAGACGCCTTTTATTTTTACAAAGCGAACTGGTCGGATGAACCGGTGCTGTACATCACCGACCGCCGGTTCACCGAACGCACGAACTCGGTGACAGACGTAAAAATTTATTCCAACTCCTGGGAAGTGGAATTGGTGATGAATGGCATATCGCAGGGCAAAAACGCGGATGGAACCAATTGTGTGTTTATTTGGAAGAACGTTCAATTACTGCCAGGCGAAAACCATGTCGAAGCCAAGGCAGAATACTATGGAAAAAGCCTGAGCGACAGGTGCGTTTGGACGCTTAAAACCCGGTTTTAACTCCGACTGCATCTGCGACGGCTTGGCCAAAGCGAAGGATGCTCTCAACAATACGGTGGGCGGCTACGAGCAAATAATTCATCTGCCGGGCGAACGATCTCAAAAACTTCATCGTCTCTCTGGATTTTCTGAGGGTGACAATGACCGGCTTTCAAATTCCTACGGTGAATTTTTCGATTTCGTTCCCTTCAGAATTTCCTTCAGCATTCGCGAATTTTGATCCGAGCCACTAAAGAGGTTTTCCGGGTATCGGCGATAGGGCAACAGATCGTAATTAATGGTGTTTTGTTCCTGCGAATACGCTGTCATGCCCGCCATGTACTGCAATTTCAGGTTCCAATCCCGGTTGATTTCGGCTTGTTTCAGCCAAGGGCCCAAATCAGGCCCTTGCGCGGCGTAGGTTGCGAGCAAACCGATCGCTGACCCGAACCCAACCTCACGCAGGGATTGCGCCACGGCACCGTTGTGATCCAACCGCTGCTGCATTTCATCCACATTGATCCTCATCGGCTCTGCACTGGCGGTAATAACCATGTCGTAACCCTCTCCGTTCTCGCCGGTTCCCCAGATTACGCCATTCGGGAAGACCTCGAAAAAAGTGGCCAGTTCACTTTTTATCACGGTGGAATTGGTTACGTAGAGAGGGAGCCATTGTGCGACCACCCCGCCTGGATTCAAATGTTGCTTGCAAAGTTCATAATACTCCTTCGTGTAGAGCCCGGCAGTGCCTTTGACCCATGGGTCAATTGTGTCCGAGGTAATGATGTCGAATTTTTCTTTGGTCGTAAAAATGTAATGCCGGGCGTCGTCGTAAACGACTTGGACCCGCGGATCTTTGATCACGTCATAGTTTTCCTTGCTGAAAAACGGAACGACGATTTCGGGCATCATCCGTTCGATCTCACAAATTACAATTTTCTTAACCTCCGGATACAATACAAAGGATCCGGCGGTAATACCCGCCCCGCATCCTACAACCAGCACCGACTGCGGGTGCTGGTGAAGGAGCGCGGGGATGTGGCCCAGCATGCGTTGGACCCGCATGTCTTGCGGGTCCGAGACCGCTTCCACTCTGCCATTAACATGAAGTGTCCTCACGCCGTCGCCCGTTTCCGTAACCACGACAGAAGCGTTGATCCCCTCACCTACACAAAGGACTTGCCGATCGTAACTGCGACCTACTGCCACATAACGGCCGTCAGCAATCAATTGCCATGGAATCCGGGGCAGTTTCCAGATCAGCAAGGCTCCAATGACAATGACGCCACAGAAAACTAACGCACTCCCAAACCTGCCGCTTAAACCCCTGGCAGATGAGGAAACGAGGCCGTATGACGGAGCAAGCGCCAAGAGCGCAGCCACGGCGGAAGCCCCAATAAGCACTTGCTGCGAGCCTTGGGTGCCGAGCCAGCCAATCAGGAGGATGCTGCTTCCGATGGCTCCGATTATCGCACCGAGTGTATTGGCGGCATAGACCTTCCCGACCAGGAAACCCGGGTCTTGCCCGCGCAAGGCCACAGAGGCGAGCGCTAGTGGAAAACTGGCTCCCCATAAAACCGTCGCCGGCAGGATGGCCCAACCGCAGCGAGCCAAGTCGATCTGGAAATTGTACCATGGACTGCTGGAGATCATCGGAATTACCGGCCAATATGGAAGGGAGCGGGCGGACATATATGCCGTCCAAGCGACGGCTGCCATCAGGAGCGTCTGGTAAAGACCCAACGCGATTCTCGGCCGCGCTACAGCGCGGGCAACCAGTGATCCGATACCGCTGCCGATCCCCAAACCCACCAAGAACACGGCCAGCACAATGGAGAACGTGTAAACGGTCGGACCCAGCAGCAGGGATAACAAACGCGTCCAAATCACTTCGGCGCCCAGGGCGCAGAATCCTGACAGGGCAATGCTGAGATAAATCCAGGAAGAACCCGGCGCGCCTTCAACTTTATTTTTCAGGTTTTGACCTTCCGGTCGGAACGAAATTCGCGGCGCGAGGCCGAAGCCAATCAGAGCCACCAGGCCATTGATCCCGACGGCAACGTACGTCGCCGTAGGCATATCATAAACCCTCAACAGGTAGAATCCCGCGGACAGGCAGCCGGACACAGCCCCGGCAATGTTCCCACCGTAGAGAAAACCGAGCCAGGAAACACCCTCTTGCGTACTCTCGACATATCGTGAAATCGCCGGCAGCGTCGCACCCATGCACAAAGTGGGCGGCAACAAACACAAAGCGCATAGTGCCCCGCCTATTAAAATCCCCGCAAAACCACGTCCGGCAGTGGCCACGTAAAGTCGGCCGACATATGGAAGGGCGTACAGGACAATGACCCCGAAGATGCCGATGGTGGTCTCGAGCCATGCGTAGGTGCGCAAAGGATTTCGATCGACCGGAATAAGGCGCGGCAGGAGAAGGCTGCCCAAGCACATCCCCAGCATGTACGTTCCCAGCAAAACCGCCAACGAAACCGCGGTTGAACCAATAACGAATTGCAGCAACTGAAACCAGACGATTTCGTAAACCAATGCGGCGCAACCGCTGCCAGTGAATAACAGCAACAACAACGGCAAAATTCCGCGCGGCCTCAAAAATCCCGCTGGCTGAATCATTTTCTGTCCGTTCATTTGCGAGTCAGCTTAAATGGATTTCAACCCTTGAGCAATTCATTCGCTCTTAAGTGGAGATCGTCCGAGGACTGCCGGCAACCCGCGCCTCGGAAACTGCTGCGCACCATGCAAAGAGGTTACAGCGGCTCTGGTGAGCGGAACAGCACTGTGAATCAGCCTGTCACCGGCGTCTTCTTGATGGTCGCACAAAATTCAACAAGCAAACGCCGGCGGGCGATCGCGTCATCAGCCAGCAGCATATGGCATTTTACCTCTCTTATTCCCACAAAACAAAACCCCGGAGAAGACTCTCCGGGGTTTTTATTGAAAGACTGGCGGCTACCTACTCTCGCAGAACCTATAGGACTACTACCATCGGCAAGACTGTGTTTGACGGCCGTGTTCGGAATGGGAACGGGTCGGACCACAGCTTTAGGGCCACCAAAAACGTGACAGGTGACAGATGACAAGTAACACGAAGCCACAAGTCCATTTCACCATTTGTAAAAGAGCAACCGCAACCCGGTAACTTGTCACGTGCCACACGTCACTTGTCACCGCTCGACGTTCTCTGAAAACTACACACAGGGTTCTTTGGGCATACCCAATTCGCGAGTTAAAATCGCTGTTCCATTTCAGTTGGCTACGAATTTACCTTCGCAGCTACGCAAAAAGGAGAAAGCGATCAAGCCGCACGACCGATTAGTACTGGTCGGCTGAAAGCCTCACGGCTCGTACACGTCCAGCCTATCAAACGGGTGGTCTGCCCGTGGTCTTTAGGGAGCTTGCGCTCCGGGAAACAATATCTTGGGAGGAGCTTGGCACTTAGATGCTTTCAGCGCTTATCTCTTCCGCACATGGCTACGCAGCGATGCCCCTGACGGAACAACTGCCACACCAGAAGTGCGTCTAACCCGGTCCTCTCGTACTAAGGTTAGAACCCCTCAAGTTTCCTGCGCCCACAGTGGATAAGGACCGAACTGTCTCACGACGTTCTGAACCCAACTCGCGTGCCGCTTTAACCGGCGAACAGCCGGACCCTTGGGACCTTCTCCAGCC
>JBEKMU010000060.1:0-18542 GCA_049523555.1 Verrucomicrobiota bacterium | reverse complement strand
TTCCGCTTTCGCGGTTGACATCATCGGCCCGGCGTGGCGAATGTCCAAGTTTGCAAAGACGCGGTTCAAGGTGTCGGCGGATTTTCAGACAGTTACATTCATAGTGTTCGTATTAGCCTGCTAACACCGCGCTGGAGCCAACGGCCACTGCCCCTTGAGTTTTGACCGAGCCATGAAATTCAATTAGCCGATACACTCCTGACAGAAAGCCTTCCCGGTATGTGAAATCGGCATGGCGCGCGACCAGCAACGCGCCAGAAGGGGGCGGTACCTCCGCAACCGATAGGCTTGACTTCGCAGCGACGCGGGGATTCACTGGCCCATCTATGACACATCTATCTGCCAGTCAATTGCGCCGTGCAGCAGGCATCAAACACAAAATCGAAACATTGCAAAAGCAGCTTACCCGGCTGTTGGGCGGCACCGCTGGCGCTGCCGCTCCCCGTAAGCGCCGGAAGATGAGTGCCACAGCGAGGCGAAAAATTGCGGCAGCGGCCAGAGTGCGATGGGCGAAAGTCAAGGGGCGGAAGTCAGCCGCGAAGCCGGTCAAGAAAGCCAGACGCAAAATGAGTGTCGCAGCGAGGGCAAAAATTGCGGCGGCAGCCAGGGCGCGCTGGAAGAAGGCCAAAGCTCAAGGCAAAAACACCCTGTAAACCACCGTATCAAAATCGAATCGATGAGGAAATGATTTCCGGCTTCCGCTTTCGCGGTTGACATCATCGGCCCGGCGTGGCGAATGTCCAAGTTTGCAAAGACGCGGTTCAAGGTGTCGGCGGATTTTCAGACAGTTACATTCATAGTGTTCGTATTAGCCTGCTGCATCCGACCAAATCCACCCAGAAAAAACCAGTAATTGCGTGGAGTTCTAAGCTTACCAAAGTTCCTTTTGTTGATAAACTTGAATACCCCCACGGCCTCTTAGGAATGGATATAATACGCGATTGGAGGGGGCTAAATTTCGAGCTAACCGACGAAACCAATGATTTTAGTATCTTCTATTTTTCGGCAATGCAGAAAACAAACGGATTCGTCCTTTATACCGTACCAGCTGATCATACTAATGACGCATATGGAGCCCTTATTAATGCTTTTACCCAGATCGGCATAAAAACCGAATGGAGCTACAAACCTGAGTGGGTAAGCCCGAACCATCGTGCAATTTTTATTAGGCAAAAACCGCAGTGATTTTCCCGTTTTAAGCCTCATTTTCATTGGTTTTTCTCACCTTCTTTGGGTTTGTGAAGTATAACATCCCGGAATATTTGGTCATGGGTTGCCAGATTGTGAATTCAGGTGTAGTAAGAAATAGCCATGCAATCAAAAATTAATTGCCCTGAACTTCATCTGGAAAAACCAGCGATTCGACAAACGCCTTTGCGTCGCCTGATTTATAATAGGCTTCAAGCTGGGCGTGATATAAATTTACGGCTGTCTCATATGCATTACGGAGCCGTTGATTCAGTCGTACCCTGTCCTCCCCGTTCTGAATCATCATGTTTCGCAGTGCCGCAAGGTGGGCCTGTTGATGTGACATCATGCGGATTGTCAAAAGGTGTTGGTCAGCGAGAGCCTTAGCAATCACCTCAAAGTTTTCATTAACTTCTTTGAAGTGTTTCTCCAGTTCTGCGTCGTTCATTGTCGGATTAACCCGCAAACTGATTGCTTGGTCAACGCCAACTTGTTCACACCAGACAGGCTCAAATCGTAGCTGTCAGCAGTTCTTCAATCGTCCATTTGTGGTCTGTCAATCCCGCCGCTTGCGCCGGTGTCAGTCCGTGCGCTGAATGAACTTTACAGAAATTGAAACAAGCTACTGTCAGGGCAACGGAGTGAATCAGGTTTTCCAGCTTGCGCGAGAAGCACGGTGACAAGCGCGTGAATCGCTTGTTGAAATGGCGCAGTGACAGGTTCAACCGTTCGGCGTGTGAAGTTGTAATCTCCTTTGGGTCTGGATTGCCACAGACGATATATGTTCTGACGCCGACGCACTTTCCGGGGCTGTAACGGCGCAGGCTGTCTTTGATTGGCAGGTTGTAACCAGCGAATGTTTTGGCCTGTGTCGCATAATGCGCCTTGTGAAGTGAGGTGCTCAATACTCCCTGAATAAAGCCCACCCAATTATCCGACGTGATTTGATATGGACCGGAAAGGCGCGACCGAATATCCAACATAAAATCCGTGGCGAGCACGCGCGTTCGCTTGGCTACCAAATGGGAAAGAATCAGCTTGGAATTTTTGCCGGAGGCGAGAAACGCATAAAAATCACCGGCATCGTCCGTGTTTTTCAAGGCGCGTTTGTTTTTTACAAACGTCCAACACTCGTCAATTTCCAGCGGTTCGGGCTTTAGGTTCAGGATTTTCTGGTCAAGCAGATCGGCGCAATGCTCGCCAGCTTTGGCGAGGATATGCAGGACGGTTTGTTTGTTCAAATTTGTCAGCCGGCAAGTCGCCCGAATGCCCAGCCCTTCGGTTAGCATACGAACAACCTGGCACGCCTTGTCAAAGTCCACGCGCAGGCTGGCCAGCGGTTGCGGTTCGGAAAACGTCTTGCCGCAACGGATGCAGCGGAAACGACGGACAACACGATTCTTGTTTCGGAAATTGGCGAAGTGTTTGGCTTCGCCAGAACAGCAATGGCATTTCAACTTGCCTTTCTAGGCGGGGCAAGTTATCGTCTAGCCGTATCTGCAAAGGTATGCGACCGGACGCGGCTCACCCTGCGCTTGGTTGCGCTCCGTGGCGTTTGCGCGCTACGGAGCATGATTTCAGTTTGTTTTAGTGGCAGGGGTCGGCGGGTTCGTTTGGCTGTGCCATCAATGGCAGTCTTGGCCGCACGGGAGTTTCCCGCCGCCCCTGTAAATTCTTCACATTTGTTTTTTCAATTTCCACAATTTGCCTTTTCTGTCGGATTCAAATTTTCCGGTCTCACGGTGCAGCGTCTTGTAAATCACAGAGCGGTTAAAGCCTGTCCGGTTTCTGATTTCGCTGATGGTCAACCCCTTCTCGTCTTGCAAAGGGGCAAGTAAGTCGGCAATCACCTTAGCAACATGCCCTTTGAGTTGCCTTTTTCGGATAATACCATCAACCACCGGCGGCTTTTCAGCGTCGGCCAGCTTTGCCTTCAATTCAGCGATTGAAGTTTTTATCTGGGCAATTTCAGCATCGAATTCTTTTTTAGAATCCTCACAATACTTCAAACGACCTTCAAGACACGGCAAAACCTGCCTTGCAAGCTCAACACTGATTTCCAAATTGTTTCCCATTTCGTTACAATTTGACAGAATGTCACAAGATAGTCAACAATTATTTTGTTTGAACCACGATTAACCGGCGAATACGCTCTTTTTCACCTAACCGAGCCGATGAACTGGAAGCAAAAAAACCTGACCGGGCTTGCGTTGCTGGCCCTGCTTGTAAGTGCGGCAAATGCACCGTGGATTCTCATTCATCCTGGCACTCTCTTGGTTGGCGATCCCCGCACAGTAAACATAATTTACGCGCCGCTGTGGAGTCCACCGGCTTTCGGGAATCATATTAGTGACGCTGGATGGATAGGTGATGAGTGCCAGTTGAACACAACGCTGCTGTTCTGCACTTGGTTTGTTATCGGTGCCGCCTACGCTGGTTTGTTCTTTCTGTTAAAAACGAAAGCAAAGAAAACCGGCACGGGAGAAACCGGCAAGTTCTCAAAAAACTAGACAGCCCAAACGCGCCGCCATGCCTTGCATAAATGATTATTTGGACGATGAAAGCGGACGCCAGTTTATTGTTGTCCACGACAAAGAACTTTCATACGACGAGTGTAAACAGGCGGTGTCAGCTTTTAAACCCTGCCTTGTTATCAATCACCCCAAGGGCGATATATTCGTCGTAATTCCTGACGCGGGTTGGCTCCCCACCGGCGGGCAACTTTGATTTCAGGCGTTCTCGAAATTCTTTTGGCAAGCTGGACGCCCATTCTTCAAAAGGAACACCCCCGACTGGCAATGGCCTTCTTAGTTGAGAAAAGACGGTGTTTTTTTTCATGCGCCAGCAATATAGACTGCGTTTTCAAAAAAATCTCCCGAAGTTCTTTTGGGTTTTGAGCTAACCGAAAAGCATAAACCACATTTTTGTCAAATGTTTGCAGCACAATCCAGCAACCCACGACCGAATATTTTTAGCTTGGACAGCCTTTGTCCAACCCTGCCTGCCAGAATGTCGCGCAAAGAAAGGTTCATTATGACAAACGCGACAAACAAACAACTCGAACTCGGTTTCAACGGCATCAAGCTGCTCACGAACGGCGCGCAGCATGGAGGCCGCATCACCCGCGCAACGTGGTGGTTTGCGCAGATGCGCGAAGTCGTGGAACGGGCGATGGACTGGAACACCATCGGCGAGCCGCGACCGGAGCAAATCTGGATTCCCGGCGCCACCCGTGAAGTAAAAGTCTGAAAAATCGGAGGGGCGAGTTACACGAGCCCTTTGGAGTGCGGTGACACGTCACCGCTTCTCAAGGCGCAGACATGTCGGCGCACTCCCGAACATTTTGGGACTCGCAGAGCTCGTCCCTCCGACCGGAACAGCTTCTCCTCCCGCATCGCGGGACCCGGCGCGCCGGTTATTTCCCCACGACCGGATAACCGGCGCGCACAAAATCGCGGACGACGGCCATTTCATCTTCGGCGATGGTGTGCACCTTCGCGAATTCGTGCCACTCGACGTTTAAACCGGCGGCTTTAAGCTGGCGGACTTGCCCTTGCGCCATGGCAAACGGAATGAGCGGATCAAACGTCCCGTGTGTGACGAGCAGCCGTTGTTGCATTGCCACCGGCGAAAGCTCCTTCAGCAATTTTTCCGGTTCGCACACCCAGCCGCTGATGCCAACGATGCCCGCAAAGTGATGCGGATAACGCAAACCGATTTCGATGGCCATCAAACTGCCCTGCGAAAAACCACCGAATGTGATTTGCTCGGCGGGAAATCCTTTCGCGCGCAGGTCGTCGAGCAATTCAAAAAGCAATTTGCGGCTGCGCTGCACGCCGGGCGCGTAATTATCCGGGTAATCAAACCAAGAATAGCCGCCGTAGTAATCGTCGGGGGCGTTGACGAGCAGATAATTCAGCCACGGCAGGGCCATCGCCTCCGGCAGCCAGCGGTAACCTTCGATGCTGTCGCCCAAACCGTGCAGCATCACCATCAACCGCCGTGTCCCGCCACTGTGGGATTCGGCGACGGGAATCAATTCGTGGTGCAACATGGAATTTTCAGCATGTTTGGTGAATGCGGCTGCGTCAATTCCCAAACTGATTTGGGAAGCACGAATGGCGCCTCTCACTTTTGTGCGCTACCTCGCGGAGCGAGATTTGACAATAGCCGTGGGATTTATCCCACGGAAATGCGATCCCCCAGCCATGCGTCGCGGAGCGACGCTTGAAATCACGCAATGCCCACATTTCAACCGTCGCTCCGCGACGGTGGCCGTTTGGGGATGCTTACCGTGGCTTGAAAGCCACGGCTATTATCATCAAGTCGCTCCGCGACCTGCTCAAAAAATCCGTGTTCATCCGTGTCCATCCGTGGTTGAATAGTTTTTTAAGGCTTATTTTCTCTTCGCTGCCGCTTTCAATCGTTCGGCTTCCGCATCCGCCCACTGAATCAATTCCTTGCGCTGGGCGTCGGTGAGGCGCGCTTCCGGGTGCAACAACGTGTATTTGGCCGGCGGCATTTCTTTGTAGTCCACTTCTTCGCTGATGTCCTCCCATCGCCGCACCGCCCAATCCAGATGGTCATGCGGCCAATCGGAAAAATTCACATGCTCGCGGCCGCCCTTGACGTCGCTCGCGATCAGCCATGACATCGGCGCGACGCGGCTATACCACGGCCACCTGGTTTCGTAGGAATGACAGTCGTAACACGCTGCGTGCAGCAACGCGGCGATTGGTGGCGGCGGCGCGTTGGTGGCCGAGACATCGTGTCCCGGCAAGATTGGCGGGTTCGTGCGCGACGGATTGGTAAGTTGCAGCAGGGCAAACACCACGACGAGCGCGCCGAAAATCCATTTCAATTTTTTCTTCATTCCGTTAATCGGACGCGACAACAATGGGAAAAATTCCCGCGCGAATCAAACTTGAATCGCGCAGCCTTGTAGCGGCGGTCGGCAGACCGCCGCCATTCAAACAAATTGAAAATGCGCCTTTCTGCCGAGAAGCCGCTACGCCGGTGGCGAGGTCATAAACGACGCAATTTAATGCTGGACAACGATTTCAGTCCAGCTTACAGTCTGTTTTTGAAAAAGGATAGGCTGCAAAAGGCGCTGTCCATCGTCTGTTAGGCGTCGATTAACCGGTTCAAAAATGAGACTCATCAAAAGCAGCAAGGGTATACTATTTGGACTTCTGGTTGCGTTCTTGTACGTTGGGTATGCAATCGCACAGCAGGGCACTAATCCAGTGACTTCTCCGAATACACCCGTGGTTCAGCCGAGCGATAAAGGTAACGAGCAGGTTAAGCAGTCGTCGCCAGAGCGCTCGCTGGTGCAGCTTTCGCCAGAGGAGGCATATTCGCTCCAGAAACTACAAATCCAGAGCGAACTTCAAGACGATCTTCTGAAATGGGCGCAGACACGTTTTTGGATAATCGCAGTAGTTTCTGTTCTCGTATGCGTATTTGGAGTGCGTGCGTTTGTCCGGGAAATGGTAGCCAGTGAATTAAGGGATGCTGTGCGCGCTTCCTCCGATGCTCAAGCAGCAGCGGGCCAAGGAAGGGACGCTGTCAAAGAGGTTCGCAGTGAAGCGGCTAAATATAGAGACCTTGTCCAAGAGTTGACGACAGCGGCAGCGGACGTTGAAAAGCAGCTTAAGGAACTCCGCAGTCGAATTGATGCTGAAGGGGCGCGTACCGTCGCGGCTTCTGATTTAAAGATTTCTGCCCTTGATCAGCAAGTTAGCGAGCTCGCAACGATAGTAAGTCGGCTTGCGCAGAAGTCACAGGATACCCGTGAGGTAGCGCAAGATTCTGAGAAGAGAGTGGCCCTAGTTCGTGAAGAAGCTGCATCCAAGCAAGCAGCTTTCCAGGCGAACTCTGACTTTAGTGTGGTAGTGGTGCATCATGGGCCGAGTTCCAAAACTGAAAGTATCGCACGTGACATTGTGAATGCGCTATCGAAAGCAGGGTTCAAAGCGTCGGAGGGGTCATGGGCGGAGGGGATACCCGTTCACGACAATATCCAGATTGATTACAGGCGCGAGGCCGACGAAAAAGCGGCACTAGTGCATTCTATTGTCACGGAAATCTTGCGGTCGCGAGCGTATCCTGCAAAGGCTGAGCTTGACAAAAAACCTCGGTTCTTTGCGGGTGATAGGGACATCAGGGTTTTCATGTGACAGCAATTACCCCGTATTACAAGGCGTCGCCTAATATGAGGATAGGCTGCAAACTAGACCACGTTTAATACCGGATTTTGTCCGGCTTCCTTTTCCATTCCGCAAAAACTTTCGTCGCGTCCCTGCGCAGCAATTGCTTCATCGGAATTTTCCGGCGCGAAACCGGTCGCGTCACTTCGCGGTAGATTAAATCATCGTCGAAACCAGCCGCCGCCGCGTCGCGCCGCCTGTTGGCGTAAAAGATTTTCCACATCCGCGCCCAATAAACCGCCGCCAGACACATCGGACATGGTTCGCAACTGGCGTAGAGTTCGCAATCGTCCAGCCGGAAGGTCTTGAGCCGCCGGCACGCCTCGCGGATGGCCACGATTTCCGCGTGCGCCGTCGGGTCGTTCGTGGAGGTAACGCGGTTCCAGCCGCACCCGATGATTTTGCCACGCCGCACGACGACCGCGCCAAAGGGCCCGCCATCGTTGCGCCGCATTTTTTGAAGTGACAGCCGGATGGCCGCGCGCATGAATTTCTGGTTCACGAGAGAATTTAACCACGGACCCGTCCCCCGTAGCAATACTGCGGAGGGTGGATGAACACGGCGTAAAGCCGCGTGGCGGCCACGCCGCTATACGCGGATAAATTCATCCCCCTCTCCCGCCGCTGCGCGACACCCTCGCCCCGCCGAGCGAGGAGAGGGATGGGGCGAGGGGCGTTTAAATCTTGAACAAGCCGGCAGGAATTTCCGCCGCG
This sequence comes from Verrucomicrobiota bacterium, assembly GCA_049523555.1. Taxonomy (GTDB): domain Bacteria; phylum Verrucomicrobiota; class Verrucomicrobiia; order Limisphaerales; family UBA11358; genus UBA11358. Next base: position 10,431 of record JBEKMU010000060.1, on the reverse strand, counting down.
CCCAAAAATTTTCCGCCGCCGAAATTTTTCTGAAGCTTCCCGCCCTTCCATTTCCGCAGCCGGTAAATCGTGGCGAACGTGAAATCCGGCGCCGCCCCGCCCTGCCCGCCTGCGTGGACGGAGCCACTACGGCGCGGCGAAGGCCCGCCCACCAATTCCGCACCGCGCCGCACGTTGTCAATCATCCAGGCCGGCAGACGTGTGTGATACGCATTGCGCTTTACCTCGCCGATATGACATGCCAGCGCGGCAACCAGAGCGGCTACGTCATTAACGCCCGACTCGACCAGCAGATTCGGCTTCGTTATTTGTCCCCAAAATTCCGTTTCCACGACGTGGCATTTGAAAGCAGCGGGCAAAGCTTTCAGCGCGTCCAAAACCAGAAAGTACGTTCCGATGTGCGTGCCGTGGCCATCGTGCTCGTGCGGAACAAAAATCACGCGCGGCTGATGTTCCGCCAGAATTTGGGCGATGACCTTGACCGCTGCCCGCCAATGCGCGCGGTTTCGCTTGCGCGCTTCCGGATTGATGCGTTCCAGTCCATCCCGCAGAGCGGGACCGGGCACAATCAAACCGAATCCGAGCGACGCACAGGCGTTTTGCAGTTCGCGCAGCCGCGCGGCGCGGCGTTCGCGCTTGCTGCCGAGCGTGACGGCAACGTTGATGACGTTCCACTTTGCCTCGCGCAACAGGCGCAAGGCCAGCCCGCCGGTGATGCATTCGTCGTCCGGGTGCGGCGAAAAAATCAGGACTTTGGGCGCGCCGGGCGATTTGTTTGTCGGGCGCACGGATCGTTTTAAGCTGCCCAGCGGAAGTTTCTTGCCGCCCTGTAGAAGCCGCGCGTGTTCGGAAATAAATTTCTGAAATGGATTCACAAATTTAACTGGCGCTGATTAAACACGGTCAAACCGCAGATGAACAGAAAAGTTTCCCCTCTCCCGCCGCTGCGCGACACCCTTTCCGTGAACCGTCCGAATGGCCGCTAGGTTTTAGAGTGCGCCAGTCCTCTGGCGCTTTGGACCGAGTGCTGGCCGTTGCCAAAGCGGCGGAGGGCCACCGCAGTCCAAGACGCTGCCGCGCCGATGTAAGTCCTCGGTGTTTCATGAGTGAGGCGCGATTGTTTTTATCCGTGTGAATCCGTGGTGAAAATCATTTTTGTTTCACCGCCGTGCCACCAAACAACAATCGCAAACTGTTCATCACCACGACGACGGTGCTGCCTTCGTGGCCGACGACGCCGACCGGCAGCGGAATTTTGCCCAGTATCGCAAACGTCACCAGCACCATCACCGTGCCAAGCGATATGACCAGGTTCTGCCGGATGATGCGCCGCGCGCGCTGGCTGAGGCGAAAGGCGGCTAGTAAATTTTCCAGCCGGTCGTGCATCAGCACCACGTCGGCCTGCTCCAACGCCGCATCGGAACCGCGCGCGCCCATTGCCACGCCGATGTGCGCCGCCGCCAGGCTCGGCGCGTCGTTCACGCCGTCGCCGATCATTGCCACCTTTTTGCCCTGGTCGCTCAATTCGCGGATGGCCGCAACCTTTTGGTCGGGCTTCAATTCGGCGCGCACGTCATCCAATTTCAATTCCGCGCGCAAATGTTCGGCGGCGGCCTTGCGGTCGCCGGTCAAAACGACGCTGCGCAAACCTTCGTCGCGCAACTCTTCCACGACCGCCGCGGACTGGGGACGGATGTCGTCACGCAAAATGACGCGCCCCAGCAAATTGCCCGCTTCAATCCACACCTCGGAAAACCCGGCGTCGGTTGCGGGCACGCGCACGAACACGTCCGCATGACGGCCGTGCTCGAACCAGTCGCGCCCGCCAAGCGAACAAACGCTGCCGCCCCATTGCGCGCGCAAACCGTGGCCGGTGACCGACTCGAATTGCTCGAACTCAACCGGCGCGATTTTCTGCTGCTTCCCGTGGCACGTAATGGCGCGGGCGAGCGGATGGGTGGAAAGTTTTTCGAGCGAGTAAGCCAGCCGCGCGATTTCGTTTTCGCGTCCAGGCGGGAAGCTTTCGACTTTTTCAACGCGCAATTCGCCGGTGGTGAGCGTGCCGGTCTTGTCGAGGGCGACGACGTTGATCTCGGCGAGTTTTTCCACCGCCGCGCCGCCGCGGAACAGGATGCCGTGCCGCGCGCCCCACGCGATGGCCGCCAGCACCGCCGACGGAATCGAAAGCACGAGCGCGCACGGCGACGAGACGACGAGCAGCGTCATCGCGCGATAAAACGCGCTTTGTGATTCAATGGCGGATGCAAACGGCGCGAGCCGGAAACCGAGCCACCAGACAAAAAACATCGCAAATGAAAGCCCGATGACGAGGTAGGTGTAAATGGTGCTGAATTTGTCGGTGAACTGCTGGGCGGGGGCTTTGCGCTGCTGGGCTTCCTTGATGAGCGTGACGATTTTTTGCAGCGAGCTTTCGGCCGCAGGCCGGGTGACGACGACTTCGACCGCGCCCCAAAGATTGATGGTGCCGGCAAGCGCGGTGTCACCGACGCTTTTTTTGACGGGTGTGGCTTCGCCGGTGAGGTTCGATTCGTCGGCGGCGCTGCTGCCCTTGGCGATTTCGCCGTCCACGGGAAATTGCGCGCCGGGCCTGATGAGCAGGCGCATTCCGGATTTGAGTTGTTCCACTTTGACTTCGTGTTCGTTGCCTTGGGCATCCAGCGCGGTGGCGACTTTCGGCGCTTCACGGAAGAGCGAGCGGATTTCCTTCTGCGTCCGGCCCAACGCAAAATGTTCGAGCGCGCCGGAAAGCGAAAACAAAAACAGCAGCGTCGCGCCTTCGCCCCACGCGCCGATGCTGGCTGCGCCCGCGGCCACCACCAGCATGAGAAAATGCACGTCAATCGTGCGTTTCCGGAACCGTTCCCAAACTTCCCGCGCCGGATAAAAACCGCCCGCGAGATACGCGACCGCGTAGGCAAAAATCTTGAACGGCGCCGGCATGAAAAATCCGGCCAGCCCGAAAACACCGCATAGGATCGTGGCGGCGAGCTGCGGTTTCCATTCGTCAATCGCCTCGACGTGCTCAAGAAACTCGACATCGCGTGGGACGACCTTGGGAAACGGGATGTCGCGCCAGCGCCAGAATTTCGGCGCGGTCGGGCAGGTGATTCGCGCGATGGTCGTGCTGTTGCCGTCGTGCTTGATGGTGATGCGCTGCCGTTCCTGGTTGGACAGGGGGGTCTCGCAACTCCAGCAATCATCCTCGCCCTCGAGCAGACGGCAATGGCGTTCGGCGGAGGTGGATTGCGCGGCCTCAAATTCAATGCGGATGCGTTCCGCGAGTTTGCCGACGTCGGCCCGCCCCAGGGTGGCGACGGAAATCGTCTGGTGCGCACGGTCAATGGTCACGGCCTCGAGCGTCGGTTCCTCGGCCAGCGTGTTCGCCACCGAACGCGCGAGACAACGCGCGTTTTCATCGCAGCGCATGGCGCCAGTGGCGGGTGGCGAACTCATACGATTTATTTGTAATATACCATCGGGCGTGCGGCGATGCCAAACCGCCCGAAATTCTTCCAGTTTTATTTTTTAAGACTGTCCAAACCGGCAAGTCAATGGCAATCTGTGCGCACCGGTTTAAAAAATACGAGAAAGAACATTGCGGTATGACGAGCAAAATGCGGAACGTCCCAAATACAACCCATCAAAATCTTATTGCGTGGGTGAAGCAGATGGCCGACCTCTGCCAACCCGACCAGATACACTGGTGCGACGGTTCGGCGCAGGAAAACCGGGCCCTGTGCGATTTGATGGTCAAGAGCGGCACGTTCATAAAGCTCAACGAAAAGAAACACCCCAACTCCTATCTCGCCCGCTCGCATCCCAGCGACGTGGCGCGCGTGGAGGACCGCACTTTCATTTGCTCGAAGACGAGGGACGAAGCTGGCCCCACGAACCAATGGGCTGAGCCGGGGGAGATGAAGCAGAAGTTGCTCGGGCTTTTCAAGGGTTCCATGAAGGGCCGCACGATGTATGTCATCCCGTTTGCGATGGGGCCGCTCGGTTCGCCCATTTGCAAAGTCGGCGTTGAAATTACCGATTCACCTTACGTGGTCGTGAGCATGCGCATCATGACGCGCATGGGGAAGGCCGTGCTCGACAAACTTGGCGCCAACGGCGCGTTTATTCCCTGCCTGCATTCGGTCGGCGCGCCGCTGCCACCGGGTCAAAAGGACGTTTCCTGGCCGTGCGAACCCGACCCGCGGAAAAAGTTCATCGTACATTTTCCCGACGAGCCTTCAATCTGGTCTTTCGGCTCCGGTTACGGCGGCAACGCGCTGCTCGGAAAGAAATGTCTTTCATTGCGCATCGCGTCCGTCATCGCGAAAAAGGAGGGCTGGATGGCGGAGCACATGCTCATCTTTTGTCTGATTTCGCCAAAAGGGAAACGGCACTACATCGCCGGCGCATTCCCGAGCGCCTGCGGCAAGACCAATCTCGCCATGATGCAACCCACGGTGCCGGGTTGGAAGGTCACCTGCATCGGCGATGACATCGCCTGGATTCGGATTGGCAAGGACGGGCGTCTGTACGCCATAAATCCGGAGTCCGGATTTTTTGGGGTTGCGCCCGGCACTTCGATGCAGTCAAACCCGAACGCGGTCGTCACCTTTGCGAAGAACAGCATTTTTACCAACGTCGCGTTCACTCCGGAGGATGATGTGTGGTGGGAAGACTCCGGCATTCCCGCGCCGGCGAAGGCGATTGATTGGGAAGGCGAGGAATGGACGCCGGCTTCCGGCCGCAAGGCCGCGCACCCGAATTCGCGTTTCACCGCGCCCGCGTCGCAATGTCCGGTGATGGATCCTGACTGGCAAAATCCCGAGGGCGTGCCGCTTTCGGCCATTCTCTTCGGCGGGCGGCGTCCGAACACGATTCCGCTGGTGAACGAAGCCTTCGATTGGGAACACGGCGTGTTCCTGGGTTCGGCGTGCGCTTCGGAAACCACCACCGCCGCGCTCGGCCGGACCGGCGTGTTGCGCCGCGATCCGTTCGCCATGCTGCCGTTTTGCGGTTATCACATGGGCGATTACTTTGCGCACTGGCTTTCGTTCGCCAAGCGCACCGACCGCCGCAAGCTGCCGAAAATTTATTTCGTCAACTGGTTCCGCAAGAACGGTGCCGGCAAGTGGCTTTGGCCCGGCTACGGTGAAAACAGCCGCGTGCTCAAATGGATTTGCGAACGCGTTGAAGGCACGGGCAGGGCGCAAAAAACCCCGATTGGAAATCTGCCGACGCCGGATGCACTTGATGTGTCGGGACTGGACCTTCCCGCCGACAATCTCCGGCACCTGCTCGAGGTGGACACCGCCGGCTGGAAAAAGGAAATCGAAGACATCGCCGCGAGCTATGCGCGGTTCGACAACAAACTGCCGAAGACGTTGACCGATCAACTCAACAGCTTGCGGAAACGGCTGGGCTGAAATTATTTTCCCGACACTGTAAAAGCATTTTTTAAAACAAACCGTCAACCAACCCTCACACCGTGAAAAATTATCCACGCATTCTCGTGTTCACCATCCTGTGCCTGAATCTTGTCTCCGCGCACGCGCAATTTGGCCCCGCGCCGAGCGGACCGAATTTGGGCGGCCCCATGGACAAACTGTTCGGCGACAACCAGGCCTTTTCCGCCACATTGGAATTCCAAACTGCTGACAGGTCCGGCAACACCATCACCATGCCCGGCAAAATCAGCTTCGACGCGGGCAAATCGCGGTTCGAGGTCAACATGGCTAATGTGCAAGGCAAACAGATGCCGCCCGAGGCCGCCGCGCAGATGAAATCCATGGGATTGGACCAGATGGTGATGGTCGCGCGCCCGGACAAAAAAGTTGCCTATCTTATTTATCCGGGAATGCAAAGCTACGTTGAAACCGACCTGGCCGAAGCGGAATCCGCCGCGACCAACAATGATTACAAGGTGGAAACCGCCGAGTTGGGCAAGGAAACCGTGGACAGCCACCCGTGCGTGAAAAACAAGGTCACCGTCACCGACAAGGAGGGCAACAAACATGAATCCACTGTTTGGAACGCGACGGACTTGGAAAATTTCCCGGTCAAAATCCAGACCACTGAAGCGGGCGCCAACGCCACCATGCTGTTTAAAAACGTCTCACCCGCCAAACCCGCCGCCAGCCTCTTTGAAGCGCCATCCGATTATACGAAGTACGACAACATGCAGACCATGATGCAACAACAAATCATGAAGCGCATGGGCGGTGGTGGCCTTCCCGGTGGGATTGGCCGTCCACCCGGCAAGTAGCCAAACTTAGCCGGACAACGTTTTGGCCTTTTTGAGGCGCGTCGAGTTTCGATACGCGCTTCCTGATTATCCATGTCCAGAAATCTGCCTCTGAGGTCGAGACTGAAATCAAACGGCTTTTCGTCTTTTCGTCCTTGGACCTCATAAATTGTGAGCGCGTCCTGTTTAGCGTCTTTGAACGTATGAACCACCATTGGACCCGCTACCCGCCCCATGCTTTCCACATAACTCTTGACGCTGCCAAACGCCCGCCCAAAACCACAATTTGACTTTGGCAAACGCGGGTTTTGCGGCAAATTCTCACGCGCGCGGAACGGTTTGCCGCGCCGACCTTATGCGACTCAATCACGGCCTCCACCTCGCCTATTGCACGAACGTTCATCGCGGCGAGACATGGCACGAAACCTTTGATTCGCTCAAAACCCACACGCTCGCCGTGCGCCAACGGGTTTGTGCGCAGGCACCGTTCGCGATCGGCCTGCGGTTGAGCCATCGTGCCGCGCGCGAGTTGAGCGAACGCGCCGCGTTGCTGGAATTCCAGCGCTGGCTGGAGCAAAATGATTGTTACGTTTTTACCATCAATGGATTCCCCTACGGCCGATTTCACGGCGCGCGGATCAAGGAACAGGCCTATGCGCCCGACTGGACTTCACCCGAACGGCTCGCCTACACGAACCTGCTCTTTGATTTGCTCGCGAAAATCCTGCCCGCCGGCCTCGAAGGCAGCGTCAGCACCCTGCCAGGTTCGTTCAAGGAATTCATCCGTAATGGCGACCAGGAAAAAATCATCCGCGAAAATCTCTGGCGCTGCGCCGAGCACATCGCGGAGTTGGGCGCGCGAACCAAACGCACATTGCATCTCGGGCTCGAGCCGGAACCGCTTTGCCTGCTGGAAAACAGCAGGGAGACGATTTGTTTTTTTGACCAGCTGCGTAGCGAACATCCGGGTGATGCGCGTTTGGATGCGCACCTTGGCGTGAATTACGATACCTGCCACTTTGCCGTGGAATTTGAAGAACCGCAAAGCGCGCTGTCCGCCCTGACGCAACACGGAATCAAAATCAGCAAAATCCATTTGAGCTCGGCGCTCAAGACGCGTCCGACCCCGGAGGCGCGTGAGGCCCTGGCGAAATTCGCCGACGACGTCTATTTGCATCAAGTCGCCGCTCGTGACGCCGCGGGCAAACTGAATTTTTACCGCGACTTGCCCGACGCCCTTTCTTGTCACCTCTCACCCGGCACTTGTCACGCCGAAGAATGGCGAATCCATTTTCACGTGCCGTTGCACAGCCCCGCTGCACCGCCGTTCGACAACACGAACGGCCATTTGCTAGGCGCACTGGACTTTCTAGCCGCGAATCCGAAACTCTGCTCCCACCTCGAAATGGAAACCTACACCTGGGAAGTGTTGCCGCCGGAATGGAAGGCGCGCAGTATCGTTGAGCAACTCGCGGCGGAATATGACTGGACACTGGCGCGGCTGGCCGAGCGCGGACTCGCCAAGCGCTGATTTTTCTGTTTTCCTCTGCGCGATGAATCAAAATTCCATCCGCCGGCTTCGCACGTTGCTTGTTTTGGGGCGGGTATCGAATCTACCGACGGTTTGGTCGAATTGCCTTGCGGGCTGGTGGCTGGGCGGTGGCGGAAATTTTGGGAAACTGCCGCTGTTGTTCCTCGGCGTCAGCGCACTTTACACCGGCGGAATGTTTTTGAACGACGCATTTGATGCGGACTTTGACCGGTACCGCCGCCCGGAACGCCCGGTCCCATCCGGCGCCATTTCACTGGCCGCCGTCTGGGGCTGGGGCTGGGCGTGGCTGGCACTCGGCCTTTTATGTTTGACGATTTTGGGCAAAACGCCCGGCGCGCTCGCGGTTGTGCTGGCAATCTGTATCGTGATTTACGACGCCACACACAAAGCCATCACCGCGTCGCCGTGGTTGATGGGTGTGTGCCGGTTTTGGGTCTATGTCATTGCCGGGTCAACGGGCGCCTTTGGCCTGAACGGCTGGCCGATTTGGTGCGGCGTGGCCCTCGCGTTGTATGTGGCGGGATTGGGATGCGTGGCGCAGCAGGAAAGTTTTCGCAAACCGATTCCCTATTGGCCGCTGGCGTTGCTGGCCGCGCCCATTGTTCTGGCAGCGCTGATGGACGCCGGAGAAAGCCGCCTGCCGAGTGTTTGGTTGTCGCTCGTGCTCGTGCTGTGGGTGGCGTATTGCACACGAACCATTTTTCAGCCGGGCGAAGTCAACGTCCCACGAATCGTTTCGGGTTTGCTGGCTGGCATCATTTGGGTGGACTGGCTGGCGGTGGCGCCGGAATGTTCGCATTGGTTGAGCTTCACTTATTTGATCCTGTTCGGCGCGACGCTATGGCTTCAGCGGTTCGTACCGGCGACGTGACGCAAAAAAAACGGTTTTGCCGCCCGCCGCTGTTTCAGCCGAATTTGCGCGCAACCGGCCATTCACAAGCTGCGCTTGAACAAGCAATCATCTTCGGTTATTCTGGTTGTTCGTATATGAGCATAGAAGCACCAATTAAATTGACGCACAACGAAGACATCAAGGCCGCGACGCCGACGCTCGCGGGCAGTATTGCCGTGACCATCGCCGACGCAACCACGGACCATTTCACCCAAGACGATTACGAATTTCTCAAATTTCACGGCGTTTATCAGCAGGACGACCGCGATCTGCGCACGGCTGGCAAGCATTACATCATGATGGTGCGCACCCGCATCCCCGGCGGCGTGATGACGGCCAAACAATGGCGTGTGTTCGACGATTTGTCAGCCAGCTACGGCAACAACACTTTGCGCGTCACCACGCGCCAAACCATCCAGTTTCACAGCGTCGCCAAGTCCAATCTTCGCGCCGTAGTGAAAGGCATTAACGAATCGCTGCTCTCAACGCTTGCCGCTTGCGGCGATGTGGGCCGCAACGTCCTTGCCCCGCCCATGCCCGCTTGCACGCAAGCGCGTGAACTGGTCTATGCGGATTGTCTGCGCGTGGCCAATGCCTTGAAACCCCAAACCAAGGCGTATCACGCCATCTGGATTGACAGCGTCCAACTCAACCTCGACGAACCGGCGAACAAGGATTTCGTGGACCCGCTTTACGGCAAAAGCTACCTGCCGCGAAAATTCAAAGTGGCGTTCGCCATCCCGCCGGACAACGACACTGACGTTTTCACGAATGACGTCGGCCTCATCGCCATTGTCGAAAACGACAAACTGGTCGGCTACAATCTCGCCGTCGGCGGCGGCATGGGCCGCAGTCACGGCAACGAAGCGACCTATCCGCGCCTCGCCGACGTGCTCGGATTTGTGACTCCGGAAAAAATCGCGGACACGGCAAAGGCCGTGCTGACGATTCACCGTGATTTTGGCGACCGCACCGACCGCAAGCACGCGCGGTTGAAATACGTCGTGCAGGAACGCGGCGTGGATTGGACGCGCGCCGAGGTCGAGAAACGCGCCGGCTTCAAGCTCGAACCCGCCCGGCCTTTCAAATTCACGAGCACCGGCGACCTTTACGGCTGGCACAAGGCTGCGGACGGAAAATGGTTTCTGACGATCTTCGTTGAAACCGGGCGCGTCAAAGACATGGAAGGCCGCCGCTTGAAGACCGCGTTGCGTCAGGCCGCGGAAAAATTCCCCCATCTCGAATTCCGTCTCTCGACGAATCAAAACGTCATTCTGGCTAACGTCGCGGAATCCGACCGGGCCGGCATTAACGCGCTGCTCGCGGAACACGGTGTGAAGACCGAAAATCAGGCCAGCGTGCTGCACGCAGCGGCGATGGCCTGCCCCGCCCTGCCCACCTGCGGGCTGGCGCTCGCCGAATCCGAACGCATGTTGCCCGGTCTGGTGGATCGCATCGAAAAACTTTGTGCCGAGGTCGGGCTGGCCGGACAGGAAATCATCATCCGCTCGACCGGCTGCCCGAATGGCTGCGCCCGGCCTTACCTGGCCGAGATTGCGTTCGTGGGCAAGGCGCCGGGTCGCTACCAAATCTGGCTCGGCAGCGACGTGGCTGGCACGCGCCTCAATCGCGTCTGGAAAGATGTGGTCAAGGATGCGGACATCGAAAACGAACTTCGTCCCGTGCTCGCGCGTTACGCGAAGGAACGCAATCCCGGCGAACGCTTTG
>JBEKMU010000059.1:0-18267 GCA_049523555.1 Verrucomicrobiota bacterium | reverse complement strand
CGGGTGTGGATTTGATGGTCCCTTGGAACTCGAGGCGGGCGCAGTTGCGTTTCCCGTGCATTTCCCAGCGTTGAAAGGTGCCGTCGAAATCCATGACCATGGTGCCGAGCGGGCCCATCTCAAAGGTCTGTTTAACCGGCCAGGTATCGCCCGGTTGCACCGCCTTGGGCGGCATGTAACGGTTTACGCTCATAATCTGCTTGAAACGATCCTTGCTAAACATGGACTCCCTGAAAGTCGCGAACCCATCCGCCTGCGCGCCGGACGACAGCCGGTTCACCAGTTCATCCACGCCTTCGATTCGCTCGACCTCGTTGCTGGCATCCAGGAAATACTGGATTTTGGAGCCGACAATTTTCCCGAACATGTCGGCCGCCGGATTCGCCTTGTCCGCCGCTGATTTTTTGGCCGAATCGTAATCCAGCACCGTCTTGCCTCCCGTGGTCACCCCCATCCGGGCGCTGAGGAATTCCATCTCCACTTCATGTCCGCCGTCGGGGTTTTCCTTCAACACCGTAAGCCCATATTCCTGCCCCATGGTCATGTCCTGCTTTATGGGAGCGGGCTGGCCCGGCACGGAGAGTTCCATGTTCATTTTCATGTCCATGTCCTGCACGATGCGTTCGCCCTGCGGCCATTTCAATTTCAACTCCACTGGGCCCGCCGGCGGCGTGAAGGTGGAGGGCTGGGCCAGTTTGCCGGATTTGTTGCAGCCCACCCACGGCAGACTCAGTGCCAGTACGGTGGCGATCAGGATAAGGTTTTTATTCATGGTTGTTTTCTTTCCAATAAAGCTTGGAGGCAAGTCTAATCATTTGGCGGTCGCAGGTAAATTACAAAAACAACGGAAAATAATAGAGCCGCTCCTCCCGCCATGCGGGGCGGAGCGGCTTTGAATATTTGGTAGGGACGCCGCGCCGCTGTTCGGTTGTCAAGACATGGGTAACAGGTGTTTCAGGACATGGGTAACAAGTCACCCAAGATGTGCCGGACTGGCTCAGTCTTCCTGATCGGCACCGAGGAGCTTCTCGACGTGGCGGTCAAGGTCCAGGAGACTGCCGGCACAGGTGGCGGCCTGAACGCGGTCCACCAATTCGGCGGCCCAGGCTTCTTCCTCCACCTGTTCCTTGATGAACCAGTGCATCAACACCTGGGCTGGATAATCCTTGGTCGCCACGGCCACCTCGTAAACGGCATTGATCCCGCGGGTATTGGCCTGTTCCATCGCCTGCGCCTGTTCCACTACCTCCAGCAGGGACTCGAAGTTCTGCTTTGGCGCCGTGATGGCGCCCAGCTCGGGCGCAACGCCGCGATCCAGGATGTGCCTCATGATTTTCTCCGCGTGCTCGCGTTCCTCTCCCGCCTGCTTGGAGAAGAAAGCGGCGAAGCCTTTGAGGTTCCGGCTGCCGCACCAGACGGACATGGCGAGGTAGGCGTGGGCGGCGGTCAGTTCGTGATTCAGTTGGCGGTTGAGTTCCGTCAGCGTTTTGGAAGGAATTTTGGTTTTGGCCATAGGATCAATTTGTTGCCCTCTTTATGTCGGAGATTGACCTGCTGGGCAAGCGCTCATTCGCCGGCCCCGGAACGAAAAAAAGCCGCTCCTCCCGCTATGCGGGACGGAGTGGCTTTGCGCAACCTGTAGCCGCGTTTGTTAAAACGCGGATGATACGACCGCGCCTTCACAAGCGCGGCTACGCAACTATTTCTTCTTCGCAACGCCATCCACCGGAAGCACTTCGTTTCAGCGGCTCGCTCCCGGGGACGATTCAAGACTTCGCCCTAAATCAGTTCTGCTTCTTAGTAAGATTTATTAATCTGTTCAAAATAGTTCTTGACGTTTGGTAATAACAGGTCTTGACTGGCCATCAAATTAGAGCCAGCCGTCCTCTCTTCCGCTTGCGCAGGGTAGATCTTGGTTTGTGGCCGCGCAGTTTCGACCGCCCTCCTCGTTTGTTTCGGCTGGCCGGATACCGACAACGAAAATAGAAATGAAAGCAGAGGTCCAATTATGAAAACCATGAATCCTTCCCGAACGAGAAAGTCCCAGGCTGTGTTGCTGCTCGCAATCCTTCTCATCCTGTTGCTGCCTGGTGGAGCGGCCCAAGCGCAAACGCCTGTGACCGGATGGGGTTTGGACACGGCCGCATACGGAATACCGGGGGTCACGCTCACTGAGCTTGGCGGCGGTGCGTTTGTAATTAATGGCAACATCACCGGCAATTGCTGCTGGAAAGCTGCTCTGCCCCAAACATATGTCCTGCAAAATATTGGCGACAAGATAACCGTGAGCGGCGCGATCACCTGGACCAACGGCAATATGGGCTCCGGTGTGTGGCGTTTATTTTTGGGCACGACAAACGGAAATGCCATGGGCGTGCGAACTGATGCAGGTGGTGGCAACATCACTTGGGTTGGTTCCAGTCCGTTCAATTATTTGGGTTATAATTTTAACTTGGGTGGTACCCTTGCGGTATTGGGGAGATCACTAAATTCAGTATCCAGGTGGCCCAGCACCGCCGGTGGTAATGTCTGGAACTTGGGCCTGACCCCCGCTTGGGGTACAACTTTGCCTCCCACCGCGACCATGGTCGGATCGTCGAGCCCGGTCTACTTCCAGGTATCAGCCCAATTGGCGGCGCCTAACTTTTTGGTTGTAAGTTACAGCCTTACAAACGCTGCGGCTTTCACAAACGGGCCCAATCCGCTTATGGATGTTTTTACGGTAACAAACTATGGTGTGATGTGGGATAACGGAGATATAGGCTCAACTATTGGCAACCCCACTAGGGTACAGCAACCTTCAACAAAAGTATTCGATATGTTTGGAATTTTCCAAAACGCCGCGGACGCGCCAGGGTGTCTTGAGTTCGATTTTACCAACATCACAGTCTCTTTTGTCAACGATCCCAACACTGGATATACCAACATAGTCATAGACGCTTTTGACCCCGCCGGGATGGGAGGGAATAGTTATTTTGGCGGTCAACTTATCAATGTTTGGACCAATTGGTTCGGCTCGGCCTGGGTGACAAACGAATGGGCCACCAATGACGCCAGTGCCGTGGACGGTTCCCTTGCGATTACGGCGGATTGGACGAAGGGAACGCAGTTTTTGGTTTGGAACCACCAGAATGGTGTCCAACCTCCAATTCCTGGATTAAATATGACGGATTTCGGGGCCGATATAATGTTTGACACCAATTCCCCGGTGATAACCAACAATGGGGTCCCCATTTATGGTCACTTGCAGTTCGGCATGCAAGACAGTGCCGGCAACTTTCAGCAGTGGAGCAACACGGCTGGCGGTGCGGCGCTGGGGTTTGATTATGCTCAGACAAATATTGGCTGGAGGCATGTCAATTTCTCCATCAACGCGTTCCAATATCCGTATGAGACCGTCATCAGCAATATGGTCATTAAAATTGACGGAAATTGGTATTCGGCGACGCCACTCACCAATGGAATCACCAAACTGTACATGGATAACATCCATTTCTTGGAACAAAAGAATTTGATTGGAACTGGTCCAACAAACCCGCCGCTGGCCAATCTAAGTTACACGGTCACCATTCACGCTGGCCTGAACCTGATCGCCAACCAACTCGACCAAGGCAGCAACAGCTTCAACCAGATCATGCCCACAGTGCCGGATGGCTGCGTGCTGTACAAATACAACAATGCCTCGACCAACTGGAGCGGAGCCTGTTACAGCACCGCCCTTGGCTCATGGACGCCCGGCGACATCACGCTGAGCCCGGGCGAAGGCGCGTTCCTGCAAAGCCCAACCAACTTCACTCTCACCTTCACGGGTACGCCGCATGTGCCGGTCCTGCCAATCACCATTCCGGGCGGGGCCTGTTATTTGCTCAGTCGGCAGACCAATGACATCGGCACGTATGACAATATCGTCGGAACTACCCCGCCTCTCGACGCGATGGTGTACAAGTGGGCTGGCGTTAGTTACGATGTTTATTATTCCGCTTTAGACGACGAGGGTGCTACGAACTGGTATGACCTAGTTGGGAATCCCTCTGTGCCGACCGCCGCCGTGGGCGAAAGCATCTGGATTTCTCCGCTGTCTGGACCTCCGCCGCCCTTGGGCATAGCGCCGTTCATTACCCAGCAGCCGCAAAGCCTAACGGTGACGCAGGGGCAAACCGGCACCTTCACCGTCACGGCCTTGGGCACGGCCCCGCTGAGTTACCAATGGCTCTACTACGGCCAGCCGATTCTGGAAGAAACCAACGCCAGCCTGGTCATCAGCAACGCTCAATCTACTGCCGCCGGTGTTTACTCGGTCGTCGTTTCCAACTCTTTCGGCTCGACCAACAGCGTCGTGGTTGCATTGACCCTGCCTCAGGATATAAACGTTTGGATTAAGGATGGGGTTGATTTGGGGGAGGCGCAGAATGCGTTGAGCACCAATGGGGCCACGATCTTTGAAGTTTCCGACTATTTCCGACGGATCACCTGTCGCATCCCGCCGGGAAGCTACGAACTGTTTGCGGCGCTGGATTTTGTCCGCAACGCAGAACCGGTTTTCAAGCCGGTGACCTTCAACTATGATTCACGCACCTCGATTCAGGTCATCAAGATTCAAAACTCACCGTGGGGGGACTTGTCAACGCCGTTCAGGCTGACCGGCAACGGCGTTAAGCTTGGCGTCTGGGACGAAGGCCAACCCTTCGCCCATCCCGATTTCGCCAGCCGCCTGATTTTCAAAGAACCGGGCAGCGCGGTCAGTCTCCATCAAACCCATGTCATCGGAACCATGGCTGGAGATGGCAGTTCCTCCACGCCTGTTGACCACCTGGCGGGCATGGCCCCTCTGGCTTCCATCTATTCGTGGAATTTCGACGGTGACCCCGCCACAGAAATGCACGCGGCGCGTACCCAATCTCCAATAATAGTTATTTCCCAAAACTCGTGGGGCTATCCTCCATATAATCCGGGCACATGCTACCTCTTCGGCGCCTACATCGGCGTGTGCGCTGACTACGACAAACTGGTTCGGGAGCATAACCTCTCCATTTTCTTTGCGGCCGCCAATTCGCAGAATGGGTACTGGACAAATGAAAGCACACACGCGAGCGGTTGGTGCTACGGAACCCCCGGCTCCTATTTCCAGACGGTCACTCCACCCGCCACGGCCAAAAATGTGGTTGCCGTAGGTGCGATCACGAAGGCCGATGCCATGACCATTTTCAGCAGTTGGGGCCCCACGACGGACGGCCGCCTCAAGCCAGACCTCGTGGCTGTAGGTCAGGACGTGACATCCTGTGTGCTGGACAACGGGTACGGCACTAAGTCCGGAACCTCGATGTCGTGTCCAGCCGCCTCCGGTGCGGCGGCTCTGCTGGTCGAGGAGTATCGGCAGATTTACTCTGGTGCCGATCCCAAACCGGCCGTCCTCAAGGCGGTGTTGTGCAACACGGCCACCGACCTGGGCGAGCCCGGCCCCGACTTCCAGTTTGGTTACGGGAAGATCAACGCCCTGTGCGCGGCGGAAGTCATCACCAATCGCCAGGTGCTCGAAGGCTCCCTCGTTCACGGTGCTGCCCAGACCAACAATTTGATCGTGCCAGACTCCTGCGACGAGTTGCGCGTGATGATGGCCTATTCGGACAAGGAAGGTTCCACCAACGGTCCCGCCCTCGTCAACGACCTTGACCTTATATTGATTGATCCGAGTGGTGTTTCACACCTACCGCTGACGCTCAACCCCACACCCGGCCACGAATCCCTGCCCGCCGTGGAGGCGGCGAATCATCGAGACAATGTCGAGCAAGTGGTCGTGGCCTCCCCCGCTCCGGGCAAGTGGACGATCGTCGTCCAAGGCTACAACGTCCCGAAAGGCCCGCAGGAGTTCGCTCTCACGTGGTGTTGCAGTTGCACCAACTGCGCCGCCTCGGTCCCGCTCATGCTGATCTGCACCAACAAGGCCGTCCCTTGCAACGTTGCGTGGAGTTTTGATTGGCCCACTGTCTGGAGCGCGGGGGGCTGTATCGGCCCCCCCTATATCATCGCATCCGCCCCCGTCGCCAGCGGGACTCCATGCGAAGAACTCTTCACGACAACCTATAAGGTCACCGACGCGTGCGGCAACCTCGCCACCTGCAGCCAGACGGTGACCGTCCTGCACACCAACAAGCCGGTGATTCTATGTCCCTCGAGAATCGTGGTGACTTCATGCACAGAAACGCAGATTTTTTACTTGGTGGTGGCGACGAACGCCTGTTGCACCAACGTTACGGTGGTCTGCAAACCGCCTTCCGGCAGCCTGTTCGAGCCGGGGCCAACCTGGGTGAAGTGTGTGGCCACCGATGATTGTTGCAGCAATAACAACACCACCAGTTGGTTCCAAGTGATGGTGCAATGCACCAACTGCCTTGAAATAAGCAGGGTCTGGCTCAATACAGGGTTTAACCAGTATGACGGGACGCTTTACGCGTTCAACGACAACGAACCGTTGTGGACGGTGACGCGGGATCCTTGGGGTGCGACCAGACGCCCTGCGATCGTGATCGCCGCATTCACCGCACAGTCTGGGCGCCAGTGGAGCCCGGCGCAAGGCGACAGCCAGTGGATCAGCTCCTATCCCACTGCGGAGAACAAAGATAACGGCGAGTATGATTTTCAGACCCAGTTCTGCTTGAAGACGAATGAGTGGACGAACATAGTTTTGAGTGTTTGTCTCCGTGCGGACGATTGGGCCAGCGCGTATGTGAATGGTCACCAGATTCTGCTGTCCTCTGACGACACTACTTGGACCGTCTTCGATGCCGTGAACCCTGCATGCGGCGTGGCAAACAACCAAAGTTGGTTCCATGACGGGCCAAACATTCTAGAAGTGAAAGTGCATAACACTTCCGGTGTTGCGATGGGATTGAATTTGGTAGGCTCTGTAACGGGTCACGGCGTGTCCATCGTGAATCCAATATGCTGCCAGCCCGATGCAAGCATCTCGGGCCAGAAGTTCAGTGACCTTAACGGCAACGGCATGCGTGAGGATGGCGAACCGGTGGTTCCCGGCTGGATCATCCATTTATCCAACTGGCAAAGCACTGTCACGGATGCCAGAGGTTATTACTACTTCATGGGTCTGGCACCCGGCACCTACACCGTCACGGAGGAACCGCTGCCCTGCTGGAAGCAGACGGCCCCGCCGGGCGGATCGTACACCGTCACGTTGGAAAAGGCGCAGAGCACCAACCACTTAGATTTCTGCAACCAGCCCTGCGTGCAGATTCATTGCCCCGGCAACATAGTCACCAACTGTGTGGGACCCGAAGGTACCACTGTGCCGTGCAACATCACCTACTCGAGTGTCTGCGGAAGCAACGTATGGATCTCTTACTTCCCGGTCGGGCCGTTCCCTTTGGGAACGACAACCGTGCATTGCGCGGCCACAGATTGGGACAGTGGCTGTAGTGATGGTTGCGATTTCACGGTGACCGTTGTGGACAACAGCACGCCAGTAATTCAATGTCATACCAACATCGTGACGTACTCCTGCACGAACCCGGCGGTCTTTTACACGGTGACCGCAACGAACCTGTGTTGCACCAATGTGACCGTGGTCTGCACGCCGCCGTCGGGAAGCGTGTTTACAAACGGGACGACAACCACCGTCCACTGCGTTGCGACCAATGGCTGCAACCCCAACATCGCCACTTGCAGTTTCACCGTAACGGTGCAATGCACCAACCCGTGCGTGCCACCGCCTGCCGGGATGGTCGGCTGGTGGCCAGGAGATGGCGACGCGCTGGACTACTCGGTTTTCCAGAATCACGGTGTACCCGTAAAAGCAGTCAATGGCAGCACCGTGCCATGGACCGGTCAGTATGCCGCCGGCAAGGTGGACCAAGCCTTCGACTTCTCAGGCTGTGACAATTGCTATATCAGCGTGCCCGACCAGCCGCAGTTGAACTTCGGCACAGGCAGTTTCTCCATTGACGCGTGGGTGAAAATTCCCAATGTTCCCCCCCCTGCCGACGGCATTCAATGCATCGTGGACAAACGAGATCTGACCAGTGAAGCGGGGTATTTTCTGTATCTGGGTGGTGGCGCGCCGGCCTTCGAAATAGGTGCGCCCGGTTACTCGTTGTCGACTTCAACGGCGACGAATGTCAACGACGACCAGTGGCATCACGTTGCCGTCACCGTGTCCCGACCCGGCAATCCCGTAGACTCGGAAATCTGCTTTTACGTTGATGGCGTCCAGACCTATTGCTTGCGGGGGGCTGCGCCCCTCGACAGCGTGGACAATACGGCCGACCTGCACATTGGGCTGCGAATCCCGGATTTGCCATATGACCCTGTGTCTTTCCAAGGTAGGATTGATGAAGTAGAAGTCTTCAACCGTGCCCTCTCACAACAGGACGTCCAGAGCATCTTCAACGCCGGTTCCTTCGGTAAATGCAAGTGCGCCCCGCCCGCTGCGGAACTGAGCGCGTGGTGGACATTCGATGAGGTGTCAGGCCCCACAGCCAACGACCTTGCCGGTACTAACAACAACATCGGGACTTACCAGGGCAGCCCGATGCCCGTGGCGGGCATGGTTGGCAACGCGCTCTGCTTTGATGCGACTACTACTAACTACATCGTGGTGACAAACCAGGCGGAGATCAATTTCATCGGTTCCTGCAGCAACGGAGCCGAGTCCTTTACAATTGACGCCTGGATCCGGGCCAACATCGATTGGCCGGGTATTCAGACCCTGCTGGACAAGCGGGCCGACATTAACACTACCCATCCCCAAGGCTACAATGTTTTCCTCTACAATGGGCAGTTGGGCCTTCAGATTGCGGATGGGACTTCCTACCAAAACCACGTCAGCACCACGCCCGATTTGCAGGATGGGCAGTGGCATTTTATCGCTGTGACCGTGGCCCGTTGCACCAATGGCACCAACGTGGTCACCTTCTACCTGGACGGCAATGTGGATTCCACCTTTTTGGACGCGCGGACCGGGGATATGAACAACTCGGCGGACCTCTGGATCGGGCTCAGCCGTGACGGCAGTGGCCCCTACTCGGGCTGCATGGACGAATTGGAATTCACCAAGCGGGTGCTTACGCCACAAGAAATCCAACGCATCTTCAACGCCGGTTCACACGGCAAATGCAAAACGAACTGTAATTGTGCGAGCATTTGCGGCGTGAAGTTCGACGACATGAACGGTGACGGCGTGCGGCAGGGAGGCGAACCGGGACTTGCGGGCTGGGTGATTCAAGCCGCGGTGAACGGCGCGCCCGTCGCTTCGACGGTCACCGATGCCAACGGCAACTACTGTTTCACCAACCTGCCCAACGGTTGGGTGACCCTCACCGAAGTGCAACAGCCCGGCTGGGTACAGACGGCGCCATCAGGAGGCTTCTATGCTTTCACCAACCCGCCCGGCCTCACCCTCGCCGGCCTGGACTTCGGGAATCTATCCACGAACTGCTGCGGCAACTGCCCCCCGCCGTCATTGGGCATAGCAAAGGCGACCCCCGGCCTGCGCGTTTTTGAAAAAATCACCGACGGAAACCAACGCTATGGAATGGGCACATCGGACAATAATAAGTCGTGGGTTCAAGCAACTTCGTGGCCTGTAACCTATTCGTTCACCATTACCAACATGCCCTCAATCGCTGACAGCTTCCAGGTGAATATGTGGCTTATACCGGTGAATGCTATACCCTCAAGCTATGCCAACGCTTGGGCAAATACCGGTATAGATGCAGATGCGACAGACGTATTTGGGATGATCATCAGCAAGCAGGCTATACCAAACAATAATAAATACGGCGTATGGGTTGGATATAAGATCAACGCTCCGGGCGTGACGCTCATTCCGGGCGCGACCACTCCAGTCGTCAATCTGGCGAACAAGTTCTCTGCAACGGCCACGGGTGAAAAGACTGGCAATGGCACGTGGACGTTGACATTTAACAGCGCTAATAGCGGCTCGGTTACCGGCCCCGGATTTTCATCGGTGCCCTTTACAATGCCGCCGGCGGCTGTTCCGTCTTTCGCCAATCCGCTGGTTGTCTATTTTGAAGTTCAAAACAATTCAATTAATTCCATAGGGGACTCTGTTGACCTCCTAAAAATAAGGATCAACATTCCCGGCGCCAGCCCGCCTCCTGCGCTCCTCGACAACGACTTTGCAAATGGAGGTGAAGGTGGTGTTTATACGGGTGGTCTTCCGTCCGATTGGATTGTTCTTACTGGGTCTGGTCAAACAAGCGTGGATAACGGTGGAATGTGGCCTGTCCCAGCGGGTTCTGCTTATTGGATTAATTGGACAGCTCCTGCCAATGGTTTTGACGTGGAGGTTGGTTCCGGTGTATTAGCCAATGATTGGGTTATGCCTGCCTACTATGGGGGCTTTTCTCCACAACTTGACAAGAGATTGGAAGGTCTCAAGTTCTGGACATTGATTCCATCGGCTGATTTGCCGCCGGCCGCGACAACCAATGTGTTTTTCCGGTTGCACTGTCCGGTGAATCAAACTCCAGGTCCGTAAATTCTTGGCGGTTGCGGGTGCAACCAACAATGACAACGGGCGCCGGGAAACCGGCGCCCATATAAGTCTCATCGAGAAGGGGTCGCCCATTAGCGTGAGCGGTCAAGAGCAAAAAAGCGTCTCCAGCAAACAGACATTTTCTTAAAAGCTGTCTTTGTCTCTGGCCGTTGCGGACGGCGTCCATGGCGCGCAAATTAAGAGTGCAGTATCCTCTGCCGTCGCTTGGGGGACTTCCCCCTGCCCACCCATCCGGTCGTTGAGATACGCCCACGCCAACGAAAATGCCGCCCCGGTCCCGGAGCGGCTTTGTGGTAGGGCGGCGTTGCTGCGCCGCCCAAACCGTCGGACGCGCGGCAGCGCGTCCCTACCGAATTACTTCTTCTTCGCCTTCTTGGCCGCCTCTTCTTCCAGCGCGGCTTGCGCGGCAGCCAAACGTGCCACCGGCACGCGGAAGGGCGAGCAACTCACATAGGTCAAGCCGAGGCGATGGCAGAATTTGACCGAGTCAGGATCGCCGCCGTGCTCGCCGCAGATGCCCAGCTTGATGTCGGGCCGCGTTGAACGGCCCTTCTCCACCGCCATCTGCATCAACTGGCCGACACCAGTCTGGTCAATCGTCGCAAACGGGTTTTTCTTGATGATTTCCAGTTCCTGATACGGCGGGATGAACGAGCCGGAATCGTCGCGGCTCATGCCCAGACAGGTCTGCGTCAGGTCGTTGGTGCCGAAGCTGAAGAACTGCGCCGTCTGCGCGATTTCGTCGGCAGTGAGCGCGCCGCGCGGGACTTCAATCATCGTGCCGACGAGGTAATCCAGCTTCACGCCCTTTTCCTGCATCACTTCCTGCGCCACGCGATGGACGACCTCGACCTGCAAATCCAGTTCCTTCTTGAAGCCGACGAGCGGGATCATGACTTCCGGTTTCACTTTGATGCCGGCCTGCTGCACTTCGGCGGCGGCTTCAAAGATGGCGCGTGATTGCATCTCGGAAATTTCCGGATAGACAATACCGAGACGGCAGCCGCGGAACCCGAGCATCGGGTTGAACTCGTGCAATTCCTTCACGCGTTGTTTGATCTTCTCCACCGGCACGTTCATCTTGGCCGCGAGATCCCTCTGTGCCGCATCTTCGTGCGGCAGGAATTCGTGCAGTGGCGGGTCGAGGAAACGAATGGTCGCCGGCAGGCCATTCAATTCCTTGAAGATGCCCACGAAATCCTCCTTCTGGTAGGGCAGGATCAGGGCCAGCGCTTTCTTCCGGTCCTCGACGTTGTCGGCGAGAATCATTTCGCGCATGGCGTCAATGCGATTGCCTTCAAAGAACATGTGTTCGGTGCGGCACAGGCCGATGCCGGTGGCGCCGAATGCAACCGCGTTGGCGGTCTGCTCCGGCGTGTCGGCGTTGGTGCGGACTTGCAGCCGGGCGACCTTCGAGCACCAATCCATCAGCTTGCTGAACATCAGATAGGTCGCGCTGTCCTTCCCATCAAGCGACTTCTCGACGAGCACCTGGATGATTTCGGAGGCGGCGGTCTTGAGTTCGCCCGGATAAACTTCCCCGGCGGTGCCGCTGATGGAGAGGGAATCGCCTTCCTTGTAAGTTACGCCGTCCACTTTCATGGTCTTGGTCCCGTAATCAATCTGCAACGCACCGGCGCCGCAGACGCACACCTTGCCCATCTGCCGCGCGACCAGCGCCGCGTGCGAGCTCACGCCGCCTTTCGCCGTCAAAATGCCTTCAGCGGCAATCATGCCGCGCAAATCTTCCGGCGTGGTTTCGTTGCGCACCAGCAACACTTTTTCGCCCTTGGCGGCAGCCGCCGCCGCGCGATCGGCGTTGAGATACATCTTGCCGGAAGCCGCGCCCGGACCGGCGGGCAAACCTCTGGCGATGCACTTGGCCGCCTTGACTGCTTTGCGGTCGAACACCGGCGCCAGCAATTGGTCAAGCTGGTCGGCCGGAACCCGGCGAATCGCCGTCTTCCAATCAATCAGTTTTTCCTTCTCCATCTCGGTGGCGAAGCGGACAGCAGCGAGGCCGGTGCGTTTGCCGTTGCGGGTTTGGAGCATGAACAGCTTGCCGTCCTGAATCGTGAACTCGAAGTCCTGCACGTCTTTGAAATGGGATTCGAGGGTCGTGCGGACCTGTTCCAGTTCGGCGAAGGCCTTGGGCAGATGGTTCTTGAGTTGCGCCACCGGTTCGGGCGTGCGGATGCCCGCCACCACGTCTTCCCCCTGCGCGTTGATGAGAAATTCGCCGTAGAAAACCTTTTCGCCCGTCGCCGGGTCGCGCGTGAACGCCACGCCGGAACCGGAGTTATTGCCGGTGTTGCCATACACCATTGCCTGGACGTTGACCGCAGTGCCCCATTCGGTGGGGATGTTGTATTTGCGGCGATAAACGATGGCACGGTCGTTCATCCACGACCCAAACACCGCCCCAATGGACCCCCAGAGTTGCTTCCACGGGTCTTGGGGAAATGCCTGGCCGCCGGTCCGTTCCCGGATCAGCGCCTGGAACCGCCGCACCATTTCCTTGAGGTCGCCCACGGTGAGCTTGGTGTCCTCGATGTCGGCGTGATAGCGCTCGTGTTTGAGTTTGTGAATGACCACTTCAAACGGTTCATGATCCTCGCCCGCGCTCTTTTGCACGCCCATCACGACGTCGCCATACATCTGGATGAAACGGCGGTAGCAGTCCCAGGCGAAACGCTCGTTCTTCGTCGCTTTGACGAGCGCGAGGACGGTTTCGTCGTTGAGGCCGAGGTTCAGGATCGTGTCCATCATGCCGGGCATGGAATCGCGCGCGCCGGAGCGGACGGAGACCAGCAGCGGCATCGCCGACTGGTCGCCGAACCTGGTGCCCATGATGTTTTCGATGAACGCCACACCCGCCTTGACCGTCGGTTCAAGACTTTTCGGATAGCTTTTCTTGTTGGTGTAATAATAAGTGCAAACTTCCGTGGTCATGGTGAAGCCCGGAGGCACCGGCAGCCCAATGCGGGACATCTCGGCGAGGTTGGCGCCCTTGCCGCCCAGCAGGGGTTTCATGGAACCGTCGCCATCGGCCTTCTTGTTTCCAAAGAGATAAACGTATTTTGTCGATTTTGTTGCTTTAGCCATAAATTGCTTCTCTGTCGTTCATTGTGATTTTCATTGTCAGGCCGGTCTTGATAGCCGCAAGGCGCGCCTTTGTAAAACTTCTTTTAGGCCGGAAACCGTTCAGACACTCTGCATTTTTTGGGAAAGATTGCCCGTTATTTGGCCGCCCGTCGAGTCGGGATTGAGGAACACTTTTGGAGGACATGAAGAATCGTGATGCTGCACCGGAGCGACAATTTTTCGCATCCATTCGCGCCACGCAAAATATGTCCAGTGTAAACCAAATTGTGTGGAGAGACCCCCTGTTGCCGCCACTAAGTTGTGGTGGTTAAAGTTATGTCACTCGCCGTTCCAGTCGAAAAAAAGAAAGCCGCGGCCAGGGTGGAGCAGCCTGCCAACGGCCACAAGCGCTTTAAGAGCGTGCGTGCGCGGCTGACCGGGGCGGCACGCAGGCCGGCCATCGCGCCGGAAAAGACTTTGAAGACAGGCGCTGCTGAAGAACCAGTAGCGCCCGCGCCTGCAGTCGAAAGGGCCCCGACCGCGGGTGAGAAACGGCAGGTTTCCTTTGCCCAAATGCTGGTTTTTGAACTGCGCGTGCGCGACGCGATGACCAGCCCGCCCATCACCGCCACTGCGACCGATTCCCTGCGCTCGATTCAGCACCTGATGAAGGCCCACCGCATCTCCGGCGTGCCGATCCTGGCCAACGACGTGCTGGTGGGGATTGTCAGCATCGAAGACATCATCAACGCCTTGGACGGAGGCCACATCAACGAGTCGGTGGAGCAGTGGATGAGCCGCAAAATCGTGACTTTGCGTGATCATTTTTCACTGGTCCGCGCCGTGGCGGAATTCGACCGGCACGGGTATGGCCGTTTCCCGGTCCTGGACGCCAACAACCGGCTGGCGGGCGTCATCACCCGCGGCGACATCACCATTTGCCTGATGCATCATCTGGAACGCCGCGCCGAGGAAGCCCTCGCCAAGGAAGCCGCGCTGGTCGCCACGCGCGCCGCGGATGAAAAGGCGCACCGCGTCGTCATCAACACGGACGTGAAGTCGGGCGACTTCGAGAGCGCGGGCAAACTTTCCCAGCGCATGCGTGAAGCGCTTCGCGCCCGGGGCGTCGCTCCCGAAATCCTGCGGCGCGCCGCCATCATTGCCTACGAAGCGGAGACCAACATCATCATCCACTCCCTCGGCGGCCGCATCACCACTTCCATTGATGCCAACAAAGTCCGCATCAAAGCCGTGGACAGCGGTCCCGGCATTGAAAACATTGACCTGGCCATGCAGGAAGGCTGGTCCACGGCGGGCCCCCTGGCGCGGGAACTCGGTTTCGGCGCGGGCATGGGTTTGCCCAACATCAAGCGTTGCGCCGACGAGTTCGCCATCCAATCGGAACTGGGCAGCGGCACGCGGTTGCAGGCGGCAGTATTGCTGCAGAAAGCGGGCACCACTCTATGAAACTGAAATCAGCCACCAAACTCCCGGCACTCTTGACCGTCGTCGAGGCGCGTCCGTTGACCGACCTCGCCGAGGTCGCTCTGAGCGGCTGTTACATTTCCGACCTGCTCAGCGATGTGCTCGCCAATGCGCAGCCCGGTGTTTTGTGGGTCACCATCCATACCCATCGCAACGTCGTGTCGGTCGCCTCGATGAAGGACATCACCGCCGTGCTGTTCACCTGCGGTCGCAAACCCGAGCCGGCTATCATCGCCGAAGCCCGCGAGAAGGGCATTTTGCTGTTGAACACGTCGCTGACCACCTACGAAGCCGCCGGCAAACTATGGAAGGCAGGACTCCGATGAGCGAATTACAAACCATCGCGCCAGCCATGACGACGCATCCCAGCGGGGACATCCGCTTTGCGTCGCTCGACCAGACCATCGCGCACTACAACCACGAGCCGACGGCGCTGATCCAGGTGTTGCATGCCGCGCAGCATCTCTTCGGCTATCTCAGCGCCGACGTGCTGCGATACGTCGCCGCCGCGCTCAAGATGCCGTTGTCGCAGGTTTACGGCGTGGTCACGTTTTACCATTTGTTCACCATGGTGCCGCGCGGCAAACACCAGATTCTCGTTTGCACGGGCACATCCTGCCATGTGCGCGGCTCGAAAACGATCCTTGAGCGCCTCGAACTGCAACTCGGCATCAAGGAAGGCGAGACCACCAAGGACAATCTGTTCAGCCTGAATTGCGCGCGTTGCATCGGCGCCTGCGCACTGGCCCCGGCGATTGCCGTCGGTGACGACGTTTACGGCAAGCTGTCACCCGATAAAATCCCGCGCCTCTGCCAAAGGGACTTGAAGAAGTATGTTTGAAGAACTGTCATTGCACATTCTGGATATCGCGATGAACTCGCTGGCGGCGGGGGCGCGTACCGTGCAGATCACGATCACCGAGCATACCCGCCGGGATTTGCTGACCATTCGCATCCGGGACGATGGCTGTGGCATGGATGAGGACACGCTCAAGCGCGTGTTGGCGGACCTGACCACCACCAAACGCAGCCGCAAAAAGGACATCGGCTTGGGCCTGGCCCTGCTACGCCAGACGGCGGAGATGTGCGATGGGAAATTCCATGTCCGTTCCAAACCGGGCGCCGGCACCGCCGTCACGACTTCGATGAAATTGTCGCACGTGGACTGCCCGCCGTTGGGCGACCTGAATACGACGATCCTGGCCTTGTGCGCCGCCAACCCGGCGGCGGACGTGCAGCTCCATTACCTGTGCGGCGAAGAACAATTCCATTTCAGCTCCAAAGAACCGGCAGAAAAAAAAGTGGCAGGCCGCCCCAATCCATTTTGGAGCGGCGAGGAGAAAACGAATTATGAACCTGGAAGAACTCAAAAAGTTAAAAGAGAAAGCACAGCGGCAGGTTGCCTTGCGTGAAGGCAGCAAAAAGTACCGCGTCGTCGTCAGCATGGGCACCAGCGGCATCGCCGCCGGCGCGCGTGAGGTCATGAAGACCATGCTCGACGAAATCGAGAAACGCGGGCTCGAAGACGTCGAAGTGCGCGTGACCGGCGAGGTCGGCCTGGAAGATGTCGAGCCCGTCGTGCGCGTCGAGGAGGCCGGCGGGGAGAAAACCACCTACGCGCGGCTCGACGCCGAGAAGGCAAAAAAGATTGTCGCCGAGCACCTCGAGAAGGGCAAAAAGGTGGACAACCTGGCCGTCGGCAAGGAAAAGAAACCGGAGTGATTAACAATGATTCGCGCCCACATATTGATTTGCGCCGGCGCCGGCTGCATCAGTTCCGGCGGCAACGCGCTGAAGGACATGCTGGCCGCCGAGCTGAAGAAGCGCGGCCTCGACGGGGAAGTTAAAATCGTCGAAACGGGCTGCATGGGGCCCTGCGACCTGGGCCCGGTGATGCTGGTCCATCCGGAGGGCACGTTTTATCAGCGGGTCACGGCCTTGGACGTGCCCAAACTCGTCGAGGAGCACTTCATCAAGGGCCGCCCTTATACGAAGCTGTTGCCAAAGGACGACGTCACCGCCAATGTCGTCACCACCCAGCGCGATTTCGCCTTCTTTGCCAAGCAGGAGAAAATTGTCCTCGAGAATTGCGGCCTGATTGACGCGGAAAACATCGAGGAATACATCGCCCGCGACGGTTATGCGGCGCTGGGCAGGGTGTTGACCTCGCTGAAACCCGAACAGGTCATCGCCGAAATCAAAGCCAGCGGCCTGCGCGGGCGCGGCGGCGCGGGGTTTCCCACCGGCGTGAAGTGGGAGTTGATGGCGAAGGCGCCTACTAAACCGAAATACGTGATTTGCAACGCCGACGAAGGCGACCCGGGCGCGTTCATGAACCGCGCCGTGCTGGAAGGCGACCCGCACCGCGTGCTGGAAGGCATGGCCATCGGGGCTTACGCGATGGGCGCCAACCGCGGGTTCATCTACATCCGCGCCGAGTATCCGCTGGCCATCAAACGCCTCAATGTCGCCATCGCCCAGGCCTATAAACACGAGCTGCTTGGCAAGAACCTGTTCGACGCCGGATTCGATTTCGACATTGAGATCCGCATCGGCGCGGGCGCGTTTGTGTGCGGCGAGGAAACCGCGCTGATGCGCAGCATCGAAGGCCGGCGCGGCCAGCCGATGCCGCGTCCGCCGTTTCCCGCGCAACGCGGTCTGTGGGGCAAGCCGACCAATATCAACAACGTCGAGACCTGGGCCACCATCAAGCCGATCATTTTGAAGGGCGCGAAATGGTACGCCACGTTCGGCACCGAGAAGTCGAAAGGTACCAAGGTCTTCGCGCTCGCGGGCAAAATCCGCAACACCGGCCTCGCCGAAGTGCCGTATGGCACCACGCTGCGCGAAATCATCTTCGGTATCGGCGGCGGCATCCCCAAAGACAAGAAATTCAAAGCCGTGCAAACCGGCGGACCGTCCGGCGGTGTCATCCCCGCACAACACCTGGATGAACGCGTGGACTACGAGTCGCTGCAAAAGCTCGGCTCCATCATGGGCTCGGGCGGCATGGTGGTAATGGATGAGGATTCCTGCATGGTGGACGTGGCGCGGTTTTTCATGGATTTCTGCTGTGACGAGTCGTGCGGCAAATGCCCGCCCTGCCGCGTCGGCACGCGCCAGATGCTCAACATTCTGGACCGGATTTGCACCGGCGAGGCCGAACT
>JBEKMU010000058.1:0-18268 GCA_049523555.1 Verrucomicrobiota bacterium | reverse complement strand
CTTCTTCTGTTTGAAAGCAGCCTCTGTTTGTGGCGACGGATGCTCATAGTATTCAAACCAAGCGCGATTCAAACCCTGACTATTGGTATGGCCAAACGCGAGCACCATGAACAGAACAGCCAGTGCCAGTTCTGAAACTGACAGAATGAGTGTTGCCAGAATCGTTTTCACAGAATCAATCCTCCGATGTCCGCACGCGGGGTTCACGTTCGATGGCGTCTTTGCCGCCGGGCACCGTCACGAATGGCCCGCCTTCGAGCGGCGCGGGTTTGGTGAATGCGACGCCGGGCAGATCGGTCGGTTTGCCGGCCAGCGGGAAATCCTTGCGCAACGGGAAATACGGATAACCTTCCCACATTAGAATCCGGCGCAAATCGGGATGTCCGCGAAAACGGATGCCCATCATGTCGTAGATTTCGCGCTCGTGCCAGTTGGCGGTCTTCCAAACCGTCGTGACGGTCGGCAGTTCGGATTTTTCCTCGCTCACGTCGGTCTTGAGCCGCAATTCGCTGCCGTGCGTCAGGCCGCGCAAATGATAAACGACCATCCAGCGCGGATCTTCGCCGTAATTGTCCACGCTGCTGATATCCACGAGATAATCGAAACCCAGGTCTTTTTTGGCGAATTCACAGATCTCGACAATGTGCTCGGCGTCGCCGACTTTGAGGGTGACTTCGCCGCGAAATTCCGCCGGTTCGGAGATTAAATCACCGAACCTGGCTTTGATTTTTTGGGCGAATTCGAGAGACGTCATTTGCATCAGCCGCGAAAAGGCGCAGAAGGCGCAAAGTTGAAATCGTTTTTGAGCATTTTGTGCATTCTTGCGGTAATCAAGCGGCTTTGTGTTTGAACGCGGCGACCGCCGTGAGTTCTTCCAAGACCGGCTGTTTGCCGATTTTGTTCTGCAATTTCATCAGCGCATCGAGCACGGCTTCCGGCCGCGGCGGGCAGCCGGACACATAAACGTCCACGGGAATGAGGTTGTCCACGCCCTGCAACACGGCGTAGCTGCGATACATGCCGCCGGTCGAGGCGCACGCGCCCATGGCGATGACCCATTTCGGCTCGGGCATCTGGTCGTAAATGCGTTTCACGGCGCCGGCCATTTTGTAGGTGACCGTGCCGGCAACAATCATGCAATCCGCCTGCCGCGGTGAAAAGCGCATGACCTCGGAGCCAAACCGCGAAATATCAAACCGGCTCGCCCCGGCGGCCATCAATTCGATGGCGCAACACGCCAGCCCCATCGGCATTGGCCAGATGGAATTTTTGCGAAACCAATTCAACGCCGCGTCCACGCGCGTGACGATGACGTCGCCTTCGATCTTCGTGTTGTAACCCACTTCGGTTTCGGTTCGCATAAACACAGCGCGCCCTGAACCGGGCGCCAAAACAACGTAATCGGCGCGGAAAATCGAGGCAAGTTGAATTTGTGATTTTTTTCACAAGAAGACTTAATTTCACACAAATTTAACAAACGCAAATTGCATCATTGTGTTATCAACTTGCGCTTGTGACTGCTGGCGGCTGGTGTAGAATAAAAAAATGCGGCAGGCGTGGTTATGAAAACTTTTGCGGAATTGAATTTTCCCGGACGGCTCGTTGCCGTCGAAGGTCTCGATGGCTCGGGCAAGTCCACGCAAATTTATCTGCTCAAGCGCTGGCTCGAGGCCGAGGGCATCAAGGTCTATTTCAGCGAGTGGAACTCGTCCGAGCTCGTGAAATCCGCCACGAGCAAGGGTAAAAAGCGTGAATTGCTCACGCCGACGACGTTCAGCCTCATTCACGCGACGGACTTTGCCGACCGTTACGAACGTCACCTGCTCCCGTTGCTGCGCGCGGGCTACGTCGTGCTTTGTGACCGCTATATTTTCACGGCGTTCGCGCGTGACGTGGTGCGCGGTTGTCCGCCCGAATGGGTGCGTGGCATTTACAGTTTCGCCGCGCAGCCCGACCTGACATTTTTCTTCAAGGCCGATTTGGAAGTGTCGCTCAACCGCATCCTCGAAGGCCGGCCCAAGTTGAAGTTTTTCGAAGCGGGCATGGATTTGCGGTTGTCGAGCGATCCCTATGAAAGCTTCCGCATCTTTCAGGGCCGCATTCTGAAGCAATACATGGCGATGAGCGCGGAATTCAATTTCGTGGTGACGGACGCCAATCAAAATGTGGAAACGCAGCAGGTTGCCGTGCGCAAACTGGTCAGGGAGCGGATTGACCTGGAACGTTTCCGACGCCGCAGTCCGCTGCCGTTGCCGCCACCCATACAACGAACCAACAAGGTCGAGGAAATGGAGGAAGATTCGGCCGCATGAAAACGAATGTTGTCAAGCCAGCCGCCAGGCGAACCAATCATCGCCGCTTTTACGGCCATGGCATTCCCCATGTCCGGCTGGAAGACCTGGCGGGCAAATTGATCGCGGTCGAGGGCGCGGACGGTTCGGGCCGCTCCACGCAAATCGCGCGGCTGGTGGACTGGCTGGAAACCAGCGGCCACGCCACGGTGCAGGTCGGCCTCAAACGCTCCACGCTCGTCAGCGCCGAACTCGAAAAGGCGCAGGAAGGAAACATTTTGAGCCGGACGACGCTGAGTTTGTTCTACGCGACGGATTTCGCCGACCAGTTGGAAAACATCATCCTGCCCGCGCTCAAGGCGGGCTTCATCGTGCTGGCCGATCGTTACATTTACACGCTCATGGCGCGCGACATGGTGCGCGGCATGGATGAAGCGTGGCTGAAAAATCTTTACGGCATCGCGCTCGAACCGGACGCGGTTTTCTATCTCGAAGTCGGGGCCGAGGAATTGGTGCAGCGCAACCTTTCCAAAAAGGCGGCGCTGGATTACTGGGAAAGCGGCATGGACCTCGGCCTGTCGCGCGACATGTTCGACAGCTTCCTGAAATACCAGATGAACATGCAAACCGTGTTCCGCAAATTGCAGAAGACCTACGGCTTCACCATCGTGGACGGCAACCGTTCCGTGGAGACAATCACGAAGACGCTGTGGGATAAAATCCGCGCGTTGCTGGCGGAAAAATAGAAAACGTCAAGCGCCCGGCGATGGAACGCCGGGAGGCGTGTCCGGCGGCACGTTGACCGGCGGCAAGGCTGAGGGGTCATTCGTGAACCTTGGCGGCCGGCGCGGAGGGTGTTTCATCAACTCTTCAAACTTCTTGCGTTGCTCCGGTGTCAGTTTCGCGCGAATTCGCTGCCAGTTATCCTGCATCACATGCCTCGTTTGCTCCTGGCCGTCGGCGATGATTTTCCCGATTTTTTCGTGCTGTTCCGGCGTCA
This sequence comes from Verrucomicrobiota bacterium, assembly GCA_049523555.1. Classification (GTDB taxonomy): domain Bacteria; phylum Verrucomicrobiota; class Verrucomicrobiia; order Limisphaerales; family UBA11358; genus UBA11358. The sequence goes on along the minus strand of JBEKMU010000058.1, from coordinate 14,977 downwards.
GATGCAAGGCCGCATCCAGTTGTTCGACAAACTGCCGGTTCAACATTTGCGAACGCGGCAATTGCAATTCCTGGGAATCGGTCCGGTCGTGACGCGGCCCGGCGAATGGGCGGCGGATTTCCGGATGCGCGTGTTCAACGTAATTGACGAGCAAACCGCCCGTCACCACGCCACAACCAAAAATCACCACGGTGGCCAGAATGATTTTCCAGGAATTCATTGTGCTTGGTCGTTTTGATCCACTGAAGCCAGCAGCGTGTTCTCAAAATTCTGCGCGAGGTCGGCGGAATTGGATGAGGCTGTCGAGTTGAAGAAGACCCATGCGCCGAGCAACAACGCAATCGCCACGCAGGAAGCAGCCGCCTGCCAAAGACCGCGTGTCCATAAAACCCACTTGTCCGCCACGGGGCACGAAACCAGCAACGCCATCACGCGCTTTTCAAAGGCGTAAGGCACGCGGTTGTCCGGCGCATTGGTACGGGCGGCGGCGAGCAATTTCTTTTGCAGTTCGGCGATGTTCATACAGACCCAATTTATCAGACGGGTGGTCATGGCACCGGGTTACAGATACTTGTCCATCACCATTTTCGTCAGAATTTTTCGCATCTCCGCGCGCGCCCGGAACGCGCGCACCTTCACCAGCGGCACCGACCAACCGGTGAGTTGGGCGACTTCCCTGACCGAACGGTCCTCAATTTCCAGCAATGTGATGACCAGTCGCGCCGGCGGTGAAAGTTTTTCAAGCACGCGTCCGACGAGCAATTTTGCGGCGTCGGCGGTGTCAGCGGCGGTTTCGGGTTGGGTGACAAAACGCTCCAACCAATCGGTTTCCGGCCCGCTCAAATCTGAAAAGGGCGACTCACGGTTGCGCTGGTGCGCGCGCAAAAAATCGTAGCAGGTCCGTACCATCAGGCGCATCAGCCAATGTTCAAACGGCGCTTCGCCACGATAGCTGGCGAGCTTTTCAAAGGCCTTGAGCCAGACTTCCTGGGCAATGTCCTCAACCTCACTTTCGCGGCGGGCGTAACGGCGGGCAGTGGTGAAGACGCGCGGCGAATACTTTTGAACCAGCGGCTCGAAGCTCGCGGCGTCCCCCCGCAAAACCGCAGCAATCAACTCCGCCTCAGTCCGTTCCATGGTGCGCAATTATGTCAGGGGGCTTGTCCGGCTAAAGGCAAAAGCCGTTCGGGCTGACACGCTCAAGGCCTCGTGATGTGCAGCGCCGCCTCGAAGTCGCGGGAAAATTGCGAAATGGACCCGGTGATTTTGCGCGGCTGATCGAAAAGGGTGTTCCACATGTTCCCGGCGTTTTCCGGACGGCGCTTAATCAACTCGGCCGCCGCCGTCATCAGCGACATGCTGTTGTTCACGTCGTGGCGCAGGTCGGCGAGTTTTTGGTTCAACTCGCGTATCTGTTCAGCGCTCAAGGTGACGGATTCGTTCGGCAAAGGCATTCCGCAAGATGTTCACAGTAGGGCGGGAAATCAAGCGGGTTTCACGAAACAGTGAATTGGAGCGAGCGAAGGGATTCGAACCCTCGACACTCACGTTGGCAACGTGATGCTCTACCAGGCTGAGCTACGCTCGCTTCCAGAAAGCTTGGAAGGCTATGCCCGCCCGCGGAATTTGCAAGCCGGATTTCAGGCCGACTCGGTTGGCCCGCCCAGCACCGAGCGGATCACCTTGAGCAAATCGTCGTGGTCAATCGGCTTGTGGAAAAACGCCACGGCGCCGCTGCTCGCGGCCCGTTCCTTGTTTTTGGGGTCTTCGCTGCCAGTGATGATGATGATGGGAATTTTTTTCGCCGAGTCCAACCGGTGGAACCATTCCATGACACGAAAGCCGTCCCACGGCACGCCATCCACGTCGGGCGGAAAACCAATGTCCAGCAAAATTAAATCGGGGCTTTCCTTGCGCGCGGCGGCGACGGCTTCGGCCCCGTCCAACGCCGTGGAGACCTGATAACCAGCCCCTTGCAGTTTCAGAGAAACTGTTTTAAGGATGATCTCGTTATCATCCACCACCAAAATCTTTTTCGCACGCCCGGATGCGGATTCAGCACTCATAAACGTCATCATCGAGACTCGGTTCGCGTTTTCCCCAACAGCGATGTCAGTAAAAATTAACAAACCGGCCATGCCCTGCAAAGCACATTTTATGCCCTTTGACTTCGGACCCGTCCACCATGCTAAACTCTGTGTGTGAGCAACGTTTTCTACGCTTCGGGCGAGCAACGTGCCGCGAAGGTCAATGACCTTTTCGCCGCCATTGCCCGGCGCTACGATTTGCTTAACGACTTGCAAAGTTTCGGCCTCCACCGGCGCTGGAAACGTCGCGTCGTCGAACTCGCCGCCGTGAAACCCGGTGATCGCGCGCTGGATTTGTGCTGCGGCACCGGCGACCTGGCGCTGGCGCTCGCGCAACGCGGCGCGGAAGTTGTTGGTCTGGATTTCAGCGGGGCCATGCTCGAAATCGCGGAAAAACGTCGGCAGAAAAATCTCAAACCCCAAATCCCAAATCTGAAATTCATTCAGGGTGACGCGCAGCAAATTCCGTTTCCCGACCATTCATTTGATATTGTCACGGTTGGCTACGGGCTGCGGAATCTAACGAACTGGGAGGTGGGTCTGGCCGAAATGTACCGTGTCGCCAAGTCGGGCGGGCGGCTCGTCGTGCTGGATTTTGGCAAACCACCGAATGCCGTTTGGCGTGCGGTTTATTTCGCGCACCTTAAAATCTCTGTGCCGCTGCTGGGTTGGATTTTTTGCGGCAACGCCCAGGCTTACGCCTATATCCTCGAATCGTTGAAACATTATCCGGCGCAGGCGGGCGTCGCAGCCAAAATGCGCGAATTGAAACTCGTGAACGTGCGCGTCATCAACTTGCTCGGCGGCGCAATGGCCATCAACTACGGCGAGAAGCCGGTTTGACCGGCAACTCGATCGTATGCATTTCGCGCGCCGCTTCTACTTTCAATTTTGCCCGCTGCCTGGCCACGAGTCGGCGTGCGCGCCTGACCAAGCCGTCAATTTTTTTATCATCATGGTCCGGGTCGTGATGAAACAGGTAAAGCCGTTTGACTCCAGCCCTTAACGCTAGCGCGACCGAATCGTCCACACATCCGTGTCCCCACCCTATGTGCTTTTTGTATTCCGCCGAATTATACTGCGAATCGAGAATCAGTACATCCACGTCGCGCAGGAATTCGATCATCTCCCGGTCTTCGCCGCCTTGGCGGGATTCGGCGTCGGGGAAAAACGCCACCAAGCCGCCGGGCGAAAGCAGCCGGTAGCCGACGCACAGCCCGGGATGGTTCGCGCGCTGCGCCCGCACACAGACCGAGCCGATGTTGAGATTGAAATCCTTGAGTTCCTCGATTTTGATGTTGCTGGGCAATTTGGCGAACGGCACGGGAAAATACGTGCTTTCCATCTGGCCGGTCAGCGCGTTGACCAGGCCTTTGCGCGCGCCTTTGCCGCCTAAAATCCGCAGTTGACAGCGCGGATCATAAATCGGCGCAAAAAACGGTAGCCCTTGAATGTGATCCCAGTGTGTGTGCGTCAGCAGCAGCGTCAAACTCAACGGCTGGTTCTTGAATTCCGCCAGCAGCGCACGGCCCAAAGCACGCAAGCCCGAACCTGCATCAAGGATGATGATATCGTCGCCGGAACGCACTTCGACGCAGGACGTGTTGCCGCCGTAGCGCACCGTGGCTGGGCCCGGTGTGGGAATCGAGCCGCGAACGCCCCAAAATTTTATGCGGGTGACGGTTTTGATGGAGGCAATCTAGCGCAGCCGCCGCGGAAAATAAAACCGAAAACCGCTTTCTGGGCCGCAGGATAATCTTGCATGGAATGGCGCGGAAGACTAGTTTCCCGCGCTCCGGCGGGTTGGTAGTTCAGCCGGTGGAGCAGCCCCGAAAATTTTTCGGGGTTGGTCCCGGGTGCAAGTCCCAAGTGCAGAAAAGAATCATTTGGGGGGTTGGTAGCTCAGTCGGTAGAGCAGCGGCCTTTTAAGCCGTTGGTCCCGGGTTCGAGTCCCGGCCAACCCACCACATCGAAACTTGCCCACGCCAAGCCTCGCCGCTTACCCTGCCTGCATAATGCGGCTATTGGACCGATATTTGTTCCGTGAACTGCTCGCGCCGCTCGCGTATTGCCTCGGCGGTTTTTTGATTTTTTGGATTTCCTTCGACGCTTTCAAAAGTCTGCCGGATTTTCAGGACGACAAACTGCAATTGTCTGACATCATCGTGTACTACTTTGCCATGACGCCGGAATTTATTGTGACGGTGCTGCCGATTGCGCTCCTGCTGGCCTTGCTTTATGCGCTTACCCATCACGCGCGTCACAACGAAATCACCGCCATGCGCGCGGCGGGCGTGAGCCTGTGGCGAGTATGCCTGCCATATTTAATCGTCGGTTTTCTGGCCAGCATTGCATTGTTTGTGCTGAATGAGTTTCTTGTGCCGCACAACACCGATTGGGCGAACCGCATTTTGAACCGCCACGTGCAGAAACCCGAAGACCTCGAGACACAAAATCGTTTTACCGATTTTGTCAACGCCCGCGAACATCGCCTGTGGCATTTCAGTGAATATCGCGTCAAGACGACCGAAATGCTCAAGCCCATTGTCAGTTGGACCCTGACGAACAACGCCCCTCGGCTGCTCACGGCCGACCGCGCGATCTACACCAATGGCGTTTGGACCTTTTTCGGCGTGAAGGAATTCGAGCAGGCCAGTCTCACCGCGCAGCCGTTGCCGTCACGTCAAATCAATGTGCTGGCCATGCCGCAATTCACCGAAACGCCCAGGGAAATTGAAAGTGAAATCAAAATCAACGAATACCAAGGTTTCCGCGCTTCACGCCGACCCGACATCCCGCTCGCAGACATCGTTGCGTACCTGAGACTGCATCCCGATTTGTCACGTGCCGATTCAAGCTGGCTGCTGACCAAACTATACGGGCGATTGGCCGCGCCGTGGACCTGTCTGGTCGTGGTGCTCATTGCGATTCCGTTTGGGGCGGCCTCGGGCCAGCGCAATTTGTTTTTTGGCGTCGCGGGCAGCATTTTCATTTGTTTCACTTTTTTCGTGCTCCAACAGGTGGGACTGGCTTTGGGCTTGGGCGGTCGTCTGCCTCCGTGGCTGGCTGCATGGCTGCCCAACCTGATTTTCGGCGTAGCGGGCTTGTGGATGACGGCAAGGGTAAGATGAGTTTTCAGCTTTTAATTTTGAGCTTGAACGACAGGGCCTCAGCGAGCTGCAAGCCGGCTAAAAAACCAACATTCAAAACTAGGAACTGAAAATTGGAACTGTGAACGACGAGCTTTTCAGACTGATGTCGCGTTATGAGCGGCTTAATTTGCTCTACCAGGTGAGCAATGTCATTCACTCGACGCTCGAGCCGCAGGAAGCGTTGCAGTTGATCGTGAGCGAAGCGGTGCGGCTCATGCGCGCCTCGAGCGGTTCGGTCGTCTTGATCAACCCCACGACTGGCTTTCTGGAAATCCACGCCTCACAAAATCTGCCGGCATCGGCGGCGCGGCTCAAGTTGCGCGTCGGTGAAGGCATTACCGGCTGGGTGGCGCGCGCCGGCAAACCCGCGCGGGTCGGTGACGTGGCACAGGACCCGCGCTACGTTGCGGCGCGGCGCGGTGTGCGTTCGGAATTGGCCGTGCCACTGGAGGTCAACGGCGAGGTGCGCGGTGTGCTGAATGTGGATTCGGACCGGACAAATGCCTTCAGCCCGGACGATCAGGAATTGCTGCAGGAGCTCGCGGTGCAAGCGGCCAAGGTGATTCACAACACCTGGCTTTACGAGCAATTACGGTTGAAGGCGGGCCTGTTCGAGTCACTCGCAAGCGTGAGCCGGACGATCAACTCCACGCTGAATCTGGACGAGGCGTTACGTGCCGTTACGCGCGAGGCGTGCCTGCTCATGCGCGCACGGATGTGCTCGCTGATGATGCTCGATGAAACCCGCGAGTGGCTCAATCTGCGCGCCAGCTACGGTGCGGGCGAAGCTTACCTCAACAAACCGCGTTTGAATGTTGGGGAAAGCCTGCTCGGGGTCGTCGTGCGTCGCAAAAAGCCGCTGCAGGTGGAGAATGTCCAGACGTCCAACCGTTATCAGAACGTCGAAGTCGCACGGCGTGAAGGATTGGTTTCGTTATTGAGCGTCCCGCTGCTGTTTGCCGGGCAGGTGACCGGCGCGTTGAACGTTTACACCGGCCGACCGTACAATTTTTCCAACGAGGAAGTCCGCATTTTAAGCGCGCTGGCGGAATTGTCCGGCATCGCCATTGAAAAGGCACGACTTTACGAACGCACCGTGGACGTGGAGGAGCAGTTGCGGCAGAACGAAAAACTTTCCGCGCTCGGTCTGCTCGCCGCCGAAGTCGCGCACGAAATCCGCAATCCGCTCACGGTGATGAAGCTGCTGTATCATTCGCTGGATTTGAAATTCCCCGCCGCCGACCCGCGAGCGAAGGACGCACGGCTCATTGACGCCAAGATCGAGCACTTGAACAAAATCGTGGAACAAATCCTTGCCTTTGCGCGCACGACTGAACCCCAATTGAAGCCGGTGAACCTGAACGAATTGATTGATGAACTGGGTTTGCTGGTGCGGCACAAGCTGGCCAATCAAAACGTCGAATTCATTCGCGATTTGCAACCGGATTTGCCGCCGGTGCCGGGGGATGCACCGCAATTGGAGCAGGTGTTTTTGAATCTGATTCTCAACGCCGCCGAAGCGATGCCCGCCGGAGGCAAGCTCACCATCAAATCCCGCGTCGTTCACGCATCGCCGGCCGGTGACAAACCGGCGCATGTCTTGATCGAATTCAAGGACACCGGCAAAGGCATGAGCCAAGAGTTGCAGCGCCGTGCGCTCACAACAGTCCTGACCACTACGAAGGCCAAAGGCACTGGACTCGGTCTGGCCATCGTCGGTCGCATCATTGAAACGCATCGCGGCAGCATTCGAATCAAGTCTCGTTTTAATCACGGGACTATCATCACCATCTCACTGCCGGTTTAGTCAGCCGGGTACCTTGATTATTCCCTCCGGGTTCCCGGATTTCCGCCTAATTTCGGGTCGGGCACCCTTGCGAAATCGCCACCACGCGCTATTTTCTTGCCAGACTTTGCCGGTGGGTTTATCCGACGGGGTTTCTGATTTTATGAATTATTCAAAGCTGGAGTGGTGGAACCGATTCCAAAAGTATTACACCGAATTCCCCGCACTCGGCCTGACGGTGGATTTGAGCCGGATGAATATTGATGACGCCTTTTTCACAGCGATGGAGCCACGAATACAGCAGGCGTTCGCGGACATGGCCGAGCTAGAAAAAGGTGCCATCGCCAATCCGGACGAAAACCGTATGGTTGGGCATTATTGGCTGCGCAATCCTGCACTTGCACCGACCCCGGAAATTCGCAAAGAAATCGAAGAAAATCTTGCAAAAATAAAGAATGTTTCGGCCCAAGTTCACGCCGGCAAGATCCGCGGAGTCGGCGGGCCGTTCAAAAACTACCTCCTGATAGGCATAGGCGGCTCTGCTCTGGGGCCGCAATTCGTCGCCCATGCACTGGGGGATCCACGCACAGACAAACTCAAGCCGTTTTTCTTTGATAACACGGATCCCGATGGCATGAACTTGGTTCTGGCGACCATCGGGGCGGATTTGAAACGGACACTTTGCATCATTATTTCCAAATCAGGCGGTACCAAGGAAACGCGCAACGGAATGCTAATTGCCAAAGCCACTTTCGAGAAGGCTGGGCTCCATTTCGGGCAACATGCCATCGCCATAACCACTCAAGGCAGCGACCTCGACAACTATGCCATCGCCAACAAATGGCTCACGAGGTTCCCGATGTGGGATTGGGTCGGTGGACGGACGAGTGAATTGTCCGCGGTTGGGCTAGTACCCGCAGCGTTGCAGGGGCTTGACACCGACAGCCTACTCGCTGGAGCTCGTTTGTGTGATGAATCAAACAGGTCAAATAACGTTAAACTTAACCCAGCATCTCAGATTGCGCTGGCTATATATGAATCAGGTAACGGTAAAGGAACAAAGAATATGGTTGTTTTGCCATATAGAGACCGTTTGGTGCTATTTTCTAAATATCTTCAGCAACTTTTTATGGAGTCACTGGGCAAGAAATTGGATTTGGACGAGCACATAGTAAACCAAGGCATTATGGTTTTAGGCAATAAAGGTTCTACAGACCAACATTCTTATATTCAACATCTTATAGATGGGTTAAACAATTTTTACGTAATCTTTATTGAGGTGTTGAACGATGGACTTCATTCGGGCATACTGGTTGAATCTGAAGTTACGAGTGGAGATTTTCTTCACGGCTTTTATTTGGGTACGCGGCAAGCGTTGGAGGGGAAGGGCCGAGAGTCTCTTACCATCACGATCAATGAAGTTTCAGCATTTTCTGTTGGAGTGCTAATCGCCTTGTTCGAAAGAGCCGTCGGACTTTACGCGTCGTTGATCAACATTAACGCGTACCACCAGCCTGGCGTTGAAGCTGGTAAGAAGGGCGCAAGCAATGTCATAACAATTCAACGCCAAGTTTTGGAATTTCTTTCCAAATGCGCGCAACAGCCATTTACTGCCACTGAAATCGCAAGCGAGATTAAAGCAGACGACGAAGTTGAAAACGTTTTCAAGATCTGCGAACACTTGTCATCGAATCCAGATCGTAAGGTCAAAAAACTTCTTGCAGAATCACCTTTTGCTGCAAAATTTAGTTTCGGCTGAGTCTCTTCATGTTTGTTTATCCAAAACAATACGATGTCATTGTTGTCGGTGCCGGCCACGCAGGAGTCGAGGCAGCACTTGCTGCGGCGCGAATGGGCTGTCAGACACTGCTTTTAACTATTAATGTCGATACCATCGGCCAGATGTCGTGCAACCCAGCCATAGGTGGCCTTGCAAAGGGACATCTGGCCCGGGAAATTGACGCGCTCGGCGGAGAAATGGGCAAGGCCACGGACATGACTGGATTTCAGTTCAGAATGCTGAACACAAAGAAGGGACCTGCAGTCTGGGCCCCGCGTGCGCAATGTGATAAGAAGGCTTACCAATTTCGGCTGAAATGGATATGTGAGTCAGAACCAAATCTCGACGTGAAACAGGGACAATCATCGAAGATTCTGCAAAAGGACGGACAGGCATTTGGAATTGAAACCACTCTGGAAGTTCAATATCTTGGTAAAGCCATTGTCATAACCACTGGAACGTTTCTTCGTGGTTTGATGCATATTGGTTCAAACCGGCAAGCAGGCGGACGATCCGGTGATGCCACTGTGATGAATCTTTCATCGTCCCTCAAAGAGCTCGGGCTTGAACTTGGACGTTTGAAAACAGGAACACCACCCCGGCTTTTGCGCCGTTCGATTGATTTCTCAAAGACCGAAATTCAAACGGGTGACGAACCGGTACCTTATTTTACTTTCTGGAAGGACGATTTGTTCCACGTGGAACACTCACTGACCAAACCGGCCGGAGTCCCTCATTCAAACGGTAAATATCCAGCGGGTTCGATTTTGGACAGGATTAATGGACAACTACCTTGTTTTATAACGTTTACGACATCAGAAACGGACAAAATTGTTCGCCAAAACCTTCACAAATCACCTCTTTATTCGGGCATCATTGAAGGCGTTGGGCCTAGGTATTGCCCGTCCATTGAAGATAAAATCGTCAAGTTCCCAGAGAAGGAAAGGCACCAAATTTTTCTCGAACCAGAAGGCATAGAGACGGACGAGTTTTATGTGAATGGTTTCTCCACCAGCCTGCCGTTCGATGTGCAATTTGAACTGGTCCACACAATTATTGGATGCGAAAAAGCTGAGATTTTGCGCCCAGCCTATGCCGTCGAATACGATTTTTGCTACCCGACACAACTGCATCCGTCACTCGAAACAAAAGTATGCCGGAACCTCTTCCTAGCGGGTCAAATCAATGGTACATCTGGATACGAAGAAGCGGCAGCCCAAGGCTTCATGGCCGGAATAAATGCAGCCCGCCGTGTGAAGGGATTTGATTCCATTGTCTTTCGGCGTGACCAGGCATACATCGGTGTTTTGATTGACGATTTGATCACGAAAGGAACAATCGAACCTTATCGAATGTTCACGTCTCGGGCCGAATACCGTCTCTTGCTTCGCCAAGATAATGCCGACCTTCGTCTGTCTCAAATCGGTCACGAAATCGGCCTTTTGCCGGATCGTAACTTTCAAAAATTTCGGGCAAAACAAGAAGCGATTAATAATGAGACAACTCGTTTATACAAAATATATTATGATTCAGATTCTCTGGCAAAAATCCTTTCTCGGCCGGAGGTTAATTACAAAGATTTGCCAAATCAAAATGAAGCGTTGACTGAGGAGGTCGTTCAACAAGTCGAAATTGCCATCAAATACGCCGGCTACATTGAACGTCAAGAATTGGAGGTGGAAAAATTCAAGACCTTGGAAAACAAAACGATCCCTGACACCTTTGACTTCTCAGCCGTTCCCAGTCTCCGGCTTGAGGCACGGCAAAAGCTCTCAAAAATTCGCCCGGCCACCATTGGCCAGGCTGCCCGCATCTCGGGCGTGTCGCCTGCGGACATTAGCATCCTCATGGTTTGCCTGAAACGTTGGGGCGCAAATGGACAAAAAGATTGGGAAATGAACATGGAGGATTGTAACGCTTGCGAAACTGATCTCGAAAAATGACCTGAAGAATTTTTTGGCTGCCCGCTTTGTCTGGTTTGCGAACACTTCGGTTTGAGGTTCCGCTAAACGGCAAAACCTGAATTATTTTGACCATTTCTCGCCACAGGCAAAGCGTTAATTCTCCATTCGCACTTCTGAAAGTCTTTCCCTCTGCGCCCAGCGCCTCGGGCCAGTTGGTCCGAGGCCAGTTCAGCCTTCCGCCTTGCCGTCGTCGGTTTCGCTCCTATAATTTGCCGGTGCTCGGCATCAAATTGATTCGTAACGAGCCGGATTTTGCGCGCCGACGCCTTGCCACGTGCGGAGCGGGGGATGACGCCAAGGTTGACGAACTGCCCAAGCTCGACGAGCAACGGAGGAAAATCCTCGCGAAAGTCGAGAATCTCAACGCCCAACGGAATTGCGCCTCCAAGAAAATCGGCGCGCGGATGGGGCGGAAGAAAACTGCCGAAGATTGGTGTCCCGCGAAAAGGTGTAATGAATCCCGCCGCGCTCAACTTTCCCCTGTATGTAATGCCAGAATTAAATGAAAAGTTCCGTCAAACATGTTGAACTTCTAGATTACATCCGGGGCATTGCCATTATAGCAGTGTTACTTGTCCATACCCTCAGCACTGCCTGTGGACATGACGAGCTGCCGTGGAGGGGCTGGTTCCGGGACTTTTCTGTCCCCGTTTCATTCCTTTGTTTTCTTCCGCTCAGTTTTGGGCAGGCGGGTGTTGCCATTTTTTTTGTCGTCAGCGGGTTTTGTATTCATATGAGTTTCCAACAACAGGGACAGAGGTGGGGTAGTTTTTTCATCAGACGATTTTTCCGCATTTACCCTCCATATCTTGCAGCTCTGATTCTTTTTACTTTGCTTGTTATGAAATATACACGGTTGAACTTCCACAGCCAGTATGTTTGGATGCAACTGTTAACACATTTATTTCTCATTCATAATTGTCATCCCTTAACATTCACGGGAATCAACGGGTCATTTTGGAGCCTGGCTATAGAAGCACAATTATATTTGCTGTATCCGGCGTTGCTTGTGCTGGTTGCCAAACTTGGGTGGCGTCGCACCCTGGTTATCCTTGCAGGCTGTGAATCGTTGATACGCGGCATGGACGGTCTGATACAAACGGTGGGTGCTACAGACACTATTGGGGGACACATTTCCTGGTTATTTGCCAACTCGCCATTGGGTTACTGGTTCAGTTGGGCAATTGGCGCTTTTATCGCTGACGCATTTTTAAAAAACCAAACGTTGCCTTTTATAAAAACTTCTCCGACTTTGTGGCTTGCTTTGGCGATTATCAGTTACTTTGTAAAACCACTGGATCCCTTTCGGTTTTTACTGTTTGCTGTGGCAACAGCAGTAGTCACCAGCAAGCTTTTAAGCGGGGCCAGACCTAAAATCAAAGTTCCTGCATTTTCATTAGAGGTTCTCAGAAAAATCGGTTTGTGGAGTTACAGTATCTACTTGTTACACCAGCCACTTCTCGGGATTTATTTCTCTGCAATCGTCGGGGTTCTCCCAAGGAACCACTATTCTCCTGTAGTACAGCTCTTACTTAGTGAAGTTACGTGGCTGGCCGTAATTCCGTCTAGCATTTTGTGGTATAAACTTTTCGAACTCCCCAGTATTGCCTTGGGTAAACGAATTATTCGAAAAATAGACATTCGCAGGGTGCCATAGTTGAGCCGGAAAGATTACATGGTCAGGTAGGGAAATAACCCGTAAACCTGAACCCTTATGACACCATTCAGGCGTTTTTCAGTACTCGTGGCATGATACTACCATTCCGAGAGGGCCGGTCAGCCAATCCACTCGATGATCATGGAATATTCGGATTCGAGTTCCAGTTGTCGGGTGATCCGAAAATGATTGCCCGGTTGTGCGTGTCGGTGTTCATAACACTTGGATTATAGCCAGTTCAGCATTACACCATCGCCAGAACCGGATGAGACACATTCAGTTGACTTTCCCGGCCCCCTGCCTAGCCTGGCTGCGGATCGCTGGGCCGTCCCTAAGCCATGCTCAAGAAAAGAATAATTCTCATCTTTGGAGGGGACCTCGCAGTCTTAGTCTGCGTCCTGTGGCTGTCCGACATGGATTCGAACCATGAATAACGCCTCCAAAGGGCGCTGTGTTACCGTTACACCATCGGACAAGCTGTGAAGAACTTAAACTTTCAGCCCTTTTCGCGCAAAGCGAAAATCATTTCCGAAAGTCGTCTTCAGCGAAAGAAAGTTTGCCCGCAACATTTCTTGCCGCACAATGTCGTGGTTTGCAATGAGCAACGTCACAACCGTGCCAAATCCGCCTGTTGCCGATGCCGCTTCGGCAGCTTCGGGTGCGCCCGATTTCTCCAAGCCGGTCAAACGCTCCAAGAAAGGCACACTCAAGCTTATCGGCGAGGTTCTCGATCATGGCGGGCCGGGTTATCTTCAGTTTGCCATTACCAACATTTGCAATGCTGACTGCGATTTCTGTGGATTCGCCCGTTCGAAGTTCAATCCCAAAGCCCGTCGCAGCGTGACATTGCAAGAAGCGCGCGACGCCATTGACATCGCGCTTAAAATCCATATTGGCTACCTCCTCTTCGTGGGTGGCGAACCGATGGTGCATCGCGACCTGCGCGCGATGACGCGGTATGCGGCAGAGCACGGCATTCATCCGATGATTTGCACCAACGGCGGGCTTTGGACCGAGGAAAACATGCGCGGCTTTGCCAACGACGGCTTGAGCAGCGTTATCATGTCCATTGACGCGCATGATGTCGCGAAGCACGAAAAGAATCGCGGTCTGCCGGAGGTTTGCAAAAAAATCAGACGCGCGAACGAATTTTTCCACTCGGTTGGTATCCAGACCACCGCAAGCATTACGGCGAGCCGGTTGATTGACGATTATGACAAGCTGCCCGCCTTTCTCGAGGCGCTCGGCTTCAAGAATTGCACATTCAGCTATCCGCTCACTTCGCTGGCCAGCAGTTATCTCAGCTTTAGTGACAACGGTTTGGTGAATTACTCCAAGAGCGAATTGATTGAGGTGTTTGAGAAAATCAAACGGATGAAGCAGCGCAGCGGTTTTCCGGTCGTCAATCCCACGGAATCGCTCACCGAAATGCAGCGACATTTACGCGGCGAAAGAGAAAAATTTGGCTGCCTCGGCGGCCACAAGTATTTTTATCTCGATTGGAACCTCGACCTTTACCGCTGCCATTTCTGGGAAAAGCCGATGTGCAAGATCCATGAGTGGGACGAATCGAAACTCATCCGGGACGGCTGCACGCGCTGCATGATTGATTGCTACCGTGACCCCAGCGTGCTCCAGTTTGTCGCCATCAGCGCGAGCGACGCGTGGAACAATCTAAAGAAAGGCAAATTGCTCTCCGCGGCCAAAAACGTTCTGGATTCGCGCAACCTGACTTCGCTTAAGGCCGTTTGGGAAGACCGCATGTGGATTGACGGCGTGTAGCCCGCCGCAAATTCACTCTTGTCATCCGGCTCGTTCGTGATAACTTTGCGCCCCATTTTATGAAGACGGACATTCATCCGAAATATGTGGATGCGGAAATCCGTTGCGCCTGCGGCAACGTCATCAAGACCCGCTCCACCCGGCCCGTGATCATCGTGGGCATTTGCAACGCCTGCCACCCGTTCTACACCGGCCAGCAAAAATTCGTGGACACCGCCGGGCGTGTGGACAAATTCCAGCAGCGCCTCGCCAAAACGCGGGCCGCCCAAGCCGCCTCCACAACAAAGAAGAAAAGGAAGTAGCTTTTCAGCAAATGCCGCCCGCCATCCCGATTTCTGGGATTGTGGGCGGTCTCTTTTTTGCAATGCAACCACCGAAAAATCTGTAATTTGTGATTTACGATTGACGCGTAAATCGAAAATCCAAAATGGACCTGCGTCCGCACATTGAAAAATTCCGCAAACGCTTTGCCGAAGTCGAAGCTGCGCTGAGCGACCCAAAGGTCTTCAACAACCCGCAGCACGCGCAGGAATTGTCCCGCGAATATGCCCGGCTCAAGGAACTGCTGGCGCACGGCGAAAATTATTTGAAAACGCTCGCCGACCTGGAACAAAACCGTGCCCTGCTCAAAAGCGAGCCGCAGGAATCCGAATTCGCGCAAATGGTCCGTGAGGAAGTTGCGCGGCTCGAAGCAGATGAAAAAAAATGGGCGCAGCATATCCAATTCGGCATTTTGCCACCTGATCCGTCAGATTCGCGCAATACCATC